>CAZSRY010000064.1:0-8778 GCA_964609475.1 uncultured Dehalococcoidia bacterium
CCCAGTCGTACTGACGGAAGCGCTCCAGCGTGGCCTCGGCCAGCCCCTGGGGCGTCCACTCGCGGCGGTAGTCGTGGCCCCAGAAGGCGGCCGGCACGCGGTCCACCTCCTCGCCGGCGAGGGCTGCCCTCACCCTCTCCCATTTGGTCATTGCGGCCATGAGAGCGCCTCCTCCAAGCGCGAGAGTAAAAGAAGGAGGGGTCATTCCCCTCCGTCGTCAGCGGTCGCCTAGTGTAGGGATACTAGCATGGGGCGATGGTAGGGGTCAAGCCGAGTGAGCGGATGAGGGCTGCGTCAGGGGATGATCTGCACAGTACTCAGTATCTGCCAAACCAGATCGCGATGGCGGTCCATCACCTCGTTTAGGGCTGTAGCGCGGATATAAAGGCCGGTGGAATATGAACCCGTCGGCCTGGGAAGAGGCACGCCCTCCAGATCTGGAGGCACAGGCCCAGAGTTAGGCAGTGGCACGTACACATTCAAACCGCTCCACCTGCCAGCAGGGTTGGGCTGTTCCCAGGGCGGTATCGTACCGCACCTGATCACATCGTACTTGTATTCGCAGGTCGCAGCAGGCAAGGAATCTATGGTGACACCGAGCTCGGGTTCACACATGTTGATCACAAGGCTCTGCGACGTGAGAACGGTCAGACTGATCCGCAGCCAATCGGGC
Source organism: uncultured Dehalococcoidia bacterium (assembly GCA_964609475.1). Taxonomy (GTDB): domain Bacteria; phylum Chloroflexota; class Dehalococcoidia; order DSTF01; family JALHUB01; genus CAZSRY01. The sequence goes on from CAZSRY010000064.1 coordinate 674, forward strand.
TCTGCCGGCACTGCTCCGGGCGTGCCGATAGGATACGGAAATGCTTCAGGACTGAGGAAGAACGGGGCCAAGTAGTGCACGACGGGCGGAACTGCGGGCTCGCCGCTGGCCGGGCCTGGCTGGCCCCAGCCGGGCGGAATGCACATGGTGTACTTGGCCACGTCATCGATCATTCTCGACCAGCCTTCGGGACAGGGACGCATATCGCCGGCGTTGAAGCCCGGCGGCACAGCGGGGATGACTGCAAGGTCATCCCGCAAAGGTGGCTCAGGGCAACCGGGTGTCACCGCCGCCATCTCGGTCGGGGCAGGCGGCTCCGTCGCCTCCGCGGTCGCCGTTGGGGCAGGTGTCACAGTCGCCAGACGCGTCGCCGAGGGCGTCACCGTTGGGGCCGCCGACTTGACCGACGTCTCCTCTTCATCGCCCCCCATCAGGGTCAGCACCAGCACTACGCCTATCGCTCCTATGGCTGCGGCAGCGGCCAAGGCCAGCGCCCACTTGATGTTCAGCGCTCTCAGGTTCATCACATCTGCCCCCCCTCTTGATGCCGGTTCCAGCTTCTATGACGGAGACGCCAAAGGCAGCCGCTCGGTTCCACTGCCCGCGAGTATAGAATACGTAATACGATTTATCAAGACGTTCGCTCCTCTTCTTCGCACTATACGCCTGCTAGGCTGCAAGGCGGCCGGCCCGCCAGGCCACACGCCCCATCTCACACCTTCATGAAGAATCCCTCATGTGCCGAATATCTATACAGCGGCCGCGAACAGGCCGCGTCGATTATAATACTATCCATGAACGTGAGAAGACTCGCCGTCTCCTGGCTGCCGGCCATCCTCTGGATGGGGTTCATCTTCTATCTGTCCGCCCAGTCGCGGCCGCTGGAGAAGACGCCGCCCCCACCAGTGACCGTCCTCGCCCACCTGGGGGAGTACGCCCTGCTGGCCGTACTGCTGCTCTGGGCGCAGCTCTCCCACGGCTGCTGGAGAGGAAGGGTAGGAGTGGGGCTGGCGCTGAGCTTCGCCATCGCCGTGCTGTACGCGGCCTCGGATGAGTATCACCAGGGATTCGTGCCGGGTCGAGAGGCGTCGTGGGTGGACCTGGGGGTGGACGCCGCCGGGGCCGCCGCGGCGATGATCGTCATGTGGCGCTGGGGGCTGGCGCCTCTAGGGCTACGAGTGAGATATCAGCGAAAAGTCTTTCCTGCCGGGCCGAAACGCGAAGGGCCTTGATAAGCTCCAGCACGGCCAGGAAGGAGACTATCACCTCTACCCGCGAGCGACAGGCCGACACCAGCTTGCGGAAGCTGAGCCGTCCCCTCTTCTTCAAGGCCGTCTCGATCTCCTGCACCTTCTGCCGGACGGTGATCGTGTCCCGCTCGATGGTGGCCTGGGGCTCGGCGGGCTGGCGGCTCAGGGCCTCGCGGAATATCTTGAGGAGGCTGTCGAGGGTGACCTTGTCCAGGCCGGCGGGCAGGGGCACGTCGGGCGGCGGCGCCAGACGGGGATAGGCGCGCCGGCCCTCGTCCTCTATGGCGCGCAGCGCGGTCGCCACCTCCTTGAACCTCTTGTACTCCTGGAGCATCTCGGTCAGCTCGCGGCCCACCTCCTCTTCGGCGAGCCCCTCCTCGTCCGTGGGCGCCCTGGGCAGAAGGGCCCTCGATTTCAGGTAGATGAGCTTGGCCCCTATGGCCACGAAATCGGCCAGGGCGTCCAGGTTGAGCCCCTCCCAGGAGTGCAGGTGCGCGAGGTACTGGTCGGTGACCTGGACAAGGGAGACGGTGGTGATATCCAGCTCCTCCTTCTCGATGAGGTGGAGAAGGAGGTCGAGGGGGCCTTCAAAGACGGGCAGCTTGAGTTCGAACATAGCGATCCCGGGGCCCCGCGCCAAACCTCGGCAGACCCGAGGCCCCGGATTCTCCTCCGCTATCCTGTCGTCTAGGCGCGGGCGAAGGGCCGACCCACGGCCTCGCTTAGCACCTTCACCCGCTCCATCAGCTTCCTGAAGTTCTCGAAGTTGAGGCTCTGGGCGCCGTCGGAGAGGGCGCGGTCCGGATTCGGATGCACCTCCACCATCAGCCCATCGGCTCCGGCAGCCACCGCAGCCATCGACATCGGCTCCACGAGGTACCACTTCCCCGTGCCATGACTGGGATCGGCAACCACCGGCAGGTGGCTCAGCCGCTTCGCCAACGGGATGGCGCTAATGTCCAGGGTGAAACGAGTGCCCGTCTCGAACGTCCGGATGCCACGCTCACACAGAACGACCTGCCCGTTCCCACGGGCCAGGATGTACTCCGCACAGAGAAGCCAGTCCTCCACCGAGCTCGCCATACCGCGCTTCAACAGCACCGGCTTGCCACACTTCCCTACCTCATCCAGCAGGAAGTAGTTCTGCGCGTTCCTGGTACCGATCTGCAGGATGTCGGCGTAGCGGGCTACCATCTCCACGTCCCGCGGATCCATGACCTCGGTCACAATCGGCAGACCCGTCTCCGCCTTCGCCGCCGCCAGGATCCTCAGCCCCTCTTCACCCAGACCTCGAAAGGCATGAGGACTGGTGCGAGGCTTGAAGGCTCCTCCCCGCAGAATGTGACCACCGGTCTCTTTCACCAACTGAGCCGTAGCCATCATCTGCTCCTCGGTCTCCACAGAGCACTGACCAGCCATGATCACCGTAGCGCCACCGCCGATCTCCACATTCCCCACTCTCACCACGGTGTCTTCCGGCTTCAGCTCACGACTGGCGATCTTGTAGGGCTTGGTGATGGGCACTGTCTCGTCTACCCCGGGCAGAGCCTCCATCTCGTCCGCCAGCTCAGGATAGATGTGCCCCACGACCCCTATGACGGTCCGTTCCACCCCTACGCTGGTGTGGGCGCCGAGCCCCGCCCCCTTCAGGTGGTCGAGGACCGCCTGGAACTCCTCTTGGGTATGGTCTTTCTTCATTACCACCATCATCACGCAACTTCCTCCATGATAGTTATCATGAGTCGTATTCTCTGTCAGGTCTGAGGATGCCGGCCCCCTTCAGATAGACGTGCACGATCTCATCGGGCCGCTTTTCGGTGTTGACGAGAAGGAGGATGCGCAGGCAGGCGGGCAGGCTGCCCGGCACAGCCATTTCGTGGGCGCAGAGCAGAGCCACGTCGTTCCAGCCCATCTCGCGGGTAGCCAGGGCGGGAAACTCTGCGTTGAGGTCGGGGGTAGTGGTGAAGAGGACGCTTGCCACCTCTTCAGGCCGGACATCGTTGGCACGAATCATCTCCGCCAGGAGCTCCCGGCTCGCCGCCAATATGTCCTGCCTGGTATTGCTATCTACAGTGATAGCCCCCCGAATGCCTCTGCAGCGCACGCAGCTACCAGCCCTCAACGCGCTCAAGCCAACTCCTCCCGTCGCACGGGGGCCGGCCTATGAGCATCCAAACACGCCGGCCAGGGGGCCATACAGGCGGCCCAGACGGAGGGGCCAGCTTGCGTTGCTAGCCCATCTCGCCATGGCCTTGAACTGCGGCCCTCCGACGGCCGGTGAGCACCTCCACATACTCTCTCACCTTTTGTGTTTGTTTATTAGTATCGGCTCGTTCGATGACGTTGATGATGGCACTGCCCACAACCGCCCCATCCAGCCCCATGGCCCGGACGGCCTCGATGTGCTGGCGCCGCGATATGCCGAATCCTACCACAAGCGGCAGGTCGGTGCTATCGCGCACCTTCGCCACGAAGGCGGGCAGCTCCGGCGGCAGGTCGGCGCGGGCACCGGTCACGCCGGTCACGCTGACGCAATATATGAATCCCGACGCCAGCCGCGCCACCTTGGCAATGCGCTCCGGCCCCGACGTGGGGGCCAGGAGATAGATCAGGTCGAGGGAGCGAGTGAGGCAGAGCTCGCGCAGCTCCTCCGACTCCTCAGGCGCCAGATCGACGACTATCAGGCCGTCTGCGCCGGCAGCGGCCGCTGCGGCCGCAAAGGCCTCTGGCCCGTAGGCCAGAATAGGATTGTAGTATCCCATAAGCAGGAGGGGATTCTCAAGCCCTCTGGAGCGTAATTTGTCAACTATTTTCAGGCAATCGGCGGAGGTCACCCCTTGCCCGAGGGCGGCGAGGTCGGCGCGCTGGATGGTGACGCCGTCGGCCAGGGGGTCGCTGAAGGGTATGCCCAGCTCCACCAGGTCGGCCCCGCCATCGACAAGGGCCTGCACAAGGTCGGGCGTCGCGTCCAGGTTGGGGTAGCCGACGGTGAGGAAGGGCACCAGGGCCGGCCGCCCTTCGGCGCGGGTTCGGGCGAAGGTCTCGGCTATTCGACTCAAGCTACTCCAACCAACCTCCCAACATTATCGCAAAGCTGATCAGGTTGTAGAGAAAATGAGCCCCGATGCTGGCCCAGAGAGAGCCGGCATAGACATAGACCCCCGCAAACAGCATACCCACCAGGGTGAAAGGGATAAGGGTCGTCAGTTGGGCGTGGGCCAGGGAGAACAGAAGCCCGCTGGCCAGGGCGGCCCAGAAGAAGCCCCAACGCTTGGCCAGACCGCCGAACATGAAGCCCCGAAAGAAGGTCTCCTCGGCGATGGGCGCTGCTATGATCGCCAATACCCCGGTAATGACCACCAGCGCCCGGTTGCCGAAGATGTCCTCGTCCAGAGATTCCTCCGGAACAAGCTTGTCGAGGCCAAATATCTGCACGATCACGCCATAGGCCCCAAGGATCGCGAATACCCCTGCCACCGTGGCGGCGGGAACCCAGATCTGGCCCATGGCAAGGGGACGGAACCCCAGGGCGCTCCAGCGAAGACGGTACTTGCCCACGCTGAGGGCGGCCGCGAGGCCGAAGAGAAGGCAATCGAGGACTATGGTGGCGACAAGGCTGATACCGAGTACCTGGGCGTCGGAGAGGGAGATGCCGGCGATCGCGACGGCCAAAGCGACGGCGCCTGTCACGAAGACCAAGGTCGCTATGACGACGCCCACGGCCTGCAGGACCTCTTTCGGCCCCCAGGCTATCGTTTCCCGCCAGGCGGACGACGGTTGCTCCGTCTCGGTCAGCATCTGAAGAAAGCCCTTGCTAGTGAATAGGAACCGGCGATAGGGCGGTGGCCCTATTATCGGCGATCGAAGGGGCGTACGGCAACGAGCCTACAGGGTGACGCCGAGGGCCTGGGCAACGATCTCCATGTCCTTGTCGCCGCGGCCGGACAGACAGATTAGAACGATGCTGTCGGGGGGCAGCTCCGGGGCGAGCTTGATTGCATAGGCGATGGCGTGGGCCGGCTCGAGGGCGGGCACTATCCCCTCCATCTCCGACAGGAGGCGGAACCCGTCCAGGGCCTCCGCATCGGTGACGCCGACGTAGGTGGCGCGGCCGCTTTCCTTATAGAAGCTGTGCTCGGGTCCGACGCCCGGGTAGTCGAGGCCCGGCGCTAGGCTGTGCGTCGCGGTGATCTGGCCGTCGGCATCCTGAAGCAGATGCGACAAGGAGCCGTGCAGCACGCCCGGCCTGCCCCGCACCAGGCTGGCGGAGTGACGGCCGGAGTCCAGACCCTCCCCCGCCGCCTCCACGCCGACGAACCTGACCTCGCTGTCATCATAGAAGGGGTGGAAGAGGCCGATGGCGTTGCTGCCGCCGCCCACGCAGGCGATGGCGTAGTCGGGCAGACGGCCGGCCTGGGCCAGGATCTGCTCCCGCGCCTCCCGCCCGATCACGGTCTGGAAGTCGCGCACCATCATGGGGTAGGGATGTGGCCCCACCACGCTGCCCAGGAGGTAATGGGTCGTCTCCACGTTGGTCACCCAGTCGCGGATCGCCTCGTTGATGGCGTCCTTGAGGGTGCGACTGCCGCTTTTGACGAGGCGCACCTCGGCTCCGAGGAGCTTCATGCGGAAGACGTTGAGGGCCTGACGGCGGATGTCCTCCTCGCCCATGTAGACGACGCACTCCAGGCCCAGCATGGCGCAGACGGTGGCGGTGGCGACGCCGTGCTGCCCGGCCCCCGTCTCGGCGATGATGCGGCGCTTGCCCAGTCGCAGGGCGAGCAGGCCCTGACCGAGGGTGTTGTTGATCTTGTGGGCGCCGGTGTGGGCCAGGTCCTCGCGCTTGAGGTAGAGGCGGGCACCGCAGCGCTGGCTGAGCTTGGATGCGAGGTAGAGAGGCGTCGGCCTGCCGGCGAAGTCGTGCAGAAGGCCCGACAGCTCCCGCTGGAAACCGGGGTCGTCACGGGCCTGAAGATAGGCCTCCTCCAGCTCGTCGAGGGCCGTCATCAGGGTCTCGGGGACGAAACGGCCGCCGAATGGGCCGAAGCGTCCGCGCTCGTCGGGAAGAGCTACGTTCATGTCGCCTCCCTGGCGGCGGAGATGAAGGCGCGGATCTTGTCCCCATCCTTGACGCCCTCCCGCTCCACGCCGCTGCTGACGTCGACGGCCCAGGGACGGACTGCGCGCACCGCCTCGGCGACGTTGTCGGGGGTGAGGCCGCCCGCCAGGATCATGGGCATCTCGCGGGCGACCCGGCTCGCCATCCCCCAGTCCAGGAGATGTCCCGTGCCGCCGTAGGCGCCGGCCACCTGGGGGTCGAGCAGGCAGGCGACGGCGGTGCCCGGCTCTATGGCCGCCAGCACGCTCTCCGCTGAGTCGCCTTCCCTGACGCGGAGGGCCTTGATGACCTGACGATTGGCGAGCAGACAGTCGTGCCAGGACTCGCCGCCGCTGAACTGGATTAGATCAAGGCCGCACTCGTCGGCGACGGAGTTCACCGTCTCCATGTCCATGTCGGCGAAGACGCCCACGGTGAGCGGGCGCTTCCTCTCCAGCAGCCGCTCCAACGCCCCGGCCGCCTGCCGGAACCAGTCGGCCGCGCCTGCCACCTCGGCATGGGGGGGCGGCGTCATCTCCACGTCGCGGAGGGGGCTGCCCAGGGCGCGCACGATCTCCGCCGCCCGCCCGGCCGATAGGCGGCGGGGGCTCTCGGCGAAGATGAGGCCGATGAAGTCGGCGCCGGCCTCAGCGGCGAGAAGGGCGTCCTCAGCCCGCATGATGCCGCAGATCTTGACGCGAATCATACCAGCAGCTCCCGCACCTTGCGCTTGACGTCGGGGGCGGTGATCAGGGCCTCGCCCACCAGGATGGCGTGCACGCCGCAGTCGGCCAGCCGCTCGGCGTCGGCGCGCGTGGAGATGCCGCTCTCGCTGACCACGACCTTGTCCTTGGGGATGAGCGGGCGCAGCCGCTCGGTGGTCGCCAGGTCTACCTGAAAGGTGCTCAGGTCACGGTTGTTGATGCCGATGATGTCCGCCCCGGCGTCGAGGGCGCGCTCCACTTCGGCCTCGTTGTGCACCTCCACCAGGGAGTCCATCTGAAGCTCCCGCGCCAGGGCCATCAGCTCGCATAGCTGGTCGTCGGAGAGGATGGCGGCGATGAGGAGGACGGCATCGGCGCCGAAGGCACGCGACTCCCAGATGTGGTAGGGGTCGAACAGGAAGTCCTTGCGCAGGAGCGAGGGCCGTCCGCCGGGATAGTAGCCGTCGAGGATATTCCGCGTCTCCAGGAGATGCTGGGGATCGCCCATGAAGTGCTTGGCCTCGGTGAGCACGGAGATGGCGGTGGCGCCGCTGTGGACGTAGGCGCGGGGCAGGCCCTGGCGCTCGGCATCGGTTATGAAGCGTCCCTTGGAGGGGGAGGCCTTCTTTATCTCGGCGATGATCTGGAGTCGCTTGCCGCCGGAGAGCGGCCCTCGCGGCCCTTCTAGGATGGCCCGCTGGAGGCTCCACTGCTCGGCGCGGCCCTCCTGCTGCTCCTCCAGTTGGACGATACGCCGCTTGAGGGCCTCCACGGGCTCCTTCTGCCGGCGGCGGGGCAGCTCCTCCCGCTTGTCGGCGACGATGCGGTCGAGGATGTTCTCGCTGGTCATAGGATTCCTTCTCAGGGTCATCGATCGGCTCTAGTATGCCTCAGGCTCAAGCCTGTGGTCGAGAAAGCATAGCTGGTCGGGCGTCGATGCGGCGCGCCCTGCACATGAGCAGCGTCGACGCTGTTGCCGCAACATGCGCGTTGTTCTCTCCCACCCACCCGCCCTAGGGGTGTTTTGGGGAATCAGGGGGACACCCCCTGAAA
>CAZSRY010000065.1:0-8581 GCA_964609475.1 uncultured Dehalococcoidia bacterium
CCTCTCGACTCGTCCTGGGCAAAATATGAATGAGGGACATCTAACGAGCAAGTCCCCCGCTTGCCCAACAGGGCGATAACGGCTGCGACGGTCGAGCCGCTCGAGCGTCCATTCGCCGCCGATGCCCCGGAAGGGTGAGAGCGCCGGCTACGCTGGGCCCTCTCCCCGGCGCTCGGCCTCGGCCCGTTGCCGGACCTGTTCACGGAGGAGCTTTATGATGGGAGCCGGCTCTGGAGGGTACCAGGCCGTCTTCCAGTGTTCGAAGTCGGGCCACCCATAAGGCAAGTGGACAACGGCGTTGGGCTGCTTGATATCCTGGAGGGCGCGCAGGGAATCGCGGATGACCCTCAGGTGCTCGTCGCGGTCGTGGGCGTGCCCCAAGGAGTGGACGAAGGGGAACTCGACGCCGACGATGCGCGGCGTGCCGCTGACCTCGGCGAGATAGGGCATCATGGTAACGACGACGGTGCTGATGCCGGCGGCTTCGATTACACGTGCCAGCACGGGCACGTTAAGGCAGCAGTCCGGTCAGACGGGGGTGAGGAAGGTGCAATCTACCCCCTCTTCTCTCATGCGATTCGCTATTTCGGGCCCGCACCTCTCCCGCCACTCATCCAGGTTCGGCTCGTGGCCCTGGTAGCCCATGACGGAATAGCTGGTCGGTGCCAGGGAGCCGATCTCGCCCGCCTCCTCCAGCTCGAGGAAGCGCTGCACTGGCAGGGCGATGTTCATGTCTGCCTCGATGTAGCTGGTGTTGATGTGGAGGTGGGCGGCGCCGATCTCCTCCTGGCGCACATCGCGGGGGATGGCGCGATAGGAGGGGTCGCCCCAGAAGGGTTCGCGCCGCTCCCTCTCCAGGTCGAAGGAGGGCTGCTTCCCCTTCAGGTAGATGCCGGCGGTGCTGAGCAGGGAGAAGCGACACTCGTTTAGCGGCTTGGCCAGGGGTGTCCAGGGGACCTCTTCTTTCTGAATAGGGAGTGACTTGTAGTAGGCAGCAATGGCGGGCGGTAGCCATTTGAAGCTGTCAACTGTCATATTCCACCTCCGGGGGTATCGATGCAGTGCTTAGGCGCGAGACTGGCATGAGGTACGGGCGATTAGATGCGCATGACGCGACGGGCGTTCTCGGCCAGGATAAGGCGTTTCTCGGAATCGGACAAGGGAAGCGCTTCGATGCGCTCCAGGTCGCGGAGGGGGTGGAACCAGGGCCAGTCGGAGCCGAAGAGGATGCGCTCGGCGCCAAAGCGCCTGACGATCTCCACGGCCTCCTCATCGGACAGGGAAGGCGGCTGTACGGTGCCGCTGATGACGGTAGCGCAGTCGAAGAAGAGGTTAGGGTATTTGGCGGCCATCGTCAGCGATTCCCCCAGGTAGCCTTGGGCAAGGTGAGCCAGGATCAGGGTGAGGCGCGGGAAGGCCTCCAGGATGGGGGCGAAGGCGCGGGGACGGGAGTAGTGCTCGGAGGACTCGGGGTCCAGCGAAGAGAGGCCGCCGTGGGAGACGACGGGCAGGCCCAGGGCCTCAGCCTCCGCGTAGGCAGGCCACAGGTTGCGGTCGCTGGGGCTGAAGCGCTGGGCGGAGGGGTGCAGCTTGATGCCGCGGGCACCCTCCTCCGCCCGCCGGCGTATCTCGGCGGCGGCGTCGTCCGCGCCCATGGAGGGGTCAAGGCTGATGAAGGGGACGAGGGAGGGCTGCTCACGCGCGACCTGGCAGGTCCAGGCGTTGCGCCGCTTCATGCGCTCTATCATCCTGCGGGCCACCTCTTCGGGAGGGCCTTCGCCGCGGGCGAGGGCGGCCTCCCGCATGTCGGCGACGGGGGTCATGTTCAACATCACCGCCCTGTCGATGCCGCCGACGGCCATGAGCCCCAGCAGCTCCTGCACGGTGCCCGCACAGCCGCTGAGAGCGGTGCCGCCGGTGGCCTTAAGGCCGACCTGGGGCGTGGGATAGGTATGGACGTGGGCATCGATGACGGAGAGGCCCATCACTTGACCTCGCTTGTTGTCGCTGTTTGGGGCCCCGACTGTAGGTTGACTGGGGACACCGTATCATCAATGTAGCGGATGAGTGCAGACCCGTTCAAGTATGGTTTTGCATCAGATTCGGCGCGGTGGCCCGCAGGACCCATTCGTGTGAGGGATTCAGAGGTCTTGGCCTGCTTCCGATTATGTATAGGTATAACCCCCGAGCATAAGCTTGCGGAGGATGGTCCTGCCTATGAAGTGGACGCTCAACAAGCAGTTCTTGGCACCGCTGATGGCGATGTTCGTGCTGATGACGGTCGTCGCCACGGTGATAGCCATACACATGTTCACCCGGCAGGCAAACGACATGGTGGAGGAGCAACTCAGAAGCACGAGCGGTGCCGTGAGCCTGTTGATGACGCAACAGGAGCAGGAGCTGCGGGGGCTGGCCGCGGCCGCGGTGAACCTTCCTGATACAGAAAAGGCCTTTGAGGACCCCGCAACACTCCCAATAGACCAGTTCGTGACGCCGATCATGGCCGCGAACGATCTGGACACCGTCCAGCTGGTTTCTAGCAGTGGGGCGCCCATCTACGGGGTCGGGCCTATCCCCAACCTGGAGGGGTTCGACCTTGAGCGAGCCAAGGAGGCCCAGGCTCTCTCGACGATCAGCGCCTCCGATGGTTCTATCTGGCTTCTCGCTCTGGCTCCCTTCCAACGGGAGGAAAACGAGGTTCCGGCCTTTGCCATAGTGGGAAAGCGTCTGGACGAGGAATTCATGGATGGCCTGGTGAGCGCCTTGGACGTTGAGCTGGCCCTCACCGTGGGCGGTGTCTCGACGGGCTCGTCGGCGACGGCCCCCGATTTCAGCCCGGAGGTGACCGCCGCTGAGTCAATGGGAGAGCCCGCAGAGGTCAAGATCAACGGCGATTCGTACGGAGTGCTGACCACTGAGCTGGCAACCGGCGCGCCGGGCTCAGCGTATCTATCGGTGCTGATGCCAACGGACGACATAATGGCGGGCGTGGGGATGCGCATCGCCCAGCTTGTCGGCATCGCCTGGGTCGGTGGCCTCCTTGTACTAATCGGCGTGTTCTACACCGCCAGGCGCGTTTCCGGCCCAATCCATCGCCTGGCGGCTCAGGCTCAGCAGATCAGCAAGGGGAACTACGGACAGACAATGGCGGCGGAGGGGCCCGAGGAGATCCGAACCCTGGTGCGAGGCTTTAACCAGATGAGCCTGGCCCTGCGCGATAGCTACGAGGAGATGTCCAAGCTGGCAAACACCGACGGCCTCACGGGGCTGTATAACCATCGCTATACGCAGGAGGCGCTGGCCCAGGCGATGGAGCAAGCCAAACAGACCGACGATCCCCTGGCCGTAATCATGATGGACATAGACAATTTCAGGCTTTTCAATGAGACGTACGGCCACGCGGCGGGAGACAGGGTGCTCAAGCTTGTCGCCGACACGATAGGCGCGATGAGCCGGAAAGGTGACATCGTCGGCAGATACGGCGGCGACAAGTTCGTGCTCATTGCGCCGCGGACGAATCGGAGAAGGGCGAAGGTTGTGGCTGAGCGCATACGGAGGCGACTCTCAGAGCAAGGAGTACACATGGACGGTGGCCAGCGGCTACCCCTGCGATTGAGCATGGGCATCGCTGTCTGCCCCCAGGACAGCACGAACAGGGATGAATTGCTCGCCTACGCGGACGCCTCTCTGTTCGAGTCGAAGCGGGCGGGCGGCGACGCGGTGACGCTGGCCAACCGGCAGCCCGGGGAGCTGTTCGCCTATCAGAACACGACTATGGGGGTACTGGACGGCCTGGTGCGGGCGGTGGACAAGAAGGACCGCTATACGAAGTCGCACAGCGAGGAGAACGCCGAGTATGCGATGATGCTGGGCAGGGCAATGAAGCTCTCCGAGACCACACAGAGCGCGCTGCGGATCGCCGGCCTACTCCATGACATAGGCAAGATCGGCATCCCCGACCACATCCTCAAGAAGCCGGGGCCACTGACCCCCGAGGAGCGCCAGATCGTGCAATTGCACGTCGTCCTCAGCGAGCTGATCATCAAAGGCGTCCCCTACATCGCGGACGTCTCCGACGCCGTAGCCAACCATCACGAGCGCTGGGACGGCACGGGCTACCCGCGGGGGCTCAAGGGCGAGGAGATACCCCTGCTGGGTCGGATCATGGCGGTGGTCGATGCCTACTCCGCTATGACCTCGGACCGGCCTTTCCGGAAGGCGATGAGTCACCAAGAGGCGGTGGCCGAGCTGCACAAGAACGCGGGCACTCAGTTCGAAACCGGACTGGTAGAGACCTTCATCGAGGCCCTGGAGTCCGAGGGTAAGGCCGTAGCCGCCTAGCCGACCTTAACACTCCCTGCAGACGCCTCTCTCCAGACCCTGCTTCCACTATCCGCCGACGACAGGGAGCATTGACCTTCTGGCGCCAAGGACACCACCTCCTGTAACATGGCAGCGGAAATGGAGACGCGGCGATGACGCTAGGGCATCGGTTCGCGGGGATTGCCTCGATGGCAGCGCTGCTGGCGGTGCTCCTGCTCGCTGCCGGCTGTTCCTCGAATTCCGGTGAGAGCGATGTCCTGACGATTGCGAAGAGTACGCGGACGGCAACGCCCTCTCTCACTGCCACGCCGACCATCGTCGCCACGGCGACCGCCACCCCAACGAGTACGCCAACGTTCTCGGAACCCACTGTAGAGCCGTCGCTCGTTCCTCCCAGCCCCACCGCCGTCCCCTCATCGCCGACGCCGGGAGCAGCGCCGGCAGCGGCTGCCCCGGTAGAGCTATCACCGGCTGAGATCGGGCAGGGACATGTGGCCAAGATAGGGCTGTGGGCGTCCGGCGCCAGCAGCAGCATGGCCATATTCGCCGAGCGTCGCTATCCCCTGGTGGCCGATGGGGGGTACTTCTGGGGCATCTTGGGTACGACTGCCGACCAGCCTCCCGGCGTCTACCCGGTGACGATCCAGTTGTTCGAGGAGAACGGGGCGCTGCTGGGAGAGCTGAGCACCCAGATCAGCGTGCTGGATGTGGAGTACCCGGTGGAGTACATCACCCTGCCGCCGGAGAGCACCGCCCTGCTGACGCCGGAGATGGCCCAGGAGGAAGAGAACATAAGGGCAGGCGTGTTCGCCCTGTTCACGGCTCAGAAGCTCTGGTCGGGGCTGTTCATGCTGCCGGTGCAGGCTCCCATCGTCAGCCCGTACGGGATAGGGCGCAGCTACAACGGGGCGCCGGTGAGCGGCTACCATCACGGGGTCGACCTGGCGGCGGAGGAAGGGACCTGGGTGGTGGCGTCGAACAGCGGACGGGTGGCATACGTGGGGCCGGCGCCGCTGCGGGGCAACAGCGTCATCATTGACCATGGGGTGGGGGTGTTCAGCGGCTACCATCACCTGTCGTCGATGGCCGTCCAGGAGGGGCAGATGGTGAATAAGGGCGACCTGATAGGGGCGGTGGGCAGCACGGGGCTGGTCACCGGGCCTCACCTTCATTGGGAGATCGTAATCCGGGGCGTAGAGGTGGACCCGATGCCCTGGACGACGCAGGAGATGGTCCCTTAGCTCAACGAGCCTGACGCTAGGTCCCCAGCTCGCCGAGCTCGTAGAGGATGGCGGCGGCGGCGGCGATGCCCGCCGTCTCCGAGCGCAGGATACGCCGTCCCAGCGACACCACCTGCACGCCGCGGGCGCGGGCGCGTTCCACCTCCTGCCGTGTGAAGCCGCCCTCAGGGCCCACGAACAGGCTCACGGTCGGCGGCCCTGCAGTCTTCTCGGCAGCCCGAGCCTGACGCAGCACCTTTCTCAAGCCCAGGGCACGCTCCTCCTCCCAGGGGAGCAGGCGGAGGCCTGACGCGGAATCGAGGGCCTGGTCGAGCTCTGTGACCGGCGAGATCTCGGGCAGGACGGAGCGCCCACACTGCTCCGCCGCCTCGGTTATGATGCGCCGCCAGCGCTGCTCCCGCCCCCGACGTTCGGGAGGCTGGCGCAGCACGACACCACGCTGGCAGATCAGGGGGACGAATCTCGCCACGCCCAGCTCCGTGCCCTTCTCCAGCACCCAGTCGAAGCGATCACCCTTGATGAGTGACTGGTAGAGAATGAGACGGGCCTGCGGCTCCGGCGGGCCGTCGCGCCGACCGACCACGCGACCATGCACGGTCGGGCCGTCGACGTCCTCCAGCACCACCTCGTATTCTTGGCCGCCGCCGTCCAGGAGAAGGACGGCATCGCCCGCCCGCAGGCGAAGGACGCGCCGCAGGCGATGGGCCAGGTCGCCGCTCAGTTCCACTCTGTCCGCCGCCAGGACCTCCGGGGAGACGAAGAACCTATGCACCGCTAACCTCGAATATCAGCGTCCGCCAGTCGCCGTCGGCCATGACCTCGACGACCCGTCCGCCGGCCCCTTCCAGGGCCTCCCTGCACTCCTGACACCTCTCGTCGATGATGCCGCCGGCGACGCCCAGGCCGTCGCTCTTGAGGGCCTCCACAAGGGGCCGCGCCAGTCCGACGATGGCGGCGGCGTTGATGTTGGCCGCCAGGCGATCATACACGCCTTGCCAGGGGTCGGAAATGTCAAGGCTGCCCGATAGCACCGTCACGCGGCTGTCGAGGCCGTTGGCGGCTACGTTGGCGCGGGCGACGGCCACGGCGAGCGGGTCGGTGTCGAGGGCGACGACCTCCGCGGCACCGAGGGCGGCGGCGGCGATGGCCAGGATGCCGGAGCCGGTACCGAGATCGAGGAGTCGGCAGCCGGCAGGCACGTGTCTCTCAAGGGCGAGCAGGCACATGCGGGTGGTGGGGTGCTGGCCGGTGCCGAAGGCCATGCCGGGGTCGAGATGGATAACGATGTCGTCAGGGCGGGGGTCGTACCGACGCCAGCGAGGACGTATGACCAGTCGCCGTCCCACCCGCTCGACGTGGAAGTACCGCTTCCAGGCATCGGCCCAGTCCTCCTCGCGAACCCAGCGGCCGCGCAGAGGGGGAAGGCGGCGGGCAAGAGGGAGGCGGGAGAGTTCCCGCCTGAGGGCGCGTCTTCGGGAGGGCAGGCGTCCGTCCCGCGGCAGGTAGGCTTTGACGAGGGCGGGATGTTCGGCATCGATCGAGACGCTTTCGCGCTGGGAAAGCAGGGGCTCTTCGATGCTGACGCCGCCCGGCGAGTACCGCCTGAGAACGTCAGCGACGGCCTCCACGTCCGCAGAGGCTGCCGGTACCGCTATCTCTAACCACTCCAATGGATGCTGCCCTACCAGAGACAAGAGTGTCGAGAGGACGGCCAATCGGGCTCCCCAGGCATGCGGAGCGGACGCTATGGGCCGAGGGAGTCCTTCATCTTGTCAATGAAGCCTTTGTCTTCGGTGGACGCCTCTCCCAGCGACTCCCTTAGCTGCTTCAGGAGGTGCCTCTGTTCGTCATTGAGGCGGGTAGGGGTCACCACACGCGCCCGCACGATCATATCGCCGCGCCCGCCGCCGCGGACGTGAGGTACGCCCTGCTTCTTCAGGACAAACAGGTGATCGCTCTGGGTGCCGGCGGGTATCTTGAGGGAATGGTCGCCGTCCAGGGTGGGGATCCGGACCTCGTCGCCGAGCGCCGCCTGAGCGAAGTTGATGTTGAGATCGTAGATGATGTCGTCGCCGTCCCTCTGGAAGAAGGGGTGGTCGAGAACGGAGAAGGCTATGTAGAGGTTGCCGCGGGCGCCACCGTAGCCACCCATCTCGCCCTCGCCGGTAAGACGCATCTGAGAGCCGTCGTCGAGCCCGGGCGGTATCTTGATGTTGAGTTTGCGGACTTGCTTCTCGCGCCCCGTGCCGCGGCAATGGCGACAGGGATGGGCGATGACACGCCCCTCACCCTGACAGCGGCTGCAGGCGGACACGTTGATGAATTGACCGAAGATGCTGCGCTGGACACGCCGCACCTCGCCGGTTCCGCCGCAGTTGGGGCACTTCTCGGGCTCGGTGCCGGGCTCGGCACGCAGGCCGCGGCAGACGGAACAAGACTCGTGGCGGGCGACCTCGATCTCTTTGTCGCAGCCGAAGACCGCCTCCTCAAAGGAGAGTGTGAGCCTGTAATGCAGGTCAGCGCCGCGCTGGGGCCGACGGCGACGGGAGGTCGTGCCGCCGAAGAAGGCGTCGAAGATGTCACCGAAGCCGCCGAGGTCGAATCCGTCGAAGGCGCGGGCGAAGGGGCCGTCGACGCCGGCATGGCCGAAGCGGTCGTAGGAGGAGCGGCGCTCCGGGTCGCAGAGCACCTCGTAGGCCTCGTTGATCTCCTTGAAGCGCTGCTCCGCGCCCGCATCCTTGTTGCGGTCGGGGTGATACTTCATGGCCAGCCTGCGGAAGGCCTTCTTTATCTCCTCCGCGCTGGCGTTTCGGGGCACGCCGAGAACTTCGTAGTAGTCCAGCTTAGTAGCCATCAGGCAAGCTCAATATGTATTTCGGAAGCTGCGACGTCCAACCTCAGGCAGCGACATTCCGATCATACAATAATACCAGATTTGGGCGCCTGGTTTCACAGCCGTGGGGGTCAGCGTATCTCGACGGTGTCGGCGCGGACGGTGTCGGGCAGGCGGTAGCCGC
>CAZSRY010000066.1:0-8558 GCA_964609475.1 uncultured Dehalococcoidia bacterium
CGAAGACGAGCACCGTCTTGTCGATGACGCCGGACTCCCTCATCTCGTTCCAGAGATCGTTGCCCTCGCGAGAGCGCTCGCCCACGCCGGCGAACACCGACGTACCGCCGTGCTCGGTAGCGATGTTTCGAATGAGTTCCATAATGATGAGCGTCTTGCCCACCCCCGCGCCGCCGTAGGCCCCGATCTTGCCCCCCCTGGTGAACGGGGTGATGAGGTCGATAACCTTCATGCCCGTCTCCAGCATCTGGGTGGTGGTCGATTGCTCCTCAAGCGTGGGGGGTGCGCGGTGGATGGAGTGCCGCTCCTTGGCCTTGACCTCGCCCATCTCGTCGATGGGCTCGCCCACGATGTTGAACAGACGGCCCAGAGTGGAAGGCCCTACCGGTACGGCGATGGGCTGTCCGCTGTCGATGGCCTCAGCACCGCGTTTCAGGCCGTCGGTGGAGCCCATGGCCAGGCAGCGCACCCAGTTGTTGCCCAGGTGCTGCTGCACCTCGGCGACGAGCTTGCCGCCGTTCATCTTGATCTCCACGGCGTTGTACACGGCGGGCAGCTCATCGGGCGGGAACTCCACGTCCACAACGGTGCCGATTACCTGCACAACCCTTCCCTTAGCCATAGCAACCTCCGTACTATTCGGCAGACCTCAGGGCCTCGGCGCCGCCAGCGATGTCCAGCAACTCCTTGGTGATGGCCTCCTGGCGCGCCTTGTTGTAAGTGAGGGTGAGGTCCTCGATCATCTCTTTGGCGGCGTCGGTGGCGCTGCGCATGGCGACCATCCGCGCCGACTGCTCGCTGGCACAGCTCTCCAGGATCGCCTCGTACACCTGCCTCTGGACATAGCGGGGAAGAAGCTGCCCGAAGACCTCCGTCGCCGACGGCTCGTAGATGTATTCCACTGACCCTTCCGTCTCTCTCTTGGGAAGCTCGATGGGCAAGAGCTGACGCATCTCCGGTCGCTGGGTCATGGTATTCACGAAGAGGGGGAAGATGAGATAGACGCGGTCCACGCCGCCGCCGATGTACTCATCCATGAGCAGGCGGGCGATGGGCCGGGCGTCGTCGAAAGAGGGGTAGTCGCCGATGCCCGTGAACTCCCCGATCATGGGGAGGCCGATACGGACGAGAAAATCACGCCCCTTGCGACCGACGGCCACCGTCTTGGTCTCCACGTCCTTCTGTTCAAGAGCGAAGCTGGCGGCGTAGCGGTTGAGGTTGGTGTTGAGGCCGCCGCAGAGGCCGCGGTCGGTACTGATGAGGACGAAGGCCACGCTTTGGGACGGGCGTCTCTCCAGCAGAGGGTGAGGGGCCTCCAGCCGCAGACTCTGGATGCTCTCGGCCAGGTCCGCCAGCATCCCCCGCATCTTATCGGCGTAGGGGCGGGCGGCCAGGGCGCTCAGTTGAGCGCGGCGCATCTTCGAGGCAGCCACCATCTCCATAGCCCTGGTGATCTTGGCTGTGTTGGTGACGGAGCGGATGCGCCTGCGGATCTCTCGAATCGTTGCCATAGCTGGTCAGTCAAGTCAACGGATAGGAAACGGATAAACGGCGCCGAGCCTAGAAGGGCGTACTCTGCTTGAACTCGCCGATCGCCGCCTTCAACGCCTCCTCCGTCTCCTCTGTTATCTCTTGCTTGTCCTCGATCTCCTGCCCGATCTGCGGCCGGGTGCTCTCCATGAACCTGTGGAAGGCGGCCTCGAAGTCCCGCACCTTGTCCGCAGGCACGTCGTCCAGGAGACCGTTCACCACAGCGTAGAGTATCTCCACCTGCTGATAGAGCGGCATAGGCTCGTACTGGGGCTGCTTGAGGACCTCGGTGACCCGCCGGCCCCGTTCCAACTGGTGGCGCGTGGCGGCGTCGAGCTCGGCCGCGCCGAACTGGGCGAATGCCTGCAGCTCACGGTACTGAGCGAGGTCGAGCCGTAGCCGACCGGCCACCTGGCGCATGGCGCGCCTCTGCGCCTTCCCCCCCACTCGCGACACCGACAGGCCGGCATTGATGGCGGGGCGGATACCGGCGTTGAACAGGTCGGTCTCCAGGTAGATCTGCCCGTCGGTGATGGAGATGACGTTCGTGGGAATGTAGGCCGACACGTCCCCCGCCTGGGTTTCGATGATCGGCAGGGCGGTGAGGGAGCCGCCCCCATGATCTGGCGACAGCTTGGCCGCTCGCTCCAACAGGCGGCTGTGCAGATAGAAGATGTCTCCGGGATAGGCCTCCCGTCCCGGAGGTCGCCTGAGCAGGAGCGATACCTGACGGTAGGCCCAGGCGTGCTTGGACAGGTCATCGTAGATGATGAGCGCGTCCTTGCCCTCCTCCATGAACGCCTCGCCCATGGCGCAGCCGGAGTAGGGCGCCAGATACTGGAGTGGGGCCGGGTCGGAGGCGCCGGCGGCGACCACGATGGTATGGTCCATGGCGCCGTGTTGCTCCAGGACGGCGACCGTTTGCGCCACCTTGGACGACTTCTGACCGATCGCCACGTAGATGCACGTCAGGTCGCCGCCCTTCTGGTTGATGATCGTATCGATCGCCAGGGCGCTCTTGCCGGTGGTGCGGTCGCCGATGATCAGCTCGCGCTGGCCGCGACCGATCGGCATCATGGAGTCGATCGCCTTGATGCCCGTCTGCACCGGGGTATCGACCGACTGGCGCATGATCACGCCGGGGGCTATGCGCTCCACCGGCCGCGTCCTCTCTGTCTTGATGGGCCCCTTGCCGTCGAGGGGATTGCCCAGCGGGTCGACGACGCGGCCGATGAGGGCGTCGCCCACGGGCACCTCGACGACGCGGCCGGTGGAGCGCACCTCGTCACCCTCTCCAAGGGTCGTGTAGTCGCCCAAGACCATGATGCCGATAGTGTCCTCCTCCAGGTTGAGGGCCAGGCCCATGGCGCCGTTGGCGAACTCTACCAGCTCGCTGGCCAGGCAATTGGAGAGACCGTGGACACGGGCGATGCCGTCGCCGGCCTCGATCACGACGCCCACGTCGACGGCCGCCACCTCCGCGCCGAAACGCTCGATCTGCTGCTTGAGAATGGATGCTATCTCTTCGGGCCGTACTGCCATGTCACACTCCGCTGTAATGATCTCCGGACAGGGTTGAGTTCCTGCCCCTATGTGGTCGCCTAGTTGTCTCCTACCTCGACGATGTCAGGATGTTGCACCCTCCAGCTCTCTCTTGAGGGCAAGCAGCCTGCTACGGGTGCTGCCGT
Organism: uncultured Dehalococcoidia bacterium; assembly: GCA_964609475.1. Taxonomy (GTDB): domain Bacteria; phylum Chloroflexota; class Dehalococcoidia; order DSTF01; family JALHUB01; genus CAZSRY01. The sequence goes on from CAZSRY010000066.1 coordinate 3,219, forward strand.
CGATGAGCGTGTCGCCCACCCGCGCTACGAGGCCACCCAGGATGGCCGCGTCGACCTTCGTTTCCAAGCTGATCTGCTTGCCGGTGATCTGACCGAGCCTTGTCGCCACCTGCCCCTCTTGATCGCTGCTCAGGGGCGTGGCCGTGGTCACGCTGGCCCGTGCCATGCCTTGATGCTCGTCCAGCAAGCGCTGGAACTCCCCTCCTATCTGGCCGGCCAGCCCCACGCGACCCTTGGCCACCAGAAGACGGGCCAGGTTCATGGCCCTGGGGCCGATATCGGGCAGGGCCGTCTTGAGCAGGTCGTCCTTCTCAGCGTCAGGAACCCTGTCGCTTCTCAGCAGGGCTGCCGCCTCAGGCCGACCCATCAGGGCCGCCAGCGCCTCCAGATCGGTCACCCAGCGATCCAGTTCGTCATGCTCGAGAGCTACGGCGAACGCGGCCTGGGCGTATCGCTTGGCTGCTGTCTCTATCCTCATGCTGCCCCTATCCGTGGGTTGGAGGCCTGTATCTCATGCTGCGTCCAGCGCGGAGGCCGAACGCTACGATGAACGCTCATCCTCGAAGCTGGACTGGGCCAACACCTCGTCGATGAGGCGCTCGTGCGCCCGCTTGTCCAGGGATTGGTTGATGACCTTCTCCGCCGCCGCAATGGTCAGGTCGGCGAACTCGCGGCGGACCTGAGCGATGGCGTCGTCGCGCTCAAGCTGGATCTCGTTGCGAGCGCGGGCCAGGAGCGCCTCGCCCTCAGCTCGCGCCTGCTGTCGTGCCTCCTCCTGGATACGGGCGGCGATCTGCTGGGCCTGGCCGATGACGGCCTGACCCTCCTGTCGCGCCTCATCCATACGCTGCTCAACCTCGACGTCAGCCTGGGCAGCCTGCTCCTTCATCCGTTCCGCCGCCTCCAGGCCCTCCCGCACGCGACGCGATCGCTCATCCAGCATCCGCATGATGGGCTTGTAGGCCACCAGCCGCAGGATGATCAGGAGTATGGCGAAGTTGATCAGTTGGGCCAGTAGCCCCGGCAGATTGATTCCTAGGGCATCCAACGCTCTCTCCTCCCCTTGAACCCCTCGACGGGCGACGGGATCCTAGAACACGAAGCCGATCATGACCGCCACCACCAGGGCGTAGATGGCGATAGCCTCGGCGAAGGCGATGCCCAGGATCATGTTGGTGGTGATCACTGGCTGGGCCTCCGGGTTACGGCCGAGCGCCTCCATGGCCTTGCCCGTCAGCATACCGATGGCAAGGGCCGGGCCCACGGCGCCCATGGCGATGGCAAAGGCGGCCGCGATATATTTCAGACCCATGTCCCCTACCTGCAGCAGCGGAAACAAGCTAATCAGGTCCATCTTTCCTCCCTCAAACTATGCTCTCTAGTAAGCAAGGCCCGGCAGAAACGCCCTCTAGGACGTCTCCGCTGGACCCTCTTCTGCTTCGCCTTCGCCTCCGTGGCCGGAGACGGCGACAACGCCGAATACCAGCGTCAGCATGGCGAAGATGAAGGCTTGAATCAACCCCACGAACAGCTCCATCACATAGACAAACTGCAAGGCGATGAGCGGCAGCAGGAATATCATGACCAGAAACAGGATCTCGCCGGCGAAGATGTTGCCGAAGAGACGGAAGGTGAAACTGAGGATGCGGGCGGCCTCGGCTATGAGCTCCAGAATGCCGACGAAGACATCGATGATTCCATCCAGAATCTTGCCCCGCAGCAGACGGCCGAAATTGAAGAACTTGCTGCCGTAGCGGAAAAAGCCGAGAGCGCTGGCCCCCCAGAACTCAACGAAGATCGCGGACATCAGAGCCAGGGCCAGGGGAGCGTTCAAGTCGGTGTTGACGCTGCGCAGGAAGGGGACGAGGAGGCCTGCCCTCTCGTCCTTGCCCAGGTCCTTTGTCGCCGCCTCGAGGGCAGCCTCTTTCTCCGCAGCCGTTGCCTCTTCCCCCACCTCCACCGTGATGCTCGGAGGTTCGTGAGGAGGCCACGACGGCATGCCCGGCATGATCACGTTCACGCCGCCCGCCTCCTGAAAGACGAAGCCCTTTTCGTGGAACTCCCCGGCCTCAGCGCTCAGCTCCTCCACCTTGCCTATGGTTGCCACGCCGGGGAAGAGGCCAAGCCAGTTGGCGACAGCCACGTAGAAGAAGATCGTGGCCACCACCGGGAAGAAGCGGCGGGCGTGCTTCTCGCCCGCCGTCGTCACCACCAGGTTATAAAAGGCCTCCATCACCATCTCCACGAAGTTCTGGAGACCATGAGGTACGAGCGTCATGCGGCGGGTAGCGAAGAAGGAGACGAGCGCCAGCAGAACGATGACGATCCAGGCGGTTATTACGGTGTTGGTCAGGGGAAAGCCGCCGACGTGAAGGACAGTCTCTGCCTTGAGTTCGACGATGGGCCTTGGCGACCTAAGGGAGAGGAACCCCAGCACGAGCAGCGCGACGGTCGCCAGGCTGATGAGAATCACCCAGTTTCTGCGCACCGCCCTATCCCTTTCTCCTGACGCCTCCGGCCAGGAGTACGTCCATTAGCATTCGGTAGCCGCCGTAGAAGGCGAGCGCCAGGCCGAGGAACAGCCCCAACAGGGAGAATAGGGGACTGGTGTCAAGCGTCCTGTCCAGCCAAACGCCACCTCCCACCCCAAGGGCTATACAGAGCCCTATGTACCAACCGATGCCAACGAGCCTCAGGGCCGGCGGAAGGCCGCCCATAACTCACCTCGGTGCGTCCGGCATCGCACCGTCTGAAATATAGCACCACCCCGATTTTCAAAACAAGCGAACTCAAAGTAAGGGCTGGGGGTGCTCTTCGATAATCGTCCTGCCTCTCGACCCTTCTCCTGGGGAGCGGGTTTCTAGTGGAGAATTACCGGCTGGGGCAGTCTCACCCGGTTCGCGCTTCCACCGCCGTGACCGACGTCTCAGATACGGATCGGCGGCCGTCCCTTGCGTCGCCTCTCAGCCGCGATGACAGCAAGGATCTGCGAGATGGCCTCATCCAGCCTGCCCTCGCGGTTAACCACCACATGATCAAACACATCCTGGCTGGCCATCTCCCGGCGGGCCGTGTCAAGCCGCAGCCGCAGGTCGGCGTCGGCCTCAGTATGGCGGCGGCGCAGGCGCTCCTCCAACTCCTCTAGCGAGGCAGGGGCCAGGAAGACGAAGACGGCGTCCGGCACCAGGCGCTTGACGGTCGCCGCACCCTGCACATCCACTCGAACGATAACGTCCTGCCCTCGTCCCAGTGCCTCCCGCACCTGGGCCTTGGGCACACCGTAGCGATGGCTGTAGACGGCGGCCTGCTCCAGGAAACCGTCCTCCGCCAGGAGCCGGTCGTACTCCTCATCGCTGAGGAAGTGATAGTCGACGCCGTTGTGTTCCCTGCTGCGAGGGGGCCTCGTGGTGGCCGTGACGACAAAGTGGGCGGACGGCATCGCGTCCCTCAGGCGGGCGAGCACAGCATCCTTGCCCACGCCGGAAGGCCCCGAGATCACCACCAGTAGCGGCACCCCAGAAGGAGACGGCGCAGCGTCTGGGGTACCGCTCACGGGGTCGCCCTCATGCTAGCGGTCATCTTCGCCTCCACGGGAAGGGCTGCTCCTGCCTGTCCGACCTGCCTGCCGGTGGGCATGGTAGGTAGTCCTACCGGTAGCGCGGGCGGTGATCGTCTCGGGGGTGATGGCGGCTAGGATGATGTGGCCATCATCTGTGAAGACCACCGCCTTGGCTCGGCGGCCGCTGGTCATGTCGATTGTCAATCCCTTGGTCTTCCCCTCCTGGATCAGGCGCCGGATCGGGGCTGAATTGGGAGAGGCGACGGCGATGACATGGTCAGTGGCCAGATGATTCCCGAAACCAACGTGAATCAGGTCTGTACTCATGATTGGACCTCCGTCTTAGGATCCTGGGCCTACCCCGACCCTAATCCTGCCTGCCTGCCAGCAGATCCGTCAGATGCTGCCAAAAACCGGGATAGGAGACATCCACGGCTTCCGCTCCGGTGAGCACGGTCTCGCCCTGAGCCACCGCGCCCGCCACGGCCAGCGCCATGGCCAGGCGATGATCGCCGTGACTATCACAAGAAGAGCCCTTGAGTGCCGGCACGCCTTCGATAATCAAGCCGTCGGGCTGCTCCTCCGCCCGCGCTCCCAGCCGGCGCAGCTCCTGGGCGGTGGCGGCGATACGGTCCGACTCCTTGACCCGCAGCTCAGCGACATCGCGGATGACCGTTTGGCCGCGGGCGAGGGCGGCGGCCACCGCCAGAACCGGCACCTCGTCGATAAGGCTCACCACCCGCGGCCCCTCGACGGTGATGCCCTTGAGTCTGCTGGAGCGCACGGCGAGGTCGGCTACGGGCTCCCCTCCCTGGCTGCGCTCGTTGCTCACCTCGAGATCGGCGCCCATCTCCCGAAGCACTTCCAGGAGCCCTGTGCGGGTGGGGTTCAGGCCCACGCCCGGCAGATGAATCTCGGCGTCGGGATGGAGAACGCCGGCCACCAGCCAGAAGGAGGCGGCGCTTATGTCGCCGGGCACGCGTAGGCTGAGTGCCCTCAGATCGCGCTGGGCGGGCGAGAGCCGAAGGGCCGGGCCCTCCTCCTCTAGGGAGGCGCCCATGGCCCGCAGCATGCGTTCCGTGTGGTCGCGAGAGCGGGTCGGTTCCTCCAGGGTCGTCTCTCCCTCGGCCTGAAGGCCCGCCAGGAGAAGGGCGGACTTGACCTGAGCGCTGGCCACCGGCGACTGGTAGTGAATACCCCGCAGCGTCCCGCCCCTTACCGCTAGGGGGGCCAGGGCGTCGCCGCCGCGGCCCCATATCTGAGCGCCCATCGCCCGCAGGGGAACGACGATCCGCTCCATGGGCCGGGAGCGCAGCGATTCGTCGCCGGTAAGGATAGACAGGAAGGGGCGGCCCGCCAGGAGCCCCGTCAGCAGCCTCATCGTAGTGCCCGAGTTGCCGGCATCGAGCACGTTGTCGCTCTCGCGCAGTCCGTCAAGACCCCGCCCCTCTACCGACAGGTTAGCGGTCTTGCCCTCCCTGCGGTCCAGGGACCAGGAGACGCCCAGGGCGCGGAGACACTCCAGCGTGGCCAGACAGTCGGCGGCGGGGAGGAAACTCTCAATGGTGGCGGAGCCGGCGGCGATAGCGTTTAGGATAGCGGCCCGGTGGGAGATCGACTTGTCGCCGGGCACCACCACGGTGCCTTCCAGTCTACGGGGAGGGCTGACCTTTCTCTCCATAGCCTCATCGCCGGCGGCCGGAACGTCCCTTTCCCTTGTCCGACCGCCGCTCCTCTGCTTCCTGCTCCAGTGTCTTCATGACCTCGCGCGTGCGGCGGCT
>CAZSRY010000067.1:0-8533 GCA_964609475.1 uncultured Dehalococcoidia bacterium
CTTGGCAAGCTGGCGCAGGGTTTCAAACTCTGGTTTCATCAACGATCTCGCTCAGAGTGGTTCCCGTGTTCAATCACCACCCTTACCTTAGACTCGGCCCGCTCCTGATCACCCTGAATAGACAGGTCGTGAGGATAGGTATTCCGTGCCGATCATCAGGCGATGCCTGGCGGGCTTCCGCAGCCGCTTTCATCATCTGGCACGGGCCAACACGGGTTGAAGGGAAAGAGGTTTGCACCATCTACGCGGCCCGTCTCGAAGAGGGGTGGAGCCGAGTTCTGTTGCCCCCCTCAGACTTCGCCTGATACAGGGCCTCGTCGGCCTCCATAATGAGTGTCGATGATTTCTGGCCAGCCTCCCGGTCAAGCTCCGCTACCCCCAGGCTGATCTTCATCCGTATGCTCTGGCCAGCCGACAGGGGGAACACGTGCCTGGCTACACGAGAACGGAACCGATCGGCAAACCTCTTCGCCGCAACCAGGTCAGCCTGGGGCAACACGAACAGGAACTCATCGCCGCCATAACGTCCTACCACGTCGCCCCGCCGACAACTGAGTCGCGCCAGGTCGGCCAACTGGATCAGGGCCTCATCTCCCGCCTTGTGGCCGTAGGTATCGTTGACACTCTTGAACCGGTCTATGTCGGCCATCGCCACACTGAGAGGCGCCTTGTGCCGAATCGCCCGCGCACGCTCACCCTCGACCACTTCTTCCGCGTAGCGCCGATTGGGTATGCCGGTCAAGGCATCGGTCCTCGCCAAGCGGTGCTGAACCTCCATGCCCGACTGAAGCTGCTCTGAGTATCGCCTTAGCTGCTCCTCCGACTCGGCGAGGGCCTTGTACATCTGCACCCCCTTCAGGGCCACCGCCAACTGGGCGGCAAACGCTTCCAGAACCTCCACACCCTGCGGCGAGAAGATTCGTGGGTGCTGGCTACCCACCCTCAGCACTCCCAGGAACTCATTGTGGAATGTGAGAGAGAGCTGGCCACCCGAGTAGATGTGTGCACGCTTGAAGAACTCGCGCCCATACTCCGGCACCCGCTCGTCGTTCTGAATGTCGGACAAAAGGAGCGGCTTGGGGCTGCGCATGGCAGCCTGCACCACCTCAGCAGGATATATTGTGCCGCGGGCCTGCTGTTTCCAGAGTGCTCCCAGCGACGTCTGGATCTGCGGCGCGTGGTTGAGGGCGCTTATCACGAACCTCTCCGCTGCCTCGTCGTATACATCGATAGATACTAGGTCATAGCCGGTGGAGTGAGAGATAGCGGTGGCCAGATCCTCGAGAACAGCCTCCATACGCTCGGTCTGGGTAAGCAGCTCCGCTGCGTTGGCCAGGGTCGTCATCTGCTCCCTTTGATGAGCTGCGCGCGAGGCGCTCAGCTCATGCTCCATCACGAGGGTCAGGACGGGAGAGACGGCTTCCACAAAGGCGAAGGTGTTATTGTCTATCTGATGCTCCCAGGGACCTTTCATGATCAGCATCACAGTGGAGTTGCCACTGCTGTGAACGGGAAACCCCGCGTAGGCCCGCCCCTCAGCGCCGCGGGCGGGTTTGACGTCCTCTACCCGATCACCACGTATGTTGAACGCCACCGGCCCGCCGCATATGTCAATCTCATGCTGCACCAGCCAGAGCCCCATCTGGGTCGTACCAAGGCTGTCGTCGGAGGAAGAATCGCCGCAGGTCAGGAAATCCCTATCCTGGACATAGACAAGGAATACTCGGTCAGCAGCGACAGCATCGCGAGTGACATCTACAACCCGGCCAAGGTTGCCCTTGCCTGGCAGGCTCTGCATGGCGATCTTGGCCAGCTTGCGTAGGGGTTCAACCTTATCTGGCATAATACGACCTATCAGGATCGGCGCCTCTCGCCCGATCCCTCTGATAATAAGTTCGGCAGCAACAAATTGCTTCTGGATACGTGAAGAGAAATAAATCAGCTGGCAAAATCGATCCGCGGTTGAATATCGTAACCCGTGCCCATACAATGAATGCTAGAAACGACACCTGCGGCGAGCTTCGGCACCTGCTATCAGACTGCCCAGATGCACGAGCAAGACTTCTACAAGGCTACCCTGGCCAATGGTCTCCGCGTATTGACCACCCCCATGCCTCACACCCGGTCAGTAAGCGTGAGCGTCTACATCGGGGCCGGTTCCCGCTACGAGAGGCCCTTCGAGGCCGGCCTTTCCCACTTCGTCGAGCACCTTTGCTTCAAGGGGACGGAGCGAAGGCCCAGCCCCCGCCAGATCTCTCAGATCATCGACAGTGTGGGCGGAATCCTGAACGCTGGCACCGACCGCGAGCTCACCGTCTACTATGGCAAGGTTGCCCGCCCCCACCTGGAGCTGGCTGTGGACATCCTGGTGGACATGCTGCGCTGCTCTCTTCTTGCCCCCGAGGAGCTAGAAAAGGAACGCAAGGTCATCCTCGAGGAGCTGGCCATGGTCTCCGACTCCCCGGCCCAATTGGTGGACGTCCTCATCGACAAGGTGCTCTGGCCGGACCAACCCCTTGGCTGGGACGTGGCCGGCAGCCGGGAGACGGTGTCGACGATCACCCGTTCCATGGCCCTGGACTATCTTCGTCGCCAGTACGTGCCCAACAACATGGTGGTGAGCGTGGCCGGCAACGTGAGCCACGAGGAGGCCTTGGAGCTGATCGGTCGTACGATGGGGGACTGGCAGCGGGGAGCGCCGTCGGGGTGGTTTCCGGCGCTGAACGGGCAAAAGGGGCCCCGGGCGGCGGTAACCTACAAGAAGACGGAGCAGGCTCACCTCTCCCTGGCAGTGCGGGGTCTGCCCATTGAGCATCCCGACCGCTATGTGCTCGATCTGCTCAGCGTTGTCCTCGGCGAGGGCATGAGCAGCCGCCTCTTCTTGGAGCTGCGAGAGAGGATGGGACTCTGCTACGACATCCACAGCTATGTCAACCACTTCCTGGACGCTGGAGCCCTCACCATCTATGCCGGTGTGGAGCCCGGCAACGCCGCGACGGCGCTGACGGCCCTTATGGCCCAGCTGCACCGTCTGCGTGACGGCATAGAGGAAGAGGAACTGGTCAAGGCCAAGGAGCTAGCGAAGGGGCGCCTGCTCCTGCGCATGGAGGACACCCGCAGCGTCTCGGGCTGGGTCGGTGTTCAGGAGGTGCTGCTGGGCAGGGTGCGGACGGTGGACGAAGTGGTGCAAAGCCTGGAGGCGGTCACCTCCGAAGACCTGAAGCGGGTGGCCAACGAGCTGCTGATCACGGACAGGCTGAACCTGGCCGTGGTGGGGCCCTTCCGCAGCGAGGGGCGCTTCCGCTCTCTCCTCAAGCTGTAGCTGTGAGGCGGATATCGGGCTCCGCAGCTACCACTATGGCTAACCTAGGAAGAACCACAGGGGCCAACCGTGAATGAGAAGGGCCGCCCCCGATATGGGAGACGGCCCGATTGCCAATTGCAGGCTGTGCCTTCGCCCTAGTACTCCGGCGGTGGCGGCATCGGTGCGGCGGCTGGCGGCTCGGGGATGTCCGACACCAGTGATTCGGTGGTGAGCACCATGGCGCCGATGGAGGCGGCGTTCTCCAGGGCCGAGCGCACCACCTTTACCGGGTCGACGATGCCCCGTTCGAACATGTTAACATACTCGTCGCGCACGGCGTCGTAGGCGACGTCGGGGTCCTTGGTCTTGAGGACGGCGTCAACGACCACCGAGCCCTCGCGGCCGGCATTCTCGGCTATAAGCGCCAGGGGCGCCTCCACGGCCTTCATCAGGATGCCAGCGCCGGTACGCTCGTCACCCTCCAGCTTCTTCTGCAGCTTCTCCAGGGCCTTCTGGCAGCGGAGGAGGGCGGCACCGCCGCCGATAACGATGCCCTCTTCGACGGCAGCGCGGGTGGCCGAAAGGGCATCCTCTACCCGCAGCTTCTTCTCCTTGAGCTCCACCTCGGTGGCCGCTCCTACCTTGACGACAGCGACACCACCGGCCAGCTTGGCCAGCCTCTCCTGGAGCTTCTCGCGGTCGAACTCTGAGGCGCTGTCCTCGATCTGGGCCTTGATCTGCTTGATGCGGGCCTGAATGGCCTCATCGCTGCCATGGCCCTCGATGATAGTGGTGTCCTCCTTGGTGGCCACCACGCGGCGGGCTCTACCGAGGTCGGCCACCTGGGCGCTCTCCAGCTTGCGGCCCATCTCCTCGGTGATGAAGGTGCCGCCGGTGAGCATGGCGATGTCCTCCAGTATGGCCTTACGACGGTCGCCAAAGGCGGGGGCCTTGACCACCAGGGCATTGACGGTGCCCCGCAACTTGTTGACCACCAACGTGGCCAAGGCCTCGCCGTCGCAGTCATCGCAGACGATCACGAGGTTCTTGGTGACCTGCAGGGTCTTCTCCAGAATGGGCAGGAGGTCGGCTATGGCGGATATCTTCTTGTCGGTAACCAGTATGTAGGGATCGTCCAGCACCGCCTCCATGCGTTCGGGGTTGGTGACGAAGTAGGGCGAGACGTAGCCGCGGTCGAGCTGCATACCGTCCACGAACTCGGTCTCCATCCTCAGACCTTTGGACTCCTCGACGGTGATCACGCCGTCCTTCCCTACCTTCTCCATGACATCGGCGATGAGGTCACCCACCTCCTGGTCGATAGCGGCGATGGCGGCTACCTGGCCGATCTGCTCCTTGCCCGCAACGGGCCGAGCCATCTCTCGCAGCGCTTCGACCACGGTGTCCACGGCCCGCTCCAGGCCCCGCTTGAGGGCCATGGGATTGGCGCCGGCGGCCACGTTCTTAAGGCCCTCACGTACGATGGCCTGAGCGAGGACGGTAGCGGTAGTAGTACCGTCGCCGGCCACGTCGTTGGTCTTGGTGGCCACCTCCTTGGCCAGCTGGGCACCCATGTTGGCGAAGGGTTCCTTGAGTTCGATCTCCTTGGCGATGGTCACGCCGTCATTGGCGACTACCGGTGGGCCGAACTTCTTGGCCAGAACCACAGTGCGGCCGCGAGGGCCCAGGGTCACCTTCAGAGCGTCAGCCAGGGCGTCGACCCCTTCCTTCAGGGAGCGCCGAGCCTCCTCATCAAAGACCAGTTGCTTGGCCATGAAAACCTTCCTTTCCCGACCTCACCCGCTTCCCCCACCGGTGGCGGGCCTGACCGACGCAGGCGGGCGAGGGAGCAGTCACACTACTTCTTTGTCTGCTTCCTTATCTCCACCTTGCAGAGGACGTCCTTCTCAGAGAGGACGATATACTCCTCCTGCTCGATCTTTATCTCCTGACCGCTGTACTTGGCATAGAGGACGCGATCGCCCACCTTGAGTTCCATCGGGATGCGCTTGCCGTTGTCGTCCAGGCGGCCCGGCCCCACAGCCACGATCTCCCCCTCCTGGGGCTTCTCCTTGGCTGTATCGGGAATGACGATGCCGCTTGCCAGCACCTCTTCCTGAGCACCCGGCTTGATCACCAGTCTGTCCGCCAGGGGAATCAGTTTGGTCGCCAACCTTAGACCCTCCTTCTATCCAGATTGCGATTTCACGAATGTAGCATCTCTGCCTACCGTTATCTGGGCCTGCCGGTAGGCAGGTTAGCACTCTCGGTCTGAGAGTGCTAACCAAGGCAATATTAGCGCAGTTGCCCACCCCGCGCAAGGAGTAACGAGGGGACAACATAGGGAAAGGCGCCTCTCTGAGACCGATAACTCATAACAGGGCCCGATTTCTCGCGCATGCTGTCATATCCTCGTTCTTTCTGCCTCAGATGACCTCAGCACCGCCGCCCAGCAGACCCACCATCCGCCCCCTTGACATTCTACACGTTTCCGTGTAAACTCCCCCCATGGCCAAGAAGAGGAAGACCGGGGCTGTCTGGGATGCCCTCCAGGTAGAGGCGCTGCGACGCCACATGGGCCTGACCCAGCAGCAGATGGCCGAAGAGCTGGGCACGCGCCAACAGACTATCAGCGAATGGGAGACGGGGCAATACCGGCCCCGCGGCACCTCGGCGCGGCTCCTCACCATGGTGGCGGAGCGTGCAGGTTTCCCCTACCAGGCAGGAGGCAAGAGAGTCCCAAGAGCGGAGAGCCAGGAACCAGAACCTGGGAGTCGGGGACGGGGGTAGCTCTGCCATGGCGCCATCACTGGTACAGGAGCGGCCCGCCACCTACGCGGGGGCAGCAAGGCGGGAAACGGGCTTCTGTAGTGAGGAGCTTCGTGCCGCCCCTGCCTCCCACTCTTCCCCCAATCCTGACCTTCGCGAGGAGGACCTGGCGCGCCTGTGGGAGGGACAGCGCTTCCCACCGGCTGCCCTGACGACTCGCTGTGGCCGTACCGTCCAGGTCATCTACCGGGGACGACGCAGCCCCGGACCCGGTCCGGACTTCGTCGATGCCATCATCGCCGATGACCGCGGTCGGCTGCTCAAGGGGGACGTGGAGCTTCATGTGCGGGCCAGCGGCTTCCGCGGCCACGGCCACCACCGCGACTCCCGCTACGACAACCTCGTGCTCCACGTTGTCTTCGAGGACGATGTGGAGGAGGATACCCTACTCTGCTGCGGGCGACGGGTCGCCGTGGTCGCCCTCGCCCCCTGGGTAGCCCGCCGTGCAGACCAACTCCGACTCTGGCTCGCTCAGCCGGTTCTATGGGAGGAGCCCTGTCGAGGGGCAGTGGCCCGGCTGGGCTGGATGGAAGTCAGGGAGACCGCGGCACGACTGGGGCGGATGCGCTTTCGCCAGAAGCAGAGCCGCTTTGCCAGCACCCTGCGCCGGGATGGGGCTAACCAGGTTCTGTACGAGGGGCTGTTGAGGGCTCTCGGCTACAGCCAGAACCAGGAGGCATTCGAATGCCTGGCCCGTCTGCTGCCCTACGAGAGTCTGCGGAGAGCCCTGGCCAACGATGGGTTGGCCCTGGCCGAGGCGCTGCTCTTGGGGACGGCCGGGCTGCTTCCCAGCCAGCGCCGTCTACCCGTACCCCCTTCCTCTTACGTGCAGGGGCTGGAGAGGCGTTGGGCGGAACGAGGGGGAGGGCACGTCCCCCTCCAACTGTGGAGCCTGCATGGCCTGAGGCCTGAGAATCAGCCGGCGCGGCGTCTGGCGGGCGCAGCCCGTCTCCTGCTGGGCCGAAGGCCGAGCCTTGTGGGGAGCCTGCGGGAACTGGTGGAGGCGGATGAAGGGGACTCACCGTCCCGCCTCATCGCCCGCTGGATGGTGCCCGCCGAGGGCTTCTGGCTGACCCACTATGACATTGGCTCCGATCCGGCCCGTCTATCAGGGGCGCTGATCGGCAGAGGCCGCGCCCTGGAGCTCCTGATCAATGTCGTACTGCCCTTCGCCGCCGCCTGGGGGGAGGCTCACAGCCTGCCTGCCCTCTCCCGACAGGCCCTCGCCCTATTCCTGCGTCTGCCCCGTTCGGGCTCCTACGGCGCGACCCGCTTCTTGGAGACGGCCCTGCGTCCCCCTGCCAGCATACGCGGCGGCCGGGACGCCTGCTACCAGCAGGGGCTGCTCTACCTGTACCACCAGTACTGCACCCAGGGTGGATGCGGCACCTGCCCGCTCTCGTAGAGGCATAGAGGTGTGAAGACGTGACCGGACGAGCGTGGATGAACTGCCTGTCCGTCCGTGCGGCCTGAGCTTTCCGCCTGGCGGCCCTCTTGCAGTAGCCTGCCAGCCCTTTTCTTAGGACGGGGTGAGCCCCAGACCGGCGACTACATCCTGATCCAGGCCTACCGTCTCTCCCCGCAGGAAGCGGAAGTAGCCGCAGGCGGCCACCATGGCGGCATTGTCGGTGCAGAGGGCCGGCGGGGGTAGGCGCACAGGCACCGGCGCCCGTGCTGCCAGCGCCTGCCGCAGGGCAGTGTTGGCGGCAACGCCCCCGGAGAGCAGTATCTCCTTCACCCTCTCCTCGCGGGCGGCACGTATCGTCTTGGCGACCAGCACCTCCACCGTCGCCTCTTGGAAGGCCGCCGCCAGTTGGGCCACCGGCACATCCTGTCCCTCGTACTGGCGGGTAAGACGGAGAACCGCCGTCTTCAGGCCGCTGAAGCTGAAATCGTGGCTTCCTCCCAGCCAGGCCCGCGGCAGGCGCAAGGTCGAAGATGTGTTCCTCGCCGCTCTCTCGATGGCCGGCCCACCGGGGAAGCCCAGGCCCAGGAGCCTGGCGACCTTGTCGAACGCCTCGCCGGCGGCGTCGTCGCGGGTGCGCCCCATCTGGCGATAGCGGCCGTGGTCCTCCATGACCACCAGGTCGGTGTGGCCACCGGACACGATCAGGGCCAACAAGGGAAAGTCGGGGACCGGGCTGCCCTTCCCATCTTCGTCGATCCAGTTGGCGTAGATGTGGCTCTCCAGATGGCTCACCGCCACCAACGGCAGATCATGGGCGAAGACGATCGCCTTGGCCACGTTGAGCCCCACCAGCAGGGACCCCGACAGGCCGGGGCCGACCGTCGCCGCCACCGCCGCCAGGTCCTTCCATGCACATCCTGCCTCGCTGAGGGCGGCTTCTATCACCGGCAGCAGGCTCTCCAGGTGCTTGCGCGAGGCCACCTCAGGCACCA
>CAZSRY010000068.1:0-8479 GCA_964609475.1 uncultured Dehalococcoidia bacterium
TGCTCAACGTCCTCCTCCAGATCATGGACGACGGCCGCCTCACCGACGGCCACGGGCGCACGGTCGACTTCCGCAACACGGTCGTCATCATGACCAGCAACCTGGGCACCAGCTCCGAGGCCAAGGGCGCGTTCGGCTTCGTCACTGAGCGCACGGCCAGCAAGGCCGAGCGCGAGAAGCTGCGGGAGAGGACGGAGCGGGCGCTGAAGGAGTTCTTCCGGCCCGAGTTCCTCAACCGCGTCGACGAGACCATCGTCTTCGAGCCGCTCACGGAGAAGGAGCTGATGCAGATCGTGGAGCTGATGCTGAACGAGGTGCGGCAGCGCATGGCCGAGCGACACGTCTCGCTGGAGCTGACCGACGCCGCGAAGGAGCGGCTGGTCAAGGAGGGCTACGACCCGGTGTTCGGCGCCCGGCCGCTCAGGCGGGTGGTCACGCGCCAGGTGGAGAACCCGCTGTCGAAGCGCATCCTGGCGGGCGAGTTCAAGGACGGCGACACGGTGGCGCTGGATGTCGGCGAAGAGGGGTACACCTTCGCCAAGAAGGAGGCGGTGGCGGCAGCCACGTAGACGCGACTCAGAAGGGTGGTGCGAGATGAGACAAGAGATGATCGGACTCAGACGGCGCTGGCGCAGCTTCTGCCGCCGACGCCTGGAGCGTATACGCGACCGCATCGACCGCCGCATCGAGCGGCTGGAGCAAAAGAAGCAGCGCCTGACGGAGACGGCTCCGGCCGAGGAGCCGACCCCTCGCGCTAGGCCGCGCACCCGTCGACGAGCGACGAGGAGTCGCGCCAGAGCTTGAGTCTGGCCTGCCCCCCAGACAAAGTGCCCAGGGCGAGTGCAGAGGCCCCCCTCTGCCAGGGGGTTTGGGGGATGTGCCCCCAAATCTGATACCCCACTAGGGCGGGTGGGTGGGAAAGCCTGCCCGCCCTAGGCGGGACAAGCGCTCATGTTTCGCGACGGGCGCCCCACGCCGCCCCCACGACAGCGCCCCGCGAGCGAAGAACGCCCCCTAGTCGTCCTGCTCGAACACAGGCCCCCGCTTCTCCGCGAACGCCCGCGGCCCCTCGTAGAAATCGCTCTGCCCGATCAGCGTCATGAACGTCGAGCCCTCGATGCGGAACCCCTCCTCCAGCGGCACGCCGATCCCCCTGATCACCGCCTCCTTGTCCGTCCTGATCGCCCCCTGCGGCAGCTCACAGATCGCCTCCGCGACCTCAGTGGCCCGCGCCATCAGCCTCTCCCCCGGCACGACCTCGTTCACCAGCCCGATGCGGTACGCCTCCTGCACGTCGATGCGCCTGCCGGTGACGATCAGCTCCAGGGCGCGCCCCAGGCCGACGACGCGGGGGAGGCGCTGCGTGCCGCCGTCGCCCAGACCAACGTTCCAGCGACGGTTCAGCACCCCGAACTCGGCGTGCTCGGCGGCGATGCGGATGTCGGCGCAGAGGGCGATCTCCAACCCGCCGGCAAAGCAGTAGCCGTTCACGGCGGCGATGATCGGCTTGAAGATGTCGGCCTTGCGGGTGTAGCCCATGAACCCCGGATGGCTGTAGATGAAGCGCCGCATCTGGCTGGGCGAGCGGGGAAGCTCGGCGCGGCCTATCTGCTTGAGGTCGAATCCGGCGCAGAACGCCTTGTCGCCGGCCCCGCTGACGACGGCGACATAGGCCTCATCATCATCACGGAAGTCCTCCCATGCCTCGACTAAGGCCTCCGCGGTGGCCATATCGACGCAGTTCATGACCTCTGGTCGGTTGATGGTGACGTAGGCTACGCGGTTGCGCTTCTCGTAGAGAACGGTGGGCATGGTTCGCCTCCTTGGCTATCAGGGTCTGTCTCCTGCATCATAGGTGCTCGCTGGGGGCTGTCAAGCCCGGCAGGCGCAGAGTACGAACATTGTCCCCCATGTGGTAATCTTGTCGCGCGCGTCTTACAATAGGTCTGGAGCCATCCCCTCGTGGCTGCGAGGGCATCGTGTCAGGAGAGTGAACATGCCTATCATCACCATCAGCGGCAACCTGGGCAGCGGCGCCATCGACATCGGCCGACAGGTGGCGGAGAAGCTGGGGATCGACTACGTGGATAGGGAAATCCTGGCGGAGGCGGCGCGGACGCTGGGGGTGAGCGTGGATGCGGTGGAGAACCGCGACGAGAGGACGTTGAGTTTCGGGGAGCGGCTGGCATCGCTGATGCGCAACTTCCTGGAGCGGTCGGCCACGGCGGGGGCCGGCGATCCCCTGACGGGGACGAGCGGGCTGGAGGTGCTGCTGGCCACCACCTACGGCGAGGCGGCAGCCCTGCCGGGGACAGGCGGCGCCGAGCTCAGCGACGCCAGCTACAAGGATGCCATCACCTCGATCATCAACGACCTCGCGGACAAAGGCGACGTAGTGATCATCGGACGCGGTAGCCAGGTGATCCTGAAGGATCGGCCCCACTCGCTGCACGTGCGCACGACGGCGCCGTTCGATCTGCGGGTTCGGCGCATCGCTGAGCGAGAGGGGATCACGGAAGACGAGGCCAAGCACCGCGTCCAAGAGAGCGATAAGGGCCGAACGGACTATCACCACAAGTACTTCAAGGTGGACCCGGCGGACCCTAACCTGTACCACCTGACCATCAATACCGAGCAGCTATCCAATGAAGATGCGGCGGAGCTGATAGCAGCGGCTGCCCGCAGCCTGCCGCCGGACTCCGCTTAGGCAAGGGCGAATTCCTGAGAAGCGTCGGGGGGTATGGAGATGGCGTTGCTGATCATCCTCGCGGCCTATCTGATAGGTTCGATCCCCGTCGCCTACCTGGCGGGGCGGGCCCTGAAGGGCATCGACATACGGCAATACGGGAGCGCGAATGTGGGCGCATCCAACGTATACCAATCGGTGGCGCGCTGGGCGGTGGTGCCCGTGGGCGTGGCCCAGATAGGGCAGGCGATGGCGGGCATCGGGCTGGCGAAGGGCCTCGACCAGGAGCTGGGGGTGCAGGTGCTGGCGGGACTGGCGGTGCTGCTTGGGGCCGCCTGGTCGGTCTTCCTGGTGTTCAGCGGCGGTCGGGGCATCGCCACCTCTATCGGCTTCATGCTGATGTTCACGCCGGCGACGCTGGTTGTGTTCACGGTGGTATCGCTGCTGGGGGTGGCGGCGCGGAGCATCCCCCTGGCGGTAGGGCTGGGGATAGCGGTGGCGCCGCTGTCGGCCTTGGTCTTCGAAGGGCCGGGGGCGATAGCGGCAGGCTGCCTGGGCATGGCGGGCATCGTGTTCATGAAGAGGCTGGTGGCCAACAGAGGCGGGTCGCCCGCGGGGCTGGAATGGCGGGAGGTGATGCTGAACCGCCTGCTGTTCGACCGCGACGTGCGGGACCGCGATACGTGGGTGCGCAGAGGGTTGGAGGAGGACAGAGGGCCGCGCTGAGCCCTCCCTGAGATGGCTTCTCTCTCCACCGAGGGCCCGTCCCAAGGACTTGGGGCGGGCGTTCTTGTTTCCCTACGAGGGCGACGCCGTCGCGTTGACACTGCGGTGGGGGCATCCCTAGACTGAGAGTGCCGCTTGTAGAAAGGAAGGTACGCCAGGTTGACCACAGGAGCAGCGTCGACCAGCAAGGAGCGAGGCAAACTGTGGTCGGCGGGCTACATCTTCCTGCTACTCTCCATACACTTCCACTTCGCTGCCTTCTATTCGCTGGTGGCGGTGCTGCCGCTGTACGTGGCCGGCGCCCGAGAGTGGGAGGTCGGCTTGGTTGTGGGATCGATGGGCATATCATCGATCCTGATCCGTCCCCACAGCGGCCGCTGGGTGGACCGCGTGGGACGCAAGCCCCTGCTGACGACGGGCGCCTTCATTACCGGCGTTGCCCTTGTCTCCTATGCGCTGACCGATCAGGTGTACCCGCTGGTGGCCATCCGCCTCCTGCACGGGCTGGGGATGACGCTCTTCACGACGGCGGGACTGACCCTGGTGGCCGACTTCGCCCCGCCGGCGCGCCGCGGCGAGGCGATGGGCTTCTACAGCACGTCGAACAACATCGCCCAGGTGTATGCGCCCGTCGTCGGCTTCACCATCGCCGACCGGCTCGACTTCGAGTGGCTGTTCGTGGCGGCGGCCCTGTCGGCGGTGGTGTCGCTGATGGCGGCCTCGCTGGTGCGGCAGCCGAAGGCGGCGTGGCAGCGACCGCTATTGCTGCCGGTGGGCGATCTGATAAGCCGGAGCGCTCTCCTGCCAGCGACAGTCTTCGGTACTCTGGCCCTTACCCTGGGATCGATGCAGGCGTTCCTGCCGCAGTTCGCCGAGGAGCAGGACCTGGGGAACCCGGGGCTGTTCTTCACCCTCTACGGCATGACCCTGGTATCGCTGCGGACGCTGGTGGGGATGATCTCCGACCGGTTCGGGCGGGCGTCGATCATTGTGCCCGGGTTTGCGGTGGGGATTACGGCCGTGGGCCTGCTATCGCAGACGACGCAGCCGGCCCTCTTCCTGCTGGTGCCGGTGCTCTGGGGCAGCGCCTTCGCCGCCGGCCACACCGGGTTGCTGGCGCTGACGGCGGATAGAGCCGGCCCCGAAGAGAGAGGGGCAGCGATGGCTACGTTCGCCCTCGCCTGGGATTCAGGCGCCGTCATGGGAGCGATGGGCCTGGGAATAGTGGCGACGCTCAGCGGCTACCCCGCCGTCTTCGCGCTGGCGGCGGGCATCTGCCTGGGGGGCCTCGTCCTCTTCCTCTCCGCTGTGCGCCCTCTTCGACCGGCGGAATCGGGGGCCGCGAGATCGGCGTAGGACGCCCCCCCTGGAGAACTGGCCCTCGAAGGCGATGACGGCGCAGCGGTGCTGTGGGATACGGCCTCACTCCTCCGCTATGTCGACCGTGTTGAGGACGTTCCCTTCCGCATCCTTGATCTCGATCACCACCCGAGCCGGCGTCTCGCCGGTCAGCACCCGCACCAGGCCGTAGTTGTAGGCATTCAGTTCATAGTACTCGATATCAGGGAGAAGTCCCTCCAGGGCCTCAAGCGGCACACCCAAGTTCTCCAACTCCTCGCCGAGCGTCTCCCTGGCTATCGGCCCCACGATTATCTCCTTGCAGCCGTTTTCCAGGGTGTTGACCACAGCAGCGTGGAGGTCGGTCACCAAGAAGATGACGTTCTCGATACCGTTGTCGCTGATGAAATTCAGCAACTCCTCTCGCTCGGCGGGGTAACCCTCCCAGCGGTCATAGGGGAGAAGAAGGAACTTGCTCAGGGGCACCTCGCTGATGATGAACTTGAACTTGGCATCGGAATTCAGGAGCGCTTGCTTCAGCCACTCCTTCTGTTCCTTGCCCAGGAAGGTGCGCGAAGGGTCACGGAGGCCTTCCTGGCAGGCCTCGTCGCCCGCGATGGTAGGGAGCTGCACCGTGTCGCCCTCTTCATCCAGGCAGAAGGCCTCGGCGCTGCGGTACTGGCGCTCGTCCAGGATGAACAGCTCTACGTCCTTGCCCCAGCGGAAGCTTCGATAGAGCCGATTGGCGTCGTCCGGGCTCTGGCGGATAGGCATGTACTCGAAGAACGCCTGGCGGCCGGCAGCAAGCATATCGGGGTCGACTGTCTCGCTGTCGAAGTCGTTGACCACCTCGTGATCATCCCAGATAGCGTAGGTGGAGGTAGCAGCCTGCAGGCCGCGCAGGTGTTCATCCTCCCGATTGGCCTTGTAGAGTTGGCGATATTCAGGCAGGGTCGTAGCCGTCGGGAAGCCCTCGACCTCGGGATCGGCAATGACCGTATCGCCGAGGTAGATGAAGAAGTCGGGGGCATCCTGTCGCACTGTGGACAGGAGGGTGAAGGGCTTGAGGTGGTCGGCGGAGTCACCGGAATAGGCGAAGACGACATCGCGGGCAACGTTTTCCGCGGGAGCAGCCGAGAAGGTGCCGACGGGGCTGGCGCTGCCATCGGGCGAGAGGAAGCGATAGAAGTAGCGCCCGCCGGACTCCAGACCTTCGATGGACGCCTTGACCACGAAGTCGTCCTCTGCCTCAGCCCGTAGCTTCTCGCTGGCTGCCACCTGCTCGAACTGCTCATCGACGGCAACCTCAGCGGTGACCTCTCCCTCCATGTCTACCCTTGTCCAAAGGATGACGCTGGTGTCGGTGACGTCACCGCTGGCCACGCCGTGGGTGAAAGTCAGATGAAGCGGTCCCTCCTCGTCGCAGCCAGCAACAAGAGCGGCAAGGGAGGCAAGTAGAAAAACGAATACAACCCATCTGCTGACCATTGATGGCTCCTTTCGGGAACGGCAGTCTCTCCTGCGTATCCAAACCGTCGCCATGGCTACCCAGACGCCCGTCAGATGATACCACCCAACGTTCCAAGTATGAACAACCGCTGAGGTTGAGAATCGGATTGGCATGCCCGTGCCAGCACAGCGATCTTCGCTCCGTCGCCCGACTTGATACGGGCAATCCGGGCCTACAAAGCGTCGGGCAGGGAGTACAAGCGACCCCACAGCTCCTGATGAGCCAGCCTCAGGCGCTGGTACTCCACCTGATAGGAGCGGGAGAAAAGGGGTGGGGTAGTCATGACGACGGCGTCCTCTTTGGTGTCGGAGTAGTAGCGGCGCTGCACGCCGACATCGAGAAAGCCGTACTTCTCGTAGAGGGCGCGGGCGGCCAGGTTGGAGCGGCGGTACTCCAGGGTGACGGCGTCCATGCCGTTGGCGAGGGCGGTCTCGATGGTGGCGATGAGGAGCTGCTCGCCGGCGCCCCGGCGTCGAAAGGCCTCCCGCACGGCGATGGTGACGATGTGGGCCTGGTCAACCATGAGCCAGAGGCCTACCAGCCCTATGACGAGCTGGCGGGTGGGCGGCGGCTCGGGCTGGCTGCGGAGGATATGGCGCACGGCGCGGCGCCAGGGGCCTCCGGCCGGTGCGGCAGCCTCCTCAGGGGAAGGCCGGTCGCCGGATGAGTCCTCGACCAGAACGAAGTAGCGGGCCAGGCGGTTCTTGAGCTCCCTCTTGTAGGCGGTCTGAGGCCACATCGATGGGAAGGACTCCCGCTCGATGTCCATGACCTGGGGGATGTCGGCCACCGTCATGGGGCGGACGACGTATCTGACGGCCTCCTCCGGTGTGCTCTGCTGGTCGATCTGCGTGGTTCGTGCCATCAGAGACGAATCTTACCACATGTGGGGAGTATGGGGTCGCGATAAGGGGCCAAGCCTCTACGCTAGCGTAGAGATAGGATATAATTCGTGGGCAAACCTGAATCCTGTCAGGTAGATATGAGTCCGGGTGCCAGCGTTCGAGAGCATCGGAGTTTCGTTCAGGGGGCAAGGTTGAAGACAGAGATCTATGAGGCAGACCCGTTCACGAGCCGCAAGGGAAAGCTCCTCGCCACCTTCAACAGCGATTACCGCTTTGAGAGGCAGGACGAGCTGATCATCGACGGCGCCGAGAGGCCGACGAAGGTACGCGTGATAGGCGTGCTTCTGCGGCTGAGCGGAGGGGACCTGCAAAGGGAACTGCTGGTGATGAAGCTGTAACCCGTTGAGGCGAAATCGAGGAGAACGGCTCACCTAGCCGCGCTCTGATAGTCCGAAGACCTCCTCGAGATCCAAGTCATCGATGACATGGGCGGCCGCTCTGGAAGCGAACTCATCGGCGCGCCAGAGATGGGGCGGCGCGGAGCAGACCATGTCCATGCGCCTGCCGTTCACCACCAGGAAATCGTTCTCCCAGGCCAGGCCGTTGCCGCTTTCGTGAACGGCCTTAGTGTCGGTCATGGCCAGGAAGCCATCGAACAGCTTTGGGAGCGCCACCTTGGGGTCGGCGCCCTTGACCAGATAGGCGTTCCCCAAGATGCGGAAGGGCGAGGCGAAGACAAGTATAGGGTGCTTGGCTTTCTCTACACAGTCGATGCGGTGGGCCTCGCGCCTC
Organism: uncultured Dehalococcoidia bacterium; assembly: GCA_964609475.1. GTDB lineage: Bacteria > Chloroflexota > Dehalococcoidia > DSTF01 > JALHUB01 > CAZSRY01. The sequence continues at coordinate 7,898 of CAZSRY010000068.1, forward strand.
TTGGCCGCCTGCTCCGGCGACTCCAGGGTGCTGGCGAAGACGATACGTGTCCTGTCTACGGACAGGGAACCCTCAACCGCGGCGACATCCCCCGAGTGCGCCAGCCCCCGCACCTTGGCGCCGATCAGCTGTACATGGGTGAAGTCGCGGCTATTCAGCAAGTCGATCAGGCGGGTCTGCTCGGTCAGGCCCACACAACGCCCGACGACCACGTAGGCCTGGGTGATGATCTCCACCGCCGAGAACGATAGGTTGTTATCCTCTCCCATAGTGATGCTACCTTCTTCCGAACAACGTAGTCCAGGGCCAGCGTCGCTCTAGGGCCGTCGCCGTAGAACCCCCTATGCTTCTTCGGCGGAAGCGCGAAGGCCTGCATCAGGGAATCCCCTAAGGGCTCTCCCTCGACCAGGCTTGCCTTGGCGGAAGTCAGGCGCCGTCCCAGAGGGCGGACTGGGCTGAGGCCGCCGGGCCCTTGGGCGGCAGGCCCAGGTGCTCGTAGGCGCGGCGGGTGGCCAGACGGCCGCGAGGGGTGCGCTGGAGGAAGCCGACCTGCATCAGGTAGGGCTCGTAGACGTCCATGAT
>CAZSRY010000069.1:0-4139 GCA_964609475.1 uncultured Dehalococcoidia bacterium
ACGCCTTCAACATCCCCATCGTCACCTTCGTGGACGTGCCGGGGTTCCTGCCGGGGACGGCGCAGGAGTTCGGAGGGATCATCAGCCACGGGGCGAAGCTCGTCTACGCCTACTCGGAGGCGTCGGTGCCCAAGATCACGATCATCGTACGCAAGGCCTACGGAGGGGCCTACGACGCGATGGGGTCGAAGCACATGCGGGCCGATATCAACTACGCCTGGCCCGTCTCGGAGATCGCGGTGATGGGGCCGGATGCGGCGGTCAACATCATCTTCCGTAATCAGTTGCAGGAGGCGGATGACCCCGAGGCGCTGCGGGCGCAGTTGGTAAAGGACTACCAGGAGCGGTTCGCCAGCCCCTACATCGCCGCCGAGCGGGGGTACATCGACGACGTGATAGACCCGCGGGAGACACGATGGCAGATCATCCGCGCGCTGGAGATGCTGCAGAGCAAGACGGATACGACGCCGCGCAAGAAGCACGGCAACATACCGCTGTAGCCGACAAACCCTGCTAAAGCACGTCTCAGCCACGCGGACGGGGGCGTTGGCTTTAAATCCACTCGGTCGTATAATCAGTCCCACAGCGGCGGGTGGCGGTTTCCCTCAGCCTGGACCCAACAGTCCCGAGGAATCGGGAGGTCGCGAGCGAGGCGAAGCCTTCTGCTCCGCCGACCACGGAACGGCACCCTTGATCACCCGCCGCGAGCAGTGGCCCCCTGTCAGGGAGGTATGGGAGTGGGAAAGAGCCTAGCACGCAAGATCATCGATGAGCACCTGGTCTCGGGCGAGGCCAAGGCCGGCAGCGAGATAGCCCTCCGCATCGACCAGACCCTCACCCAGGATGCCACGGGCACCATGGCCTATCTCCAGTTCGAGGCGCTGGGCATCCCCCGAGTGCGCACCAGGCTCTCGGTCAGCTACGTAGACCACAACATGCTCCAGGCGGGGTTCGAGAACGCGGACGACCACCACTTTCTCCAGAGCGTGGCCTCCAAATACGGCATCTACTTCTCGAGGCCGGGGAACGGCATCTGCCACCAGGTGCACCTGGAGCGGTTCAGCGCCCCGGGGCAGACGCTCCTGGGGTCGGACAGTCACACCCCGACGGGCGGCGGGGCAGCGATGCTGGCCATCGGCGCCGGCGGGCTGGACGTGGCGATGGCGATGGCGGGAGAGCCGTTCTATCTGGCGATGCCCCAGATCGTGCGGGTGAGCCTGAAGGGACATCTGCAACCCTGGGTAGCGGCCAAGGACATCATCCTGGAGGTTCTGCGCCGGCTGACGGTCAAGGGCGGCGTGGGCCGCGTCTTCGAGTACGGCGGCGAGGGCGTGGCGACGCTCACCGTGCCGGAGCGGGCGACTATCACCAACATGGGCGCGGAGCTGGGAGCCACCAGCTCCCTGTTCCCCAGCGACGAGCGGACGCAGGAGTACCTGCGGGCGCAGAAGCGGGAGGATGTGTGGCTGCCTCTGGCGGCGGACGCCGATGCCGAATACGACGATGTCATAGAGATAGACCTGGACAAGCTGGAGCCGCTCATCGCCCAGCCGTCGAGTCCGGACAGCGTGGTGCCGGTGCGGGAGATCGCAGGCACCGAGGTGGGCCAGGTGGCCATCGGCAGCTGCACGAACTCCTCCTATCTGGACCTGATGACGGTGGCAGCGGCCGTCAAGGGGAAGGTGGTGCACCCAGACGTGAGCGCCGCCATCAACCCGGGCTCGCGGCAGGTGTACACGATGATAGCGGAGAACGGCGCCCTGGCCGACCTCATCGCGGCGGGGTTCCGCATCCTGGAGCTGTCCTGCGGGCCGTGCATCGGAATGGGGCAGTCACCGGCGACGGGAACGGCATCGGTGCGGACGTACAACCGCAACTTCCCCGGGCGCAGCGGCACAGCCAATGACCGCGTATACCTGTGCAGTCCGCAGGTAGCAGCAGCCACGGCTCTGAACGGCGTGATCACCGACCCGCGCGACCTGGGCAAGGCGCCGCAGGTAACGCTGCCAGCGGAGTTCAAGGTGGACGACAGGATGATAGTAGAGCCGTCGGAGAGGCCGATCCTCATCGTGTGGGGGCCCAACATAGCACCCGTGCCCGTGGCGGAGCCGATGCCGGAGACGATCAAGGCGCCGGTCATGCTCAAGGTGGGCGACAACATCACCACCGACCACATCATGCCGGGCGGGGCGAAGGTTCTGCCGCTGCGGTCGAACATCCCGGCCATGGCGGAGCACGTGTTCGAGCAGATCGACCCCCAGTTCTGGAAGCGGGCCAAGAAGGCGGGCAGCTCGATTATCGTCGGCGGCAGCAACTATGGTCAGGGCTCCAGCCGCGAGCACGCCGCCCTGGCCCCCATGTACCTTGGCCTTAGGGTCGTACTGGCCAAGTCGTTCGCCCGCATTCACTGGACAAATCTGGTCAACTTCGGTATCCTGCCCCTGGTCTTCGAGACTGAGAGCGACTACGACCAGGTCGAGCAGGGCGACGAGCTTGAGATAGCCGACGTGCGCCAGGCGATCCAGAAGGGGTCCGACGTCCCCATCCGCAACCTGACCCGCAACAGCGAGTTCACCGCCAGGCACACGCTCTCCCCCCGTCAGGTCGAGATAATGCTGGCGGGTGGTCGGTTGAATTATGTAAAGAGTTCGCACGCGTAGGGCGAGCCGGAGGGTTCGCCTGCGCAGAGAAATCGTAAGGAGGCAAGGTCCATGCGCAGTAAGGTAACCATTGTGGGTGCCGGCCAGACCGGTGGCACCATGACCCGCGACCTAGCAGCCAAGGGTTACGCAGACATCGTTCTGCTAGACGTCATCGAGGGTATGCCCCAGGGGAAGGCGCTCGATATCACGCAGGCGGCTCCCCTCGTCGGCACTGACAGCAAGATCATCGGCACCAACGACTGGAAGGATACTGCCGACTCAGACATCGTCATTATCACCTCCGGCAAGCCCAGGGGCCCGGGGATGAGCCGCGACGACCTGGTAACGGCCAACACCGAGGTCGTGAAGACAGTGACGGAGCAGGCGGTCAAGCACTCCCCCAACAGCACCATCATCGTGTTCGCCAACCCGCTGGACGTCATGTGCTACGTGGCGAAGAAGGTGAGCGGCTTCCCGCGGGAGCGGGTGTTCGGCCAGTCGGGGATGCTGGACACGTCGCGGTTCCGGGCGTTCATCGCCATGGAGCTTAACGTCTCGGTGGAGGATGTGCAGGCGTACGTTCTCGGCGGCCACGGCGATGACATGGTGCCCCTGGTTCGCTACACGACGGTGGCCGGCATCCCGATCAGCGACCTGATGCCGCAGGAGCGGGTGGATGCCATCGTGCAGCGCACCCGCAAGGGTGGCGGCGAGATCGTGAGCCTGCTGAAGACGGGCAGCGCCTTCTACGCTCCCGCGATCGGCACCATCGAGATGGTGGACGCCGTGCTTCTCGACCGTAAGCGCATCCTGCCCTGCGCCGCCTATCTGGAGGGCGAGTACGGTGTCAACGGCATCTACATGGGGGTGCCGGTGAAGCTGGGCGCCAAGGGCATGGAGCAGATCATCGAGATCAAGCTGACGGACGAAGAGCGGGCGATGTTCGAGAAGTCGGCCAACTCCGTCCGCGAGGTCACTAAGATCACGGGGCTGTAGACGTTCCCTAGCCAGGCAACGGATTGGAGAGCGGGGCGCGATCGGCTAGCGCGCCCCCTAGAAGGGGCTGTTTGCCCGTGAGAGACATCCACGTCGATCAGATCAGCGAGAAGGTGGCCGAGTTGTTCATCGATGCCACCCATAACCTGCCGGCAGACGTGATGGCGGCGCTGGAGCGGGCGCGCGACAGCGAGGAGTCGCCCCTGGGCCGCCAGATCCTGGAGGAGATCCTGGAGAACGCCAGGATCGCGCGGGATGAGATGATCCCGCTCTGCCAGGACACCGGTACGTCGGTGGTGTTCGTAGAGCTGGGGCAAGAGGCGCACATCGCCGGCGGCAGCCTGGAGGAGGCCATAAACAAGGGCGTAGCGAAGGGCTACACCGAGGGCTTCCTGCGCAAGTCGATCGTCGAGAGGCCCTTCTCGGCGCGCAAGAATACGGGCGATAACACGCCGGCGGTCGTCCACCTGGAGCTTGTCCCCGGCGACAAGATGAAGATCA
>CAZSRY010000069.1:4239-8394 GCA_964609475.1 uncultured Dehalococcoidia bacterium
AACACGCCGGCGGTCGTCCACCTGGAGCTTGTCCCCGGCGACAAGATGAAGATCAAGGTCCTGCCCAAGGGCGGCGGCTGCGAGAACATGAGCCGCCTGGCGATCCTCCTGCCGGGCCAGGGCCGCCAGGGAGTGGTGGACTTCGTGCTGCGGGCGGTGGAGGAGGCCGGCGGCAACCCCTGTCCGCCGGTCATCGTCGGGGTAGGCATCGGCGGCACCGCTGAGCACTGCATGTCGCTGGCCAAGAAGGCGCTGACCCGGAAGGTCGGCGAGCCCAACCCGGACTCCGAGGTCGCAGACCTGGAGAAGGAGCTCCTCCAGAAGGTGAACGCGCTGGGCCTGGGCCCGCAGGCGGTGGGAGGACGGAACACGGCGCTGGCGGTGCACGTAGAGACGTATCCGGCCCATATCACAGCGCTGCCGGTGGCGGTGAACATACAGTGTCACAGCGCCCGCCTGAAGGAGGCGGAGCTGTGATGCGGCTAGATTGGAGAGCACCTTGAGCACAGAGATCCGCTTGCCGTTGACCGACGAATCGGTGGAGAAGCTGCACGCCGGCGACCACGTGACGCTGACGGGCGTCATCTATACGGCCCGCGACGCCGCCCACAAGCGCCTCATCGAGGCGCTGGACAAGGGCGAGCCGCTGCCCATCGATATCAAGGGCGCGGTCATCTACTACGTGGGGCCGACGCCGGAGCGGCCGGGAAAGGTGATCGGGGCCGCCGGGCCGACGACCTCGATGCGTCTCAACCCCTATACCCCCCGCCTGATGGCGGAGGGCCTCAAGGCGTCCATCGGCAAGGGGGGCCGCAGCCAGGAGGTCAAGGACGCCCTCAAGAAGTACAAGGGCGTCTACCTCCTGTCCGTCGGCGGGGCGGGAGCCCTCCTGTCGAAGCGCGTGAAGAAGATGGAGGTGGTCGCCTACGAGGACCTGGGAACGGAGGCGATCCGCCGCCTGGAGGTGGAGAACTTCCCGGTCATCGTGGCCAACGACATGCACGGGGGCGACCTGCTGGAGTCGGGGAAGGCCCGCTACCAGAAGCGCGAGGTGTTGGGCGGCTACGTGCCGGTGGGGGCGGATCCCAACGCGCCGGACGGCGGCGGCCACTAGGTCTCAACGTTCAACAGAGATAGAGAGGCGGGGCTCAGAGCCCCGCCTCTGGGTTTCTATCAGGGACGAGATCTGACCTAGACCTTCTCGACGACGGGATCGACGGCGACGGCATGGCGGTCGAAGCCGAGCTCCCAGGGCTCGAGGCCGAGGGCCAGCCCCACGAGCTGCGTCAGGTGAAGGACAGGCATGCCTATCTTGATGCCCCGTTCCTCGCCGGCGGCCGACTGTTGGCCGTCGAGGTTCATATGGCAGAGGGGGCAGGGCGTGACCATGACGTCGGCCCCCCTCTCCTTGGCCTCGAGGGTATGCTCGGCCACCATGGCCCAGGCGTTCTTCTCGTTGTCACCGACGATGGGGTAGCCGCAGCAGAGCTTCTTGCCGCGGAAGTCGACGGGCTCGGCGCCCAGGGCGGTGATCAGGGTCTCCAGGGCGGTGCGCCGCTCGGGGTGCTCGTCGAAGCCGAGGGCCGCGGTGGGACGGAGGAGGTAGCAGCCGTAGAAGGGGGCTACGCGCAGTCCCTTCAGGGGCTTGGCGACTGATCCCTTGAGCTGGTCAACCCCCAGATCCTCGGTCAAGACCCAGAGAAGGTGTTTGACCTCCGCTGTACCCTTGTACTCCACGCCCAGTTCTGCCATGCCGCCGTTTATCTCGGCCAGGTATTGGGAGCTGTCCTTGAGCCTCTGGTTGGCCTGGCTGAGGACGCCCTGGCAGGTGCTGCAGATGACCATGAGGGGCAGGCCCAGGTCCTCGGCCATGGCCAGGGTGCTGGCGTTGAGGGTATCGGCGTATTGAAGGTCCTTGCCCTGAACGATACCGGAGCCGGTGCAGGGGGCGTACTGGAGGTCTTCGATCTCGATGTTCAGCTTCTGGCAAACAGCCACCGCCGTCATGTAGGCTTCGGGGGTGCCCTTGCGGGGGACGCTGCAGCCGCCAAAGAAAGCGTATTTCATCCTCGGCCTCACTTCCGGGTCACGCTGTACTAGCCAAGCCAGCTACTCTCACGTACCGTGTCATCAAACTCAAGGGTGTGGCGAGCACCCAGGTTATCGGTGTAGCCCGCCTCGATGGCCTTGCGGCGGAGGCCAAGGATGGTCTCCATGGGGGCCACGAGCTTGGGGCAGACCTCGACGCACATCAGGCAGCGAGTGCAGTCCCAGATGCCGGTAAGGGCGGACAGGTTCCTCAGGCGCGCCTCGTCGGAGGCGTCACGGGGGTCGCCCACCAGGCGATAGGCCTTGGCCAGAGGCGCGGGCCCGAGGAAGCTCTTGTCGACCTCCAGGACGGTGCAATCGGACATGCAGGCGCCACACATAATGCAGGCCATCATGCCAGACAGATGGACCATCGTCTCATGGTCTACAAGATACTCGCGCTTGGGTTCGGGGCCGGCGGGCTGGAGCCAGGGCTCTATGGCCTGCACCTTCTCCCAGAAGGGATCCTGGTCGACGACGAGGTCTCTGATGACGGGCAGGTTGCCCACAGGCTCCACCAGTACCTCGCCACCGTCGGCTGCCATGTCTACGACCTTGGTCTTGCAGGCGAGTCGCGCCTGGCCGTTTATGCGCATGGCGCAGGAGCCGCAGATGGCGCTGCGACAGGCACAGCGGAAGGCGAGGGAGCCGTCGATCTGCTCCCGTATCATGAGAAGGGAGTCGAGGATGGTGGCAGATTCGGGAGCATCGATGGTGTATAGCTGGTAGGTTGGCTCGCCATCGGCCGTCGGGTCGTAGCGACGCACCTTGAGCTTCACTTCCACTAGTAGACCCTCCTCTCCGGCTCCCAACGGGTCATGGTGACGGGGCTGTAGTCCAACCTGGGGCCGTCCGCGGTGTAGTAGGCCATAGTGTGCTTCATCCAGTTCTGGTCGTCGCGCTCGAGGAAGTCACGGCGGCTGTGGGCGCCGCGGCTCTCCTCGCGGTTGAGGGCGCCGAGGGCGATTATCTCCGCCAGGTCGAGCATGAAGCCCAGCTCTATGACGGTCAGAAGCTCTGTATTGAAGGTCTTGGCCTTGTTCCGGACAGGCACTCTCTTCCAGCGTTCCTTGAGCTCACGTACCTTGTTCAGACACGCCGCCATCCCTTCCCTAGCGCGGAAGATGCCGACACCGCTGTTCATGGCGCCGGCCATCTCCTCGCGGAGGTCGGCCATCCTTTCGCCGTCGCCGCGACGGGCCAGGATCTCTTCGATGTTCTCGATATCCCTCTTGACCGCCGCCTTGGAAACGGAGGACGAGGACTGGCCTTTGGCGTATTCGGCGGCTGCCTCGCCGGAGCGACGGCCGAAGACTATCGTCTCCAGCATGGAGTTGCCGCCGAGACGGTTGGCGCCGTGGACGCTGACGCAGGCGCACTCGCCGGAAGCGAAAAGGCCGGGGACGGGGCTGACGCCGTTCACGTCCGTCTTGATACCTCCCATGGCGTAGTGCATGCCCGGCCGGACGGCGACGGGGTCGGTGATGAAATCGGTATTGGTGAGGTCGAGGGCGAGCTCGCGGATCTGGGGGAGGCGCTCCATGATCTTCTCTTTGCCCAGGTGTCTGAGGTCGAGGAGGACGCAGCCGTCAACGCCGCGGCCCTCTTCTATCTCCGTCTGCTCGGCGCGGGAGACGACGTCGCGGGCCGCCAGCTCCATCTTATTGGGGGCGTAGCGGGCCATGAAGCGCTCTCCCTCAGAGTTGAGGAGATAGCCACCCTCGCCGCGGGCTCCCTCGGTCATGAGCACGCCGCTCTCCTTGAGGGTAGTGGGGTGGAACTGAACGAACTCCATGTCCATGAGGGGAGCGCCGGCACGGTAGGCGAGGGCATGGCCATCGCCGGTGGAGATGATGGAGTTGGAGGTGGGGGTATAGACACGGCCAATGCCACCGGCGGCCACGACTACGGCCTTGGCAACCAGCGGTTCGATCTGGCCGGTCCTCATGTTGATGGCCACGACACCCCGACACTGGCCCTCCTCAACAACAAGAGAGGTGACAAACCACTCATCGTAGGTCAGGACGTTCAGCTTCAGGACCTGCTCATGGAGGACGTGAAGGATCG
>CAZSRY010000070.1:0-4255 GCA_964609475.1 uncultured Dehalococcoidia bacterium
TTCCTATTACATATCTGGGTGGGAGGGTGGGAAAGTGAGCATTGATGTTGCGGGAAGCGGCAGCGGCGGGGGGGCTGGGGCGAGCGCCTCCCCCAGAAGGGACGCTGCCCCCCAGCTTCCTTGACCCCCCGATGGGCCGATGCTATCCTTCTCCTAACCTGCGTCCACGAGTAGGAGAACCTGTACTTGCGCCTGTTCCGCCGCTCCCCCGTCACCGAAGAGGAGGCCAAGAAGACCGAAGAGGCCCTCGAGCGCACCCGTAAGACCTGGTTCAGCCGTCTCGGCGGCCTCTTCGAGCGCTCCCGCATCGACGACTCCCTGTGGGAGGAGCTGGAGGAGCTGCTCATCGCCGCCGACGCCGGCGTAGCCACCGCCACCAGGGTGCTCGAGGACCTCCGCCAGCGCGTCGACGACGAGGGCATAAAGGACCCCGCCCTCGTGCCTGCCGTCCTCAAGGAGGACCTGATCGCCATCCTCCAGGCCGTCCAGCCCAAGGGCAGCCTCTGGCGCAACGGCGACGAGCAGGTCGCCAAGCCGGCCGTCATACTGGTCGTCGGCGTCAACGGCACCGGCAAGACCACCAGCATCGCCAAGCTGGCCCATGCCCTCCGCGCCGACGGCAACCAGGTGATAATCGCCGCCGCCGACACCTTCCGCGCCGCCGCCGTCGAGCAGATGAAGCAGTGGGGCGAGCGGGTCGGCGTCGACGTCGTCGCCCACAAGCAGGGGGCCGACCCCGGCGCCGTCGTCTTCGATGCCCTCTCCGCCGCCGAGAGCCGCGCCGCCGACGTCGTCATCATCGACACCGCTGGCCGCCTTCACACCAAGTTCAACCTCATGGAGGAGCTGCGGAAGATACTGAGGGTGATCCAGCGCAAAGACCCCACGGCCCCTCACGAGGTGCTCCTCGTCCTCGACGCCACCACCGGCCAGAACGCCCTCATCCAGGCCAAGGCCTTCGCCGAAGCTGTGGACGTGACCGCCATCTGCCTCGCCAAGCTCGACGGTACCTCCAAGGGGGGCATCGTCTTCGCCATTTCCGATCAGTTAGCCGTACCGGTGCGCTTCGTGGGCACCGGCGAGAGGCCGGAAGACCTGAGTCCCTTTTCGCCCGAGGAGTTCGTTGAGGCCCTCTTCCGCTAGCAATCTCTTCCTGCTGCTAGGCTGATGCGACGACATGAGTGAGACGATATCCTGGTGGCTGGCAGTCGAAGTGATGGGGCTCGTTGCCCTGCCGCTGACCTATCTCTTCTTCCCCCGTCTTCCCGACCGCGGCTACGCCTTCTGCAAGACCTTCGGACTCCTGATCATCGGCTACGTGTTCTGGGTGATGGGCTCGGCCTGGCTGCTGCCCAACACGGCGGGCGGCATCGTCTGGGCCATCATCCTGGTGGGTATCGGCTCCGGCCTTGTGGCCTGGCAGCGCAAGGACGAACTGGCCCGCTTCTTCCAGGAGAAATGGCCCTTGCTCCTCTTCATCGAAGCCCTCTTCCTCCTCGTCTTCCTGTTCGCCGCCTTCCTCCGCTCCTACGTCCCCGAGATCTCGGGAACGGAGAAGCCCATGGACTTCGCCTTTCTGAACGCCTCCGCCAGTAGCGAGCACTTCCCGCCCAACGACCCTTGGCTCTCGGGCCACGCCATCAGCTACTACTACGGCGGCTACTTCCTGGTAGCCATGACCGGCAAGCTGGCCGCCGTCGATACCAGCGTCGGCTTCAACCTGGGCCTCGCCATGACCGCCGCCCTGGCGGTTGTGGGGGCCTTCGGTCTTGTCTACAACCTTGTCGTTCTCCATCGCTCGCCGGGCAACCCGCAATCGGGCAACCCCAAACGGGAGGGGAAACCGAAGGGGGGGAGGGGGCGGAAGCCACCAGCGCCGAAGCTGCTGTCGCTTCTCGGCCGGCCCGTTGTATTCGGACTGGCAGCATCGATCCTCCTGGCAGTCATGGCCAACCTGGAGGGTGTGCTGGAGTTCTTGGCCGCCCACGGCCTGGGCTCCGGCGGCTTCTGGGAGTGGGTCAATATCAAGGAACTCGCTGCGGCAGATACCGACAAGTGGTATCCTACCCAGCACTGGTGGTGGTGGCGGGCCGCCCGCGTCGTGTCGCCGGCCACGCCTGAGACGATAACCGAGTTCCCCTTCTTCAGCTTCCTCCTCGGCGACCTGCACCCCCATGTCACAGCTATCCCCTTCGTGCTGCTGGCGATGGCGGCGGGCCTGCGTCTCCTCCAGGAAGGCGAGACCCTGGACGTCTGGTTCTGGACCAGACATCCCTGGCTGCTGGTTGCCCTGGCGGTGCTCGTGGGTGGGCTCTCCTTCCTCAACACCTGGGATATGCCCACCTTCTTCTTCCTGTTGGTGGTTGCCGCCTTCCTGCGCAACTTCCTGGCGACGCGGCAGTGGCACCGGCGATTGCTGACGCAGACGCTCGGCTTTGCCCTCCCCCTGATAGTGGCGGCCGTTCTCGCCTACGTCCCCTACCACAAGGCGTTCATCCCCCAGTTCGGCTTCGCCAGCCAGGCAGAGGGGATCACCCCCGTCGAGGGGAGTGCCACCCTTCCCTTCCATGCCCTGATCCTGTGGGGGCCCTTCGCCGTGCTCGTCATCCCCTTCGCCGTCCAGCGCCTCCTCGCCTTGACGAAGGACTGGCGGCAGCGCGACCTGCTGGCCCTCGTCCCGGGTCTGCTGGTTGTCTTCCTGTGGCTGTTCTGGGTAGCGGCGAAGGGACTGCTGGCGGATGCGCTCTCCGATCGAGGCAGCGCCTGGCTCACCGACATCGTCCTGCTTCTGATCCTGGCGCTGTTGCTCCTGACCCTGTGGCGGGAGCTGGAGTCAAAGGGCGAGGAGACAGGGCGCGTCGCCGTCCTGACGGCGCTCATCTTGAGCTCCCTGGCGGTCTTGCTGATCCTCGGCGCCGAGTTCTTCTTCGTCAAGGACGTCTTCGGCAACCGTATGAACACCGTGTTCAAGCTCTACTACCAGGCCTGGCTCCTGTTGGCCGTGGGAGGCGGCTTTGCCCTCTACTACATGACCACGCACTGGCTCCCCGATGTCTCCTGGAGCTGGCGGGCAGCCTGGGGAGGGGGCACCGCCCTTGTGTTGGCGGCGGCCATGCTCTACCCCCTGATGGCCACCTTCAGCCGGACCGAGGACTTCGGCCTCCCCCGCGGCCTCGACGGCCTGGCCTGGGCGCAACGGCAGTACCCCGACGACTACAAAGCCGCGCGCTGGCTGGCGGAGAATGTCGACAGTTCAGCAGTGATCGTGGAGATGGTGGGCAGCGAGGAGATTGGCTACGAATGGGGGATGACCGGCCGCATATCGGCCTGGACAGGTCTCTCCACCATACTCGCCTGGCCCCCCCACGAGCGCCAGTGGCGGGGAAGCTATGATCCCTTCGAGGGCCGGCAGGCGGACATCGATCTCTTGTACCGCACCGAGAACCCGTTGGAGGTGGCCGATATCGTCAGGGAGTACGGTATCGACTACATCTATGTGGGGACCCTGGAGCGTGAGACCTACACCGCGGCGTCCCTGGACAAGTTCCAGGGAATGTATCCCGTGGCCTCTCAGGAGGGCGATGCCGTCATCTACAGGGTGATGGGAACAAGACTGGACGAGGAACGTCCCTAGAGCATAGGGTGGAGCAACCGGAGGCTTCCCCGTATACTGTTTGGCGAGGAGACACTCGATGGCTGATGCCGATAGGCCGCAAGGGCCTACCGTCCAGATATCGCTAGATAGCCTCACGGCCTGGCTGAAGGGGAAGTGGGCCCGCCACCAGGACGTCGCCCCCTATGTGCTGCTGGTGGCCATCGCCGCCGGCCTGCGCCTCTGGGACGTCGGCTCCCGCGCCTTCAATCATGACGAGAGCCTCCACGCCAAATTCAGTTGGGACCTATATATCGGCAATGGGTATCACCACGACCCCACATACCATGGCAACTTCCAGTACGTCTTCACCGCATTCATCTTCAAGGTATTCGACATCCTCGGCGACGCCCCTCTTCTCAGCAACTGGGTCGATTGGGGTCCCAGCGACTTCACTGCCCGTTTCGCGCCCGCCGTCTTCGGCATCGCCATGGTGGCCCTTCCCTACTTCCTGCGCGGGCACATAGGCCGGGTGGGGGCGCTCCTGGCGGCGCTGTTGTTGACCTTCTCCCCCGTCCTCCTCTTCTTCAGCCGCTTCGCTCGCAACGATATCTACGTCGGCTTCTTCACCCTTGCTATCGTGGTTTGCATCTGGCGCTACCT
>CAZSRY010000070.1:4355-8313 GCA_964609475.1 uncultured Dehalococcoidia bacterium
CTCTACCTGTACCTGCTTGCCGCCTTCCTCGCCCTCAGCTTCTGCACCAAAGAGGTCACATACATGACCACCGCTGTCCTGCTGCTCTACCTCGACCTGCTGCTGGCCTGGGAGGTCCTGTCTCAAGTGCGGCAGCGCTACGAGGGCGAGGGGGAGCCGGTGGCCAAGGATTCCCGTCGGCGCAAGGGCAGGAGGCGAACTCAGCGGCAGCCGATGCAGGACTGGCAGTGGGCACTGATCTACCTGGCGCTGGTGCCGTTCGCCTGGATACTAGTCGCTGTCTGGCCCTTGACCGAGGGCTGGCGTCGGCGTTGGGGCCTGGAGCGTCTGCCAGCCTCCGGAGACCTCCTGCTGGTCATGGGGACCCTCGCCGTGGCTCAGTTCGCCGCCGCCGTCCAACTGTTGCCGTTCGTGGGGAACGAGGGGTACTACACGGACGTCAATGAAGATGCCCTGATGAAGGTATCTGTCCTCTTCCTGATCGTGATGAGCGCCTACGTGGGCCTGCTCTGGAATGTCCGCACCTGGCTGATCTGCGGCGGCATCTTCTACGCCATCTACGTCCTCCTCTACACCACCTTCTTCAGCAACATGGGCGGCTTCTGGTCGGGCATCTGGGGCTCCCTGGACTACTGGCTGCTACAGCAGAAGGTCGAGCGCGGCAGCCAGCCCGACTACTACTACCTGATGATACTGCCCATGTACGAGTTCCTGCCCCTGCTCTTCGCCCTCGTAGCGGCCCTGGTATACCTTGTGCGTGGCCGGCTCAGGGGTATGTTGATAGCCTTGGCCGCTGTTGTTCTAGTGTTGCTGCTTGGCCTGGCGGGTGATCAGATTCCCCTCGTCGGGTCGCGGCAGGCGGAGCTGCAATTCCTGGTCGTCGCCGCGGCGGCGACATCGCTGCCCATGGACTGGTTCACTCGCTTCCTGGTGTACTGGGTCGTCGCCGCCCTGTTTGCCTTCGCCCTGGCCGGCGAGAAGATGCCCTGGCTGACCGTCCACCTAGCGATACCGATCATCATGCTGGCGGCCAAGCTTCTGGGCGACCTCTTTGAACGCCTTAGCATCTCCCTGCCCCTGAAATGGCGAACGCCGGAGACGCTTGTCCTCCTGGCGGCGCTGGCGGGTGCCATCGCCATGATCATGCTCTGGGGAACCGGCTTCTCTGTCGTGGGGGCGGCCCTGGCCCTCGTCATCGGCGTGATGGTCCTGCCTTTGATAGTGCGGGCCTGGCGGCTGTACGGGCCACTTCCGGCAGCCCAGGCCTCCGCCGCACTCGTCGCCGCTGCCCTCATGATCCTGACCCTACGGGCGGCGGGCCTGGCGGCCTACGACGAGGGCGACTGGCCCAATGAGATGCTCTCTTACGCTGACATGTCGCCGGACATGCCCTGGGTCAGGGACGAGCTCGTGAGATTGGGACAAGAGACGGGTCTGGGGCTGGACTACCCCATAGTGGTTGACAACCAACTCGCCTGGCCCTTCGCGTGGTATCTCAGAGACTTCCGTAGGGTTCAGTGGGCCAGCGGCAGCATGGACGCGCCCGTCGTCGGCAGCCTTGTGGTGCTCGACGTGAATAACCAGACCTGGATGGACCCCTTTCTGGACGACTACGAATCGCCGATCTCCATCAGACACCTCTGGTGGTTTGGCGATGGCCCGCAGTATTACGAGGGGATGACCTTCGGGAGCTTCTTCGCCGATCTGTTCAAGGCCAGCACCTGGGATATCTGGCGGGACTACTTCGTCTATCGTGAGCCTCCCTGGGAGCCGCCGCCGGATGATGCCCTTTTCTATTACCCCAGGAGTCTGGAGGACGTTGGCGTCTCCGTCATAGAGGCGCCGCCGCCCATTCCCACGGTCACCGCCGAGGGCTACCTGGCGATCGGCGAGGCGGGTGCAGGCAGGGGACAGTTCAACCTGCCCACCGGCCTGGCGGTGGATGCCGACGGCGACCTCTATGTGGCCGATAGCAGGAACAATCGAATTCAGAAGCTCGACGCCGAGGGGCAGGTCCTGGCGATCCTGGGTGCCGGCGGCGATGAGGAGGCGACGTTTAACGAACCCTGGTCGGTGGCTGTAGACAAGGACGGCAACATCTACGTGGTCGATACCTGGAACCACCGCATCCAGAAGTTCGATGCCGACCTCAACCTCCTCTCAACGTGGGGTGAGGCCTCCTCTGAGTTCGACGGCTTCTTTGGGCCTCGCCAGATCGCCATACAGGCCGACGGCAACGTCCTGGTTGTCGATACGGGCAAGAAGCGCATAGTCAGATTCACGTCCGATGGCGAGTTCATTGACATCTTTGGCAAGGAGGGGACCGGCCCGGGCGAGTTCAACGAGCCGGTCGGCATCGCCATCGGCCTCAACGGCGACATCTACGTGGCCGACACCTGGAACCGCCGCGTCCAGGTGTTCGACTCTCAGTTCCAATATCTCCGCGAATTCAGCGTAATCGGCTGGGGTAGCGAGCATCCGACGGCGAAGCCCTATCTGACTGTCCTCCTCGATGGGCGCGTGATCCTCAGCAACCCCGTCAACGGGCGCATCGAGTTGTACGATCAGGAGGGGAATGCCGTTGCTGCCTGGGATCTGCCTGCATTGCCCGACGGCTCCAAGGCGCGCCCCATCGGCGTGGTCGTGAGCGGCCAAGGGTTCCTGTTCGTCTCCGACTGCTGGGGTAACAAGATATACCGGCTTCCCTTGACTGACCTGGTCGGCCCGTAGCCGTTCTGTAGCCCTGCCTGTCGGAAGGCAAGGCTGGAAAGGCCCATATCAGCCGGTGGAACTCTTCCGTGAGATCGCCGATGCCCTCCTGGCCTTCGCCAGTGACCACATATACGTGGCCCTCTTTCTCCTCCTTCTCATCGAGGAGGCCGGCATCCCTCTGCCGGCCCCCGGCGATACCGTCATCCTCCTGGCGGGCGCCCAGATAGACGAAGGGCAGGCCAGCCTCCCGCTGGTAGTGCTCCTCGTCGTCCTGGCCACCCTCATGGGCTCCTCGGTTCTCTACTGGGTCTCCCGATTGGGTGGCATGCCCGTCGTGCAGCGGACCTGTCGGCTGCTGCATATCAAGGAGGAGCGCCTGGAGAGGCCGGGACGCTGGATACGCGACCATCGGGGGATAGCCATCGTCTTCGGCCGTCTCACGCCGGGCCTGCGCACCATAACCTCCATAGCGGCGGGCATCTTCCAGGTGAGCTACCCGGCCTTCCTGGCCTACACCGCCCTATCGGCCACCATCTGGGCGCTCATCTATATCCTTTTGGGGGCCGTCATCAACAACTTCTACCGCACGGTGGCCCATTACCTGTTCCGTCCCAGCGTTCTGGGGCTGCTGCTTCTGGTCTTCGTGATAGCGTCGGCGACGGTTGCCGTTCGTCGGCGACGGGCCGCCCTCCGCGAGCGCCGGCGCATCCCCGGGTCATCCGCTGCTCCCGTCAGCGAGTAGCGCGAGGCCGCCTCCGCCCAGACGGTCGCATGTGGGTGTATGGTCTCTCATTGACCCCCTTCTCCGCCGCTGCCTATAATGTGGCGCGTCGCTCGACCGATGCTCCAGATAGGCAGCGCTGCCTGTCCGGTAGACAGGCTTGGCTGCGATAGGACGGATCTTTTTGCAGAACTAGGGGGCTCCCTTGCTACGCAGCCGTCGCCTTTGGCTCGGCGTCATCGTAAGCCTCGTATTCATCGCCATCTTCGTTATCCGCACCGACTTCAGCGAGGTGGGCGACGCTTTCAGGGATGCCAACTACGCCTGGGCGGTCGCCTCGATTCCCGTCTACTTCGCCGGCTCCTGGTTCCGCGCCTGGCGCTGGCGTTATCTGCTCCGTCCCCTGGGGGAGATGCGCACCGCCGCCCTCTTCCCGATAGTCATCATCGGGTTCATGGTCAACAACCTCATTCCCGCCCGCGCCGGCGAGCTGGTGCGGGCCTACATCGTCGGCGAGCGGGAGAG
>CAZSRY010000071.1:0-8237 GCA_964609475.1 uncultured Dehalococcoidia bacterium
GTGCTGGTCTGAGCCGGAGACCATGAGCACGCGGTTGCCCTTCGTGCGGTGGTAGCGGGCGAGGATGTCGGGCGGCAGGTAGGCGCCGGCGATCTGTCCCTGATGCAGGGAGCCATTGGCGTATGGCCAGGCTACGCCGATGAATATCGTCTCAGGCATGAGGGGTCTCCGAGAGTCGCAAAGCGCTGTAATTCTAGCATACGGTAGGCATTAGGCGCTGCGGTTGTTCAACACGTTCTGCAGGTTGAAACCTGCAGCTTCTCAGCAGCACTAGGTGTCACCGTGTTTCTGAACGAGTTGAGAGCGCTATTCCAGCGACAGCCATAGCTTGTAGAGGCGGCGTCGAGGGAGGCCGTAGCGGCGGGAGAGGCTGGCGATCGCCTCCTGGGCGGTGGCCCCCCGGGCGCGCAGGCGGCGCATCTCTTTCATCAGCTCCG
This sequence comes from uncultured Dehalococcoidia bacterium, assembly GCA_964609475.1. Lineage (GTDB taxonomy): Bacteria > Chloroflexota > Dehalococcoidia > DSTF01 > JALHUB01 > CAZSRY01. Next base: position 438 of record CAZSRY010000071.1, read on the forward strand.
CATCGGGCTCAGTCACTTTCGAGGGCGTGGCGCCGGCGATCACCAGCGTGAACTCGCCGCGGGGCTCTTGGAAGTGGGAGAGCGCCTCGGAGACGGGGCCGCGGAAGACCTCCTCGTAGAGCTTCGTGAGCTCGCGGCAGACGGCCAGGCGGCGGTCGCCCAGCTCCTGCTGGATGTCGGTCAGGGCGTCGCGAAGGCGGTGGGGCGCCTCGAAGGCTACGAGGGTGTCCTCACGCTGGGCCAGCGAGCGCAGGAGTCGCCGTCGAGGCCCCGATTGGCGGGGTAGGAATCCCAGGTAGGTGAAGATGCGCGAGGGCAGGCCCGACGCCGCCAGCGCCGCCGTCACCACCGATGGGCCCGGCACCGGCACCACCTGCGCCCCCATCTCGTAGGCGGCCACGACCAGGTCCTGCCCCGGGTCGCTGATGGCGGGGGTTCCGGCCTCCGATACGAGGGCCACGTCGCCCTTGCTCAGGCGCTCCAGGATGTGGGGCGTCTTGGCCCGCTTGTTGCGGTCGTTGTAGCTGGTGAGGGGGGTGTGGATGTCGTAGTGCGACAGGAGCTTGCGCGTGGTGCGCGTGTCCTCGGCGGCGATGAGTTCGACTTCTCGCAGCGTCCGCAGGGCGCGCAGAGTGATGTCCTCCAGATTACCGATAGGGGTAGCCACTAGGTAAAGCGTAGGCATTGTTTACATAAATTGCTGATTTGTATAATCGTCTTAGAAATTATACCCGATCAAGGGTGCATTACCGTTGACCTGAGACTCCGTTCTTGCTATAGTTTTCGGAAGTACATCCCACAGACCCGCAGATCACCCCACGGTGGAATGGAGGGCAGCGCCATGACGGACGTTGGCTGGCAGGATGCCCCCGTTCGAGTGCCCACGTCGCTGGCACCAGCGGTCGAGAATGAGCCCCGGGAAGAGAAAGCGCCTCCCGGGGCCAAACGAATGCGGCGTGCCTACGGCTTCGATGAAGTGGCGATCGTGCCCGGTGACGTCACCGTCAACCCCGAGATGACCGATATCTCCTTCGACCTTGCTCATCTCAAGCTGCCTCTGCCCTTCATAGCGGCTGCCATGGATGCTATTGTGGACCCTCGGTCGGCGGTGGCCTTCCATGAGCTGGGCGGACTGGCCGTGCTCAATATCGAGGGCGTGCAGACGCGCTACGAGAGCCCTGACGCCGTGCTGGAGGAGATCGCAGCCGCCTCTCAGGACGAGGTGGGGGTTCTCCTGCAAAGGGTGTACGCCGAGCCGGTCCGTCCGGAGCTCATAGGCCAGAGGATCAGCGAGATCAAGCGTCATGGCGCCCTCTGCGCCGTCTCCTGCACCCCCGGCAACACCAAGCGGTTCGCGCCTCTGGCTGTGGAGGCAGGGGTCGACGTCTTCGTGGTCCAGTCCACCGTCACCACCGCCCGCCACATCTCCCGCAGCCTGGAGGGCCTGCGGTTCGAGAAGCTCTGCCAGCAACTGCCGGTTCCCATCGTCGTCGGCAATACGGTGAGCTACGGCCCCTGCAAGGAGCTGATGGAGACGGGCATCGCCGCTGTCCTCGTCGGCGTGGGGCCGAGCTGCATCTGCACGACGCGCGAGGTTCTGGGCATCGGCGTGCCCCAGGCTACAGCCACTATCGACTGCGCCGCCGCCCGCGACCAGTACCGTCGGGAGAGCGGGCGCTATGTGCCCGTAATCACCGACGGCGGCGTCCACAGCGGCGGCGACCTCTGCAAGGCGTTCGCCGCCGGCGCCGATGCGGTGATGCTGGGGACGCTCCTCAGTGTGGCCGAGGAGGTGCCCGGACGGGGCTATCACTGGGGCATGTCGGCTCCCCATCCCGAGCTGCCCAGGGGCACCCGTGTCAGCGTGGGCGTGCGCAGCACCCTCAAGAAGGTGCTGCACGGCCCCACCTCTCGCAGCGACGGCACGGAGAACCTGGCGGGCGTGCTGCGCACCGCGATGGGGGTCTGCGGCGCGGGAAGCATCCGCGAGTTCCAGCAGACGGAGATGATGATCGCGCCCGCGATCAAGACGGAGGGCCGGAACTTCGGCCAGGCGTAGGCTCAGCCCCTACGTCTCCACGACCAGCAGCCGGTCGAGGCCGGCCAGGTCTTTCCTGATCTCCACCTTTGCCCCGGGAAAGCACTCCGCCGCTATCTGCCGCAGGCGTTCCCCTTGATCCCATCCGATCTCGGCCAGGAGCCGGCCGCGCGGTCGCAGATAGGGCGGGGCCCCGCGCAGCAGCCGCTCTATGACGTCGATGCCTGCGGGACCACCTTCGAGGGCTGACCGCGGCTCATGCTTGCGGATCTCCGGCGCTAGGGCGTCCCAATCGCCGCTTTTCACATAGGGCAGGTTGGCGACGATGAGGTCGACGGGCTCAGGCAGGGGGTCGAGCAGGTCGCCCTCGAGAAAGCGGATGCGGTCGGCGACGGCAAGCCGCTCGGCGTTGCGGGCGGCCAGGGCGAGCGCCTGGGGCGACTGGTCTGTGGCGTAGATGACGGCGTCGGGCAGGTTGACGGCCAGGGCCACGGCGACGGCGCCGCAGCCGGTGCCCACGTCGACAAGCGTCGCCGCTCCTGCCTTCAGCGCCTCCTCTACGAGCAGCTCCGTCTCCGGCCTGGGGATGGGGGCGGCGGGCGTCGTCTCTAGCTCGAGGCCGTAGAACTCCTTGTGACCGACGATGTAGGGCGTCGGCTCGTGGGCCAGGCGGCGCTCTACGAGGGCCCGGAAAGCGGCGTGCTGGGCATCATCGATCTCTTCTTGGAGGCGGGCGTAGAGCTGGTGGCGTTGAAGCTGCAGGACATGACCCAGGAGTATCTCGGCCTCCAGGCGGGCGTCGTCGATGCCGGCCTCGCCCAGGCTGCGTTGGGCGGCGTGGAGGGCCTCCGCCAGTCTCACACGACCCCTTCCTCCAGCAGGCGGGCCTGCTCGCTGGTGGAGACGGCGTCGATGATCGTGTCCAGGTCGCCGTCCAGGATTCGCGGCAGGTTGTGGAGGGTGAGGCTCACGCGGTGGTCGGTGACGCGGTCCTGGGGGAAGTTGTAGGTGCGGATCTTCTCCGAGCGTTCGCCGGTGCCGACCTGGGAGCGGCGGGCCTCCGTTATCTCCTGGGCCTGCCTCCGCTGTTCGAGGTCGAGCAGGCGCGCCCGCAGGACGGCCATCGCGCGCGTGCGGTTCTTCCACTGCGAGCGCTCGTCCTGGCAGACGACGGTGATGCCGCTGGGAATGTGGGTCAGGCGGACGGCGGTGGCGACCTTCTGCACGTGCTGGCCGCCGTGACCGCTGCTGTGGAAGATGTCCACGCGCAGCTCGTCCTCGTTGATCTTGACGTCGACCTCTTCCGCCTCGGGCAACACGGCCACGGTGGCGGCGGAGGTGTGGATACGTCCCTGGGCCTCGGTTACGGGCACCCGCTGCACGCGATGGACGCCGCTCTCGTACTTGAGGCGGGAGTAGGCGCCCTTGCCCTTCACCTGGAAGATGATCTCCTTGAAGCCGCCCATCTCGATCTCGCTGCGTGATAGGACTTCGACCTGCCAGCCACGGCTGTCGGCGTAGCGGGAGTACATGCGGAAGAGGTCGGCGGCGAACAGGGCCGCCTCATCGCCGCCGGTGCCGGCGCGGACCTCGACGATGACGTTCTTCTCGTCGCGGGGGTCCGGCGGCAGCAGGGCCCGCCTGAGCGCCTGGGTCAGTCCCTCCTTCTTCTCAGTTAGCTTGTCCAGCTCTTCGCGGGCCAGGGACTCCATCGCCGGGTCGCTGGCCTCCTCCAGCAGGGCGCGAGCCTCCTCGCTGGCCTCCTCTGTCTCCTGGTACTGGCGGTGCAGGGAGACAAGCTCCTCCAGCGAGGCGCGCTCCTTAGCCAGGGCCTGGAGCCTCTCGTAGTCGGAGGCCACCTCCGGCCGCGACATCTCGGCCGTCAGCTCCTCGTAGCGGTGCGTCAGGGCCTGCAGTCTGTCGAGCATCGTATTGAATCCATACAGATTGAAACCCCGACACGTCGGGGTTCAACCTTCCAAATCCATTTGATTATATCACAGGCATGGAGGCGACTGCAGGCATCTAGAAGATGCCCAGGGTGCTCTTGAGGGAGGCTATGGCCGCCGACTGCGGCAGCTCCCTCTGGCTGCCGTCCGCCATCTTCCGCACCTGCACCGTCCCCTTGAGCAATTCCTCCTCGCCCAGGATGAGCACGTAGGCGGCGCCCAGTGTGTTGGCCTGTCTCATTTGCGACCTCAGGCTGCGGTCGCCGACGGCCAGCACCGTCGTCAGTCCCTCGCGGCGGAGCAGGCTGGCCAATCGCACCGCCGCTGCCCGCGCATCGGCCGTCTGATGGGCCACGTAGGCCTGAGGCTTGGGCGCGGACGGCACGGGGGCCTTGTGCCTCTTCATGTTGCGCACTATTCGCTCGATGCCCGTGGCGAAGCCGGTCGCCGGCGTGGGCTTGCCCCCCAGCTCCTCCATGAGGCCGTCGTAGCGGCCGCCGGCGCCGATGGTGCTCTGAGCGCCGCCTCCCCGCGGCTGGATCTCGAAGACGGTGCGCGTGTAGTAGTCGAGGCCCCGCACCAGGTGGGGATCAAGCTCGTACGGTATGTCCAGGGCCTTCAGGTAGCCGCAGAGGGCGGCGAAGTGGTCGCGGCACTCGTCGCACAGGTACTCGCTCATGCGTGGCGCCGCCGCGATGGCCGCCTGACAGCCCTCCTTCTTGCAGTCGAGGAGCCGCAGCGGGTTGCGCTCGTAGCGGTCGCGACAGTCCGGACAGACGGCGTCCAGGCGGCCCTTGTAGTGCGACCGGAGCGCCTTCAGGTAGCGACGGCGGCACCTCTGGTCGCCGATGGTGTTGAGCAGGAGGACGAGGTTCTTCAGGCCCAGGCTGTCGTAGAGCCGCCAGGCGATCTCGATGACCTCGGCGTCGAGGGCGGCGTCGGCCTCACCGATCGCCTCGCAGCCAAACTGCATGTGCTGGCGGGTGCGTCCGGCCTGCGGGCGCTCGTAGCGAAAGGATGGCGCCAGATAGTACAGGCGCACCGGTTGGGGCAGGTTCTGCATGCCGTGCTGAAGGTAGGCGCGGCAGACGCTGGCCGTCCCCTCCGGCCGCAGGGCCATCGTGGTTCCGCTGCGGTCCTCGAAGACGTACATCTCCTTCTGCACGATGTCCGTCGTTTGACCGACGCTTCGCCCGAAGAGCGCCGCCTCCTCGAAGATGGGCGTGTCGATGCGGGCGTAGCCGTAGCGCCGGCAGAGGCGCTCCGCCTCGTCGATCACGCGTCGCCAGTAGGGCTGCTCGTCGGGCAGGATGTCGGCGGTGCCGCGGGGGGCGGTGAACAAGGACGGCTCCTGTTTCTAGCAGATGACGGAGTTCAAATCGGGTTCAGCATACAGAACGTGCGTGGAGCTTGTAAAGCATGCCCAGCGGCAGCGATTCCGATTACACGTGCCGGTTCGATGTGCTACAGTAGTATTGGGAATCTAGACGGCTATTGGTGTCATGGTCGCCGATATCAACGAGCTTCTGGAAAAGACGCGGGAGTACCTGCCGAGCGAGAGGATAACCCTCATCGAGGAGGCCTATCGCTTCGCTGAGGAGTCTCACCGCGGCCAGGAGCGCAAGACCGGCGACCCCTTCATCACCCATCCCCTGGACACGGCGATGACGGTGGCCGGCCTCCAGCTCGACGCCGCGGCGGTGGCGGCGGCGCTCGTCCACGACGTGCAGGAGGACTGCGGCATCCCCAACTCGGAGCTGGCCAAGCGCTTCGGCAAGGAGGTGGCGCGACTGGTCGACGGCGGCACCAAGCTGGAGAAGATCGCCTGGAAGGCCCCCGATGAGCGGGTGGGCGATAGGGCGACTCAGGCCGAGAACCTGCGCAAGATGTTCCTCGCCATGGCGGAGGACGTGCGGGTGGTCATCATCAAGCTGGCCGACCGTCTCCACAACATGCGCACCCTCTACGCCGTCTCGCCGGAGAAGCAGCGCCGGGTGGCCCAGGAGACGATGGAGATCTATGCGCCCCTGGCCAGCCGCCTGGGCATCTGGCAGATAAGCAGGGAGCTTGAGGACCTGGCCTTCCGCTATCTGAACCCCGACCGCTATCACGCGATTGCCGGTCTTCTCGACTCCAGCCGGGCGGCGCGGGATAAGTACATCGCGCAGGTGGAGAAGATCCTGGAGAAGGAGCTGAGGAAGGAGGGCATCGAGGCGGAGGTTCAGGGGCGCGCCAAGCACATCTACAGCATTCATGAGAAGATGGAGAAGTACTCCGCTCAGAGGAAGAACTTCAACGAGATATACGACCTGCTGGCCCTGCGCGTCCTGGTGGGCACTGAGGCCGACTGCTACCGGGCCCTGGGCGTGGTGCACAACCTGTGGCGTCCCATTCCCGGCCAGTTCGACGACTATATCGCCAACCCCAGGGAGGGCGTGTACCGTTCCCTCCATACGACCGTCCTCTGCCTGGGAGCGCGTCCCCTGGAGGTCCAGATCCGCACTCACGAGATGCACCGCCTGGCTGAGTATGGGGTGGCCGCTCATTGGCGCTATAAGGAGGGCGGCAAGCGCGACCGTCGCTTCGAGGAGCGCATGTCCTGGGTCCGGCAGCTCTTGGAGTGGCAGCGGGACATGGCCGGCGCCGACGAGTTCGTGGAGCTGATCAAGAGCGACCTCTTCCAAGACCAGGTCTTCGTCTATACACCCAAGGGCGAGGTCAAGGACCTGCCGCTGCATTCTACCCCTATCGACTTCGCCTATCGCGTCCATACCGACGTTGGTCATCGCTGCATCGGTGCGCGGGTCAACGGTCGCCTCGTTCCCCTGAACTATGAGCTTCAGAACGGCGATATGGTGGAGGTCCTGACAAGCAAGGCGCCCCGCGGCCCCTCGCGCGACTGGCTCAACCCTAACCTGGGCTATGTCATGACCAGCAACTCCCGCGAGAAGATCCGTGCCTGGTTCAAGCGTCAGGAGAGGGCGGCGAACGTGGAGCGGGGCCGCGACCTGCTGCACAAGGAGCTGCGCCGTCTGGGCCTCAGCCTGGCCGATTGTCAAGACCTATTGCTGAAGGCCTTCAAGTATGAGGAGATGGATGACCTCCTGGCCGCTCTGGGGTACGGCGGCGTAAGCCTGCACCAGATACCTATCAAGCTGGCGCCTCTCATCGAGGAGCCGGAGGAGGCGGTGGAGCCGGCGGTCGAGGCCCCGCAGGGCCCCGTCTATACATCTAACATCGAGGTTCTGGGCACGGGCGACCTGCTCACCCAGTTGGCGCGCTGCTGCAATCCGGTGCCCGGCGACGCGATCATCGGCTACGTGACGCGAAGCCGCGGCGTCACCGTGCATCGGCGTGACTGCCATAACGTCCTCAACGAGGATGAGCCGGAGCGCCTGGTGGAGGTGGAGTGGGGTCGCGGCGGCCATCTCTATCCGGTGGCAGTGCGCATCGAGGCCTGGGACCGCGTCGGTCTCCTACGCGACATCGGCACCATCGTCGCCGAGGAGAGGGTCAACATGGTGGCGGTGCGAACCCAGGAGCACAGCGACCGCACGGTCAGCGTCTTCATTACCCTCCAGACGACGGGCGTAGACCAGCTTACCCGCCTCCTCAGCAGGCTGGATCCTGTGCGCGGCGTCTTCTCGGTCGGGCGGCACGTCGAGGGCGCCCGCCGCCAGAAGTGACGGGCCCCAGCACGTCTTTCCTCTGCGCTTGCCCCTTGTCTAACCCCTGTTCATTGTGAGATAAATGGGACGCATGCTCGCCAAGGTGCTCTCCTGCGCTGTCGTGGGCCTGGATGGGGCCGTCGTC
>CAZSRY010000072.1:0-8207 GCA_964609475.1 uncultured Dehalococcoidia bacterium
GAACGGGGACGAATGCGGTAGGTGCAGGAGCGGTCGCCCCGCACGATACAACTGACCAGACGGGCGTCGGCCTTGATCAGGCGGCGGACGAACTCGACATCCAGGGCACAGAGGCCGCTGTGCACTCTGGCCACGTTGGGGAAGGGGCAGGTGTAACGATGGATGAGGTAGTTGCCATCTTCAAAGGCCGTATTGACCAGACAACCCTCCTCCTCGATGATGCGGGCCACCTCCTCCACCCGGTCGGGCAGGCTCTTGCCCTCCATCCTCCGCAGGTATGGCTCGGCGAATCGAACCGCCACCCGACGCAGAAGAGTCTGAAGGCCCTGGCTGCCCGCCATGGCCTTCACCTCCTCCAGCAGCATAATGGCCAGGAGGCCGTATTTCTTGGGGTAGAGGGCGTCGCCCTGTTCAGTGAGGGCATACACGAGCGCCGGGCGACCGACGCGACCCCGCTCTTCACTCCCTGTGATGAGGCCGTCGCGTTCCAGAATCGTCAGGTGCTGACGGATTCCTGTGGAGGTGAGGCCCAGCAGTTGCCCCAGTTCCTTGACGGAACCCTGCCCATGCCGGCGCAGGTAGTCTAGAATATCTTGTCGGGTTGACTGCATGGCCCACCAGGAGAGGGAAAAGGTTGACACATAATAGCCAATAACTTCTGTCCAAATATGCTAACACAAGAGGTCTAACCCTGACAACCGCCTCCTCGGCAGGGGCAGCCTCCTCGCCTGGACGCGGCCCCTGGACAGGCACTATAATCGCAGCGAACACCAGATGATCCTTGGCAGGAGGCGATCGACCTTCACGTGACCGGCAAGGGCAGCGATCCCATGACGCGAAAGATGCAGGCCGATGTGATCATCGAGACGGCGGCCCAGCAGCTTCGCCAGCTTCTGCACGAGGCCGTGGCTCAGTTCGACCCCTTCCCGCCCTTTCCCGGCGCTTTCTTCACCTACGGCATCGAGGTGGAGGGCGTGCCGACGGCGGGCCCCAAGCACGGCTGCGTGGTGCTGGGCCCCGACGGCGAGCTCTATGAGCTGGAGCTGAGCATAGACTTCTCCGGCCATGTGGTGGACCCGGTGGCCGCCCGCGACGAGGAGATGAAGAGGCTGGACCTCCACCCCCGCGACTACATCCTCTATGCCTACAATGCGCTCACCCAGGTGACCGAGCTACTGATGGAGCAACAGGCCGAGTAGAACCAACGGCCGGCATGACGAAGCCCGCCTTCCGCCCCGGCACCATCTCGCACTCTGACCCCCGGCGCGGGCCTGTCCCTCTGCTGGATTTCAGGTCTAGCAGCCCCGGACAGCAAACGCGCACCCCTCCCGCCCGGGCCAAGATATCCCTTCGTTACCGAGCCGCGTCGTTTCTGCTATCATGGACTTGTGGCTTCGGCCGCTCCCACCGATATTCCAGGGGAGCCTATTACAGACGAAGTCGTAGTCTCATAGCGGAGGCAGTCCTTTGAACAGGCCTGGGCGTGAGCCTCAGCCTTTGAGTCGTACGAAGGCCACGATCTTCGGGGCAGCTCTGGCTGTGGCCTTGGCTCTGGCGCTTTTCCCCGTGTTCCCCCGCCAGATCGATGTGGAGGTGGGTGATATAGCCTCCCGCACCTGGCAGGCGCCTCGCGACCTCTCCTTCGAGAGTGAGGTGCTGACCGAGAAACAGCGAGAAAAGGCGGCTGAGGATGTGCCCGACGTCCTTGTCTTCAGCGCCGAGGTGAGGGCCGACCAAATGGCCAAGCTGGACCAGGTCATCGATGACGTCACAGGGGTACGGGACTCAACTGAGTTGAGCCGCTCCCAAAAGCTGAGCGCCCTGAAAGGTACGGAGAACCTGTTCGCGCCAGGCTATGAGGCCCTCATCCTGGACATGACAGGGGAGCGATGGCAGACGGTGTCCAGCGAGGCCAGGCAGGCGCTGGAGGAGGTTCTCGGCGAGACAGTGGCTCGCGGCGAGGAGAACCTTATAGGAGAGCAGATTTCCAAGCGCCTGGACCTCTCCCTCTCTGACGACGAGGCAGCCCTGGTAGAGTCGATGGTGAAGCCGCTCATCGTCCCCAACATGGAGGTGGACGCAGTGAAGACGGAGGAGGCCAGGGAAGCGGCAAGGGCGGCGGCCTTGCCGGTACGCGTGTCCTACACCAAGAATCAGACCATCGTCAGTAGCGGCGAGGTTATCGACAGCACGGCCATCGAGGCCATGCGCGAGGCGGGGCTGCTGTCGCCACGCCTGGAATGGGATAACGTCGCGGCGGTCGTGCTCGTCTCCATCGTCGCCGCTGGCACACTAGGCCTCTACATCTATGCCTTTCAGCCTGCCAACGTCACGGACATCCGTCGTCTCTTGCTCCTGCTGGTGGTGACCGCCCTTGCTGCTCTGGTAGCCAAGCTCTACCTTCCTCTCATCCTGCCCGACCACGATAGGCACTTCCTGGCTTATGTGTTACCCCTGGCGGCCATCCCTATGCTGCTGGCCGCTCTCCTGGAGGCACAGTTGGCTGTGGCGGTGGCCGCTGTTCTGACGGCCCTGCTGACCTTCATCGTCGTCTACCTGCCCGATGTCTCGGCGGCCGTAACCACAAGCCCCCTGGATGCCCTGCGCACCATCGGCGTCTACGGGTTCGGAGGCGTGACGGGCGTACTGGCCGTGCACCGGGCGGAGCGTCTCAATCGCTATCTGCTGGCCGGCATCGCTGTAGCCATAGTCTCGCTGACAATGCTAGTTGGCGTCTGGTTCCTGGACGTCGATCGGGAGATCATGGACATCCCCTGGATGATCCTGGTGACGGTGATAAACGGCTCCCTGTCGGGTGTGCTGGCTGCGGGAGCCTTCGTCACCCTGGGATTCCTGTTCGGCATCACCACCCGCGTTCAGCTCATGGAGCTGGCCCAGCTCAATCAGCCCCTGCTGCGTCGGCTTCAGGATGAAGCGCCGGGGACGTTCCATCACAGCATCATCGTGGGCAACCTGGCGGAGCGAGCGGCCGACCTCATCGGCGCCGACGCCCTTCTCGTGCGTGTCGGCTGCTACTACCACGACGTGGGCAAGCTGCGACAGCCGGGATACTACATCGAGAATCAGATGACAGGAGCTAATCCACACGACGATATAGACCCTCGCATCAGCGCCCAGATCGTGTCGCGACACGTCGAGGCCGGTCTGGAGATGGCACGAGAGCACGGCCTGCCGTCCCAGGTTCAGGACCTCATCACTCAGCACCACGGATCCGGACACGTCGCCTACTTCTACCGTAAGGCCGCTGAATCGGACGAGAAGGTTGACCGCTCCTTGTTCTCCTACCCCGGACCCAAGCCCCAGAGCCGCGAGGCCGCCATAGTCATGCTCGCCGACTCGGCGGAGGCGGTGATAAGAAGCAACGCCGACCGCTCTCCAGAGCAGATCGACCAGCTGGTGGATGAGGTCATCGCCGAGCGCCTGGCGGAGGGACAACTGGACGAATCGGACCTTACCTTGCGCGAGATCAAGGTAATCGCTGAGTCCTTCAAGTCCACCCTCAGAGGCGTATATCACCCCCGCTTGGAGTACCCCGCTCCGGCAGAAGGGGAACGCCCAAAGCCATCGCGGCGAGGGCGACAGCGCCCAAGGCGATCCGAACAGCGCCCCATGCTCGCCCCTGAGGACACCCCGCGAACGAAGACAGATCATTCGTCTTCGCCGTAGTACCCCAGGGACGGCTATTCCGCTGGGGCTAGCGATCCCACTTGTGTATAATGGGGCTGGTCGAGGCTGGTACCAGATAAGGACGCGATATGCGCTTCGCCGTACTTGTGTTCCCCGGCACCTGGAGCGATGGCGACTGCTACTACGTCCTCGACACGACCCTGGGGCAAGAGGTCGATTATGTGTGGCACCGCCAGCGCGACCTATCGAGCTACGACTGCGTCGTGCTGCCGGGCGGCTTCTCCTACGGCGACTATCTGCGCGCTGGCGCTATCGCCCGCTTCTCGCCGGTGATGGAGGCGGTGGCCCGCCACGCCGAGAGAGGCGGCCTCGTCTTCGGCAGTTGCAACGGATTCCAGATCCTGTGTGAGTCCGGCCTCCTGCCCGGCGCCCTCATGCGAAACGACAGCCTTCAGTTCCGCTGCCAGCCCGCCTATCTGCGAGTGGAGAACACGGACACTCCCTTCACCTGTAGCTGTCGGCCGGGGCAGGTGCTGCGTGTCCCCATCGCCCACGGCGAGGGCAGCTACTACGCCGACGCCGATACCCTGGCCCTGCTGGAGGAGACGGGACGGGTGGCATTTCGCTATGCAACGCCGGAGGGGGCGATCACGCCCGAAGCGAACCCCAACGGCTCGCTGAACAACATCGCCGGCATCACCAACGAGCGGGGGAACGTGCTGGGGATGATGCCCCACCCGGAACGGGCAAGCGAGCCGCTGATGGGCGGCGAGGACGGGCTTTTCATCTGGCGGTCGCTCTTGGAGAGCGCCGTAGGCGTATTGCCTCGCTAGATGTGTCGGAAGGAGCTCGTGGCGAGCAGAGTCTCAAAGGAGGGAGACAATGAGTGCTGCCGAGACCACCTATCCCCTGCGCTTCGATGTTGAGTACCCGGAGAGGCTTTCGCGCTGGCTGATATTCGTCAAGTGGCTGCTGATTATACCCCACCTGATAATCCTGTACGCCCTTGCTGCCGTCGCGGGGGTGATGACCTTTCTGGCCTGGTTTATCATCCTGTTCAGCGGACGCTATCCCAAGGGGCTGTTCGATTTCGTGGTCGGCGTCTACCGCTGGCAGGCCAATATCAGCGCTTACGTCTTCCTGTTGCGCGACGAATACCCGCCCTTCTCGTTGTCAGCGGGCCAGTACCCCGTAACCTACGAAGTCGAACACCCGGAGCGCCTGTCGCGGCTGCTCATCTTCGTCAAGTGGCTGCTGATCATCCCTAACGTGATCGTTTTCTACTTCGTCTACCTTGCCTACGCGATAACGCTGTTCATCTCCTGGTTCGCCATCTTGTTCACAGCACGTTACCCGGAGGGACTATTCAAGTTCGCAGTCGGGTTCTGGCGGTGGACTTGCCGCATCAACGCCTACGTGATGCTGCTGCGCGACGAGTACCCACCGTTCAGCCTGGCGCCGTGAGGCCGGCAAGAAAGGAGTCTTCTGAGTGGAGGCGCCAGCCGCCTACCCGATAACCCTTGCCGTCGACTATCCGGAGCGCCAGTCGCGCTGGAAGACGCTCTTCCGCCTCTTCCTGGCGATCCCTGTGCTCATCTTCGCCTACCTCGTCAGCTACGCCTCCGGCGCAATGGTCTGGGCCATCTGGATCGTCGTCGGCCTTCGTGGCCGTATCCCCCGCTGGATGTTCGACTTCCAGGTGTCCCTAATCAACTGGCAGGTGCGGGCATTCTCCTATTGCCTCCTCCTCACCGACACCTATCCTCCATTCGAGGGAGACTACCCGATCCGCTTTGAGGCGCGGTATCCGGACAGGCTGGCCCGCTGGAAGGTGCTGTTCTGGAAACTCTTCACCACCATCCCCCACATGGTTGTGCTTGGCTTCCTCTGGGTCGGAGCATATGTGGCGCTGGTCATCGCCTGGTTCGCCATCCTGTTCACGGGTCGCTTCCCCCGGGGGCTACACAGCTATGTGGCGGGCGTCATCCGCTGGGGCATGCGGGTGCAGGCCTACATTTTCTCCCTCACCGATGAGTACCCGCCCTTCAGCCTGTCGGAGGAGGCAGGCCCCGCCGGCCGCGACACCTACATAATCTCCTCCGTCATAGGCTGGCTGCTGGGGGCAGGGATCATCGCCGCCGTCTTGGCAGCGACCATTGCCGCCGAGGAGACGGTGCGGGTGGACGTCTCTTACGCCGACCTCAAGGCAGGACAGGCGGTTAGGACGGTGGAGATATGGGATGTGGAAGTGACTCTGACCGGCGCCATGGACCCGGCGGACGATGCCTTCCCCCTCCTGATCGCGGAAGAGGACAAGCGGTTCGTTGCCTTTCAATTGACGATTGACAACGAGAAGGACAGAAGTGTAGTAGTCTCCGATTCCAACTTTCGGCTGAAGGATAGCGATGGCGACTGGCAAGGCCCCCTGCTCGCCGTGGTGGGAGGACGAGTGACACCGGTGAAGATCGGAGAGGATGCGAAAGCAGAGGTGACCCTCGTCTTCGAGATTGGGGATGACATAGACCCCGTTGAGCTCAAGTATCGGCGCGGCTTCGCCGGGGTCAAGCGCGTGATCTACGAGTTTGAGTAGTCTATGGCTGTTGACCAACGTCTGATCGAGGAACTGGCCCTCTCCCTGGACGAATACCGGCTCATCGTTGAGCGGCTGGGCCGGGAGCCCAACGAAGTCGAGCTGGGCATGTTCGGCGCCCTCTGGAGCGAGCACTGCGGCTATAAGAACAGCAAGCCCCTCCTCCGGCTCCTGCCCAGCACGGGCCCCCGCATCCTCACCAGCATGGGCGGTGAGAACGCCGGCGCCATCGACATCGGCGATGGCCTCTGCGTGGTGATGAAGGTAGAGTCGCACAACCATCCATCAGCCATCGAGCCCTATCAAGGGGCGGCGACCGGCGTAGGAGGCATCGTGCGGGACATCTTCGCCATGGGGGCGCGGCCCATCGCCATCCTCGACTCCCTGCGCTTCGGTCCCCTCTCCGAGCCGCGCAACCGCTACCTGTTCAGCGGTGTGGTGGCCGGCATCGGCGGCTACGGCAACTGCCTGGGCATCCCCACCATCGCCGGTGAGGTCAGCTTCGCCGGTTCCTACTCCGCCAACCCCCTGGTGAACGCCATGTGCGTGGGGGTAGCGCGCATCGATCACCTGACGCGCGGTCGCGCCGAGGGTCAGGGCAACCTGGTGATGCTGGTAGGGGCCGACACCGGCCGCGACGGCATCGGCGGGGCCAACGTGCTGGCCTCGCGGGTCTTCGACGAGTCCAGCGCCGAGCTGCGCCCCACAGTGCAGGTCGGCAACCCCTTCCTGGAGAAGCTGCTCATGGAGGCCTGCCTTGAGCTGGCCGAGAGGCATGCCGACTGGATCGTGGGCATCCAGGACCTAGGAGCGGCGGGCCTCACCAGCTCGACGGTGGAGGCCGTTGCCCGCGCCGGCACCGGCATTGAGATCGACATCTCCCTCGTGCCGCGGCGGGAGCAGGGCATGGTGCCCTACGAGGTCATGCTCTCGGAATCGCAGGAGCGGATGCTGGTGTTCGTCAGGAAGGAGCATGAGGAGGAGGTGCAGCGGTTCTTCCAGCGCTGGGAACTGCGCTCCGACATCATCGGCAGGGTGACGGACGACGGCTACGCCCGTGTGCGCGACGGCGACCAGGAGGTGGTCAGGCTGCCCGTGGACGTGCTGACCGATCCGCCGGAGTACCGTCGCCGGGGTGAGCAGCCCTCCTACCTGGATGGCCTGCAATCGTATGACCTGGCGGCCCTGCCCGACCTGACCGACTCCCCCGCGGCGACCCTCTTTCGCCTGCTCGCCGCCCCGGATGTCGCCGACAAGCGCTGGGTATGGCGCCAGTACGATCACCAGGTGCTGACGAATACTGTCGTCGGCCCGGGCAGCGACGCCGCCGTCATGCGGGTCAAGGGCACCAACAAGGGCATCGCCCTCACCACCGACGGCAACGGCCTCTACTGTCAACTCGACCCCTACGTCGGCGGGGCGATCGCCGTGGCCGAGGCGGCGCGCAACGTGGTCTGCGTGGGGGCCCAGCCGCTCGCCCTGACCGACTGCCTCAACTTCGGCAACCCCGAGAAGCCGGATATCTACTATCAGATGGAGCAGGTCACTCGCGGCATGGCCGCCGCCTGCGAGAAGCTGGACACGCCCGTCATCTCCGGCAACGTCAGCCTGTATAACGAGACGAACGGTGAGGCCGTCCTGCCGACGCCGGTGGTGGGCATGCTCGGCCTGCTGGAGGACGTCGAGCGGCGCTGTCCCATGGGCTTCCAGGCGACAGGGGATGAGGTCTTCCTCCTGGGCGCGGAGGTAGACGCCCCACCGGCGACCCTGGCCGGAAGCGAGTACCTGCGAGAGGTCCACAGCTTGGTGGCCGGCTTCCCCCGGATCGACCTCGATCTGGAGGTCCGTGTGCAGCGCGCCTGTCTGGAGGCGATCCACGGCGGGCTCCTCCGCTCCGCCCACGACTGCTCCCAAGGCGGGCTGGCGGTGGCCCTGGCCGAGTGCTGCATCGAAGGCGGCCTGGGACTCG
>CAZSRY010000073.1:0-8009 GCA_964609475.1 uncultured Dehalococcoidia bacterium
ACCAGAAAGGCCGGTAGAGATGTTGGCACATGTGGAAAGGATCAGGCGGCAGGGAAGGGTTGGAGCCGTTCGCGGACGGCGGCGAGGTCGAGGTTGGTCTGTGGCAGGATGGAGGCCTCGCGTTCGATCTTGCGGCAGGCGTAGAGGACGGTCGAATGGTCACGGTCGCCCAGCAGATGACCGATGGCGGCCAGGGGCTGGCAGCTATCGTGGCGCAGCAGGTACATGGCGACGTGGCGGGCGGTGGTAACGCGTTTCTCGCGGGCCTTGCCGCGCAGCGCCTGGCGGGAGACGTGAAAGTGGGAGCAGACGGCATCGATGATGGCATTCGGCGTGGGCGCATCCGGCTGGGGAGGACGCTCCGGGGCGAGGAGGGCAGCCTTCGCCAGATCGATGGTAGTAGGTTGCTGGGTGAGACGGGCATAGGCAAGCACACGGTTGAGGGAGCCCTCAAGCTGGCGGACGTTGCCGTACGGTTGGGAGGCGAGGAATTCGAGGGCCGGGGCGTCGATCTGGGCATGTAGGTTCTCGGCCCTGGCCTGGAGGATGACGAGCCTGGTTTCGACTGGCGGCGGTGTGAGGTCGGCGATAAGGCCCCACTGCAGGCGGGAGCGCAGGCGGTTGGAGAAGTGAGGGAGTCGCTGCGGCGGTTGGTCACTCGTCAGGACGAGCTGCTTACCGGCGCTGTGGAGGTCGTTGAAGGTGTGGAAGAACTCCTGCTGAGTCCCTTCCTTGCCGGCCAGGAACTGGATGTCGTCTATGAGAAGGGCGTCAAGGCTGCGGAACTTGGCGCGGAAGTCGTCCATGTGGCGTTGGCGGGCGGCCTGAACGTATTCGTAGGTGAACTGCTCGGCGGTAATGAAGAGGACGCGCAGGCCGGGCTTCAGCAGCTCGTGGCCAACGGCGTGCAGCAGGTGCGTCTTTCCCAGGCCGCTGTCCCCGTACAGAAACAGGGGGTTGTGGGTCGGCATGTCGCTGTGCTGGGAGGCGGCGAGGGCGGCTGCGTGGGCGAGGCGGTTACAGTCGGCGACAACGAATGTATCGAAGGTGAACCGCTGGTTCAATCGCGGCTTGGGTAGAGAGGACAGTCTGGCGGAGGGATATAGGGGCTCGGTCAGAGTAGGGGGGCCGGAGGCGTGGGATGCCGCCGAGTCGAGAGTACCGACCTGAAAGGCTAGCTGCACGGGCTCTCCTATGATCCGGGAGAGGGTCTTGGCGATGAGGGCCTGAAGGCGGTTGCTCAGCCAGTCGGCAACGAAGTTGGAGGGAACGGCGATGACGAAGACGCCGTCTCGAAAAGCGAGGCCTGTGGTATCCCTAAGCCAGGTCTCATAGTTGGCGTGGGTGACCTGCAATTGGAGCTGCCCCAGAGCTGCCTGCCACAGCTCATTCGCAGAGCGCTCTCCCATAGGCTGTCCCTCTATTTCCTACTACGCAGGCTGTCCAGTTGAAGGCTTGTGGGTTAGGCTAAAAAGGACAGACTCTCCCTAGCACCGGCAGGCACCCGCCAGCAAAGCGTGCTCCAATGAGAGCATCCACCCTTTGACGATCGGTGTTAGTCTGGCCGCAGGCTGTCTCCGCCGGGGGCAGGAAACCCCGAACAGCCCTCGCCGCTCATCGTGGCAGAAACCGGGGATAGTCAGCCCGATACTGTGAGCTATTGGTCTAGCCCGAGGGATAACCCGGAACCACGGAAGCGGGGAGTTGACCCTGACTGGCCTTGAGGATAGCAGCGGGCGGGGAAACGGGTCAAGCCTCTTATGACTACTGGCGCAGAAAAATTGTGTCCTTTCCCAAGCCATAAAGAGGATCGTCTGGGCCCAGGTCTAACTGGCTCCAGTTGCGGCTCTGGAATCCTCTCCACTATAATGGGCAACGTCGGTGAATCGTCTGCTCAGGGCCTGAACGCTTCTTGCTGGGAGCGGCCTATGCTGCTGGCTTTGGACGTCGGCAACACTGCCATCGCCATCGGTGTGTTCGAGGGGGAAACCCTGCGCGCGCGCTGGAGCATAGCCACGGATGTGGAGAACCTGGCGGATGAGTACGGCATTCTCCTCGTCAACCTTCTGGGGGCCGAACATCTGACCCCGGGGGACGTGGATGAGGCGATCCTGGGCAGCGTCGTGCCCTCTCTGACGCCTGTCTTCCAGCAGCTGTGTCGGCGGTACTTCTCTGTGACCCCGGTGGTAGTAGACATGGGGGTGCATACGGGGGTTCGCATCATGTACGATAGCCCCCGCGACGTGGGCGCCGACCGGGTGATAGACGCCGTGGCCGCCATCAAGTTGTACGGCCCGCCCCTGATCGTGGTCGACTTCGGGACGGCTACGGTCTTCGATGCCATATCGAAGGAGGGCGACTACGTGGGAGGGGCGATAGCGCCGGGCATCAGTATCGGCGCCGAGGCCCTGTTTGAGCGGACGGCAAAGCTCCCCCGCATCGAGCTGGAGCGTCCCAAGACCGCCATCGGCAAGACCACGGTGGCGGCCATGCAGTCGGGCATCATCTTTGGCTACGTCGGCCTGATAGAGGGGATCATCGCCCGCATGAAGGCCGAGCTGGATGCGGGCGCCCGCGTGGTAGCGACGGGCGGCTGGGCCCCTCTCATTGCCCACGAGACGCCCGTCATCGATGTGGTGAATCTCGACCTCACACTGATCGGTCTGCATCTTATTCACGAGGCCAATCGGGGCCAGGAGCGCTGAATCATGCTCGAGGGCAAGAGAATCGTTGTCGGGGTCACCGGCAGTATCGCTGCCTACAAGACCGCCGACCTGGTCAGCAAGCTGACCCAGGGCGGAGCGGAGGTGGATGTGATCCTGACCGAGGCAGCGACCGAGTTCATCACCCCCCTGGCCCTGCGCAGCGTGAGCGGCCGCCCCGTCTACACCGATATGTTTGACCCCACGTCGGAGCTGGGCATCTCGCACGTGGAGCTGGCCCGCCGCGCCGATGCTGTGATCATAGCTCCCGCCAGCGCTACTACCCTGGCCCGCCTCGCTCACGGCCTGGCCGATAACCTGCTGAGCCTGACGGTGCTGGCCACTAGGGCCCCCGTCCTGCTCGCCCCGGCCATGGACTCGCAGATGTACGAGAATGCGGCGACCCAGGCCAACCTGGCCCTCCTCAAGGAGCGGGGCATGAGGGTAGTGGGCCCGGCCGAGGGGCGACTGGCCAGCGGCCGCCGCGGCCCCGGTCGGCTGGTGGATACGGAGGTGCTTCTGGGCGCCCTCCGGCAGGTGCTGGGGGGGAAGGGCGACCTGGCCGGCCGTAAGCTCGTAGTGAGCGCGGGCGGCACCCAGGAGCCGATCGACCCGGTGCGCTACGTCAGCAATTACTCCTCGGGGAAGATGGGATACGCCGTCGCTGAGGCGGCGCGCGACCGCGGGGCAAGGGTGGTTCTGGTGAGCGCCCCCGTGGCCCTGACGGCGCCCTACGGCGTGGAGCTGGTGGCGGTGAATACGGCGGAGGAGATGCGGGACGCCGTCGTCGCCCAGTGCGCCGATGCCGACGCCCTGATCATGGCCGCCGCCGTCGCCGACTATCGCCCTGCCGCCGCTGCCGCGCAGAAGATGAAGCGGACGAAGAAGGGCCTGGTGCTGGAGATGGTGCCCACCCCCGACATCCTGGCGGAGGTGAAGGGCAGGCTTGTCCGAGTAGGCTTCGCCGCCGAGAGCCGCGACCTCGTGCGCAACGCCTCCGCAAAGCTGACCCGCAAGGGGCTGGACCTCATCGTGGCCAACGATGTCACCGCCGCCGGCTCCGGATTCGGTACGGACACCAATCAGGTGACGATCATAAGCAAGACGCGCAAGCCGCAGAGGCTTCCTCTGCTGACGAAGTACGAGGCGGCGCAGCGCATCCTCGACCGGGTGGTTCCCCTCCTCAAGAAGTCCCGCCGCTAGTGCTGCCGGCCCCTGTCCCCTGTTCCCGATCCTAGGTGAGGTCTTCAGCCCGTGGCTGGGGGCGACGGTCTATCCTGCCGGCGATGGGGCGCTGAACTGAGTTGACACGTGGACGCCCTGCGCTATCATGTTGGCCATCGGGAGAGACTTCAGTGATAGCAAAGGAGAGAATAGGATGCCGTACTACGTTGCGCTCGCCAACCTTACCGAGAGCGGCCGCAAGACGATCAGGAGCCGGCCGGAGCGCATCAGGGAGGTGAACAAAGAGGTGGTGGCGATGGGGGGCAAGATATTGGCGCAGTACGCCACCCTGGGCCCGTACGACTTCGTGACCGTCGTCGAGGCGGAGAGCAATGAGGCGCTCGCTGGGATATCGGTGGAGCTGGGCGCGCGGGGGACGCTGCAGATCACGTCGCTTCCCGCTATCGATATCGACAGGTTCATCTCGCGCGCCTGGGCCCCTAGACGCTAGCGCTGGGGTCTATGGCCGACGCTGCTAGGCGGAGAGAGGCTGCTCAGCCAGGCTCAGCGCCAGGTTGACGAGCGTGCGCACGGGGATGCCGCTGGAGCCCTTGACCAGGATCCCCTTCTCCTTGTCTACCTGATCGACGCCGGCGATGTCCAGGTGCACCCAGGGCGTGTCCTCGATGAACTCGCGCAGGAAGAGGGCGGCGGTGATGGAGCCCGCCTCGCGGCCGCCGACGTTCTTCATGTCGGCCACCTCGCTCTTGAGCTGCTCCTTGTACTCGTCGAACAGGGGGAGCTGCCACAGCTTCTCGCCGGCGGACTCGGAGGCCCGCTTCAGCCGCTCGAGCAGCGGCTCGTTGTTGGTCATGGCCCCCAGGGCTATCTTCCCCAGGGCTACCTGTATGGCGCCGGTGAGGGTGGCCACGTCCACGACCGGCGAGAGGCCCAGGTGGCGGGCGTAGCAGAGGGCGTCGGCCAGTATCAGGCGGCCCTCGGCGTCAGTGTTGATGACCTCGATGGACTTGCTGTTCATGGCCCTTACCACGTCGCCGGGCTTGAGGGCGCTGCCGCCGGGCATGTTCTCGGTGGCGGGGACGACGGCGGAGACGTTGATCTTGGGCTTGAGCTGAGCGATGGCGCCCATGGCGGCGATGACGGCCGCCCCACCGGCCATGTCGCCCTTCATCTCCTGCATGCCCGCCGACGGCTTGATGGAGATGCCGCCGCTGTCAAAGGTGATCCCTTTGCCCACCAGGCCCAGGGGAGCCGCCTCTCCCTCAGCGCCTCGATAGTGGAGGACGATGAGCTTGGGCGGCTGATGGCTGCCTTGGGCCACGCCCAGGAGGGCACCCATGGCCATCTCTTCCATGTCCTTGCGGTCCAGGACCTGGCATTCCAGGTTGTGCTCTTGAGCGAGGGCGAGGGCTCGCTCCGCCATGTTGGTGGGTGTCATGTAGTTGGCGGGCTCGTTGGCCAGGTCGCGGGCCCAGTTGGCCGCCTCCGCCGCGATGCGGCCGCGGTCGGCGCCGCGTTGGATGGCCTCCAGCCTCGATGCCTCGCGCTCCACCAGGATGAGCTCGCCGATCTGGCGTTCGTCCTCTTCCTTCTTCTTGTGACGGTGGAAGGTGTAGAGCCCCAGGATGGCGCCTTCGACGACGGCCTGGGCGCAGGCCTCCGGCTCCAGGCCACCTGCCCCGGCACCGTGGGCGACGGTGGCGACCGTGTCGGCGCCGAGTTGGCGCAGGTGGCGGGCGGCGCCGGCCATGGAGTTGCGCACCTTTTCGAGGTTGAACTGGTCGGGCTTGCCCAGGCCCAGCACTAGGACCCGCGGCGAGGGGATGCGTCCCAGGGAGTGGATGAGGGTCAGTTCGTTTGCTTTGCCGCGGATCTCCCCGTCCCTGATGAGTTGGGAGATGGCGCCGTCGAGCGCCTGGTCAACGGTGGCCGCTGCTCCTGCGGGAGCGGTCAAACCTTCAAACAGGTTGACGATTATTGACTTGGCCGAGTAGTTGGCGATGTCGTCGGTTTGCACTCTGATTTCCATAGGTGGCTCCTTTCGGAAGGCCGCCGGGAGCATTTGGGCGATAGCATGGGCGAAGTAGGGATGTCGCCTCTTGTGGCCACATGCCCGTCGTGTAGTAGAATCCATTTGTATGGTAAGGTCAGGTTAGGATACGCGCAATCGTCGTGACCGGCGGGCAACTACGCAAGGGAATGAGGGGACAGCGTTGACAGAGATCGGACTATTGGCGGCTGTGAGGAGCAGGATCACCCGCGAGGAGCTGCTCCGTTTTCTGACAGAGGCGGTGGCCCTGGTGGGGGCTATGGTGGCGTACTGGTTGATTCGCGGCGCGGTCCCTGAGAGGATCGCCGAGTCCTTCGGCCGGGCGGACAGCATTATCGATCTGGAGCAGAGGCTGGGTATCTTCGTTGAGCTGCGATGGCAGGAGTCCATTACCGATAGCACCATCCTGATGGAGATAGCGAACTGGGTCTATGTCTGGGGTCATCTGCCGGTACTCATCTTTGCCGCGGTCTGGATATACGTGCGCAATCGGGAGCGATTCCGCGTCTATCGCAATGCTCTGCTTATCTCCGCTGTCATCGGGCTCTTCTTTTATGGCTTCTTTCCGGTAGCGCCGCCGCGTCTGATGCCGGAGTGGGGCTTCGTCGACACCCAGGCCCTTCTTAATCCCGAGAACTACGCTATGCAGCCGGGCGTCTTCGTCAATCACTATGCGGCGGTGCCCAGTTTTCATGTGGGCTGGGCCCTGCTGGTGGGCATCGCCCTGTTCGATGTGGATCGCAGCTTCCTGGTGCGCCTGTTCGCGGTGGCGCTGCCGATCGTCCAGTTCCTTACCGTGGTACTGACGGCGAACCACTTCATCATCGATGTCGTTGCGGGAATGCTGGTAGTTCTGGTTGCTCTAGGTGTCGCGTTCATGATAGACAGTAGCCGGTTCTCGACGTGGCGGGCGTTCAGGCAGCGGATGCAGGTTGATAGCTAGGTTGGCGTTCGCGCGTTCGTCATCACTGGTGGGCGTCTGCGCAGGGAGGCAGGATGGCGATGTCGACAGAGACGAGGGTGTCGGCGGCTGTCAGGCGGAGGGTCACCGGCGAGGAGGTACGCCGTTTTCTAGGCGAGGCGGCGCTTCTGCTGGGCGTGATGATCATCTACTTCTTGATTCGGGGCGGCGTCCCCGAGAGGGCGGCGGAGGCGTTCAGCCGCGCCAACCAGATAATCCACCTGGAGCGGAAGCTGGGCATCTTTGTTGAGCTGCGATGGCAGGAGTTGATAGTCGACAGCACTACCCTGATGAAGATAGCGAACTGGGTCTACGTTTGGTGTCATCTGCCGGTTCTCATCTTTGCCGCGGTCTTGGTATATCTGCGGAATCGCGAGCGCTACCGCATATACCGCAACGCCTTCCTCATCTCCGCTGTCATCGGTCTGTTTTGCTACGGCTTCTTTCCGGTAGCGCCGCCGCGTCTGATGCCGGAGTGGGGCTTCGTCGATACGCAGGCCCTTCTTAATCCCGAGAACTATGAGATGCAGCCGGGCGTCTTCGTCAATCACTATGCGGCGGTGCCCAGTCTTCACTTCGGCTGGGCGGTGCTGGTGACCATTGCCCTGCTGGATGTCAGCTGCGGCTTCTGGCTGAGGGCGTTTGCCGTCGTCATGACGACGGCCATGTTCTTTTCCGTAGTGCTGACGGCGAACCACTTCATCTTCGATATGATTGTGGGGACGCTGGTGGTTCTGGTCGCCCTGGCGGTGGCGTTGCTGGTGGACAGTGGTCGATTCGCGCCCTGGCGGGCGCTCAGGCAGGGGGCGCGGGTTGATAGCTAGGGCGGGGTGGGGTGTGGCGCCTGGCGTATTCGTAGGTAGGGTGGGCGCTTGAAAAATCATGCCGCATGTGGTTGAATTAAAGGGGGAACCCAGATAGCCAGCAGGCGGATGTAGTATGTCGGGCAGAGTGGTTTCTCAGGTCTCAATATCTCCGCGTGGGGTGGCCCGGGTGCTGGCGGAAAGGCCGGTATTCCGCCACATCAGCGAGATAGGCTTGGTCGTCGTCGCCTTTCTCTGCTATTTCCTGGTGCGGGGTAGCGTTGTTGACAGGGCGTCGGAGGCGCTGG
>CAZSRY010000074.1:0-7945 GCA_964609475.1 uncultured Dehalococcoidia bacterium
CGATGACCGGCGCGCCGTTCTTCAGGGCCAGGTCCATCACCTTGCAGATCTTCTCTCCCACAACCTCCGACAGCGACCCCCCGAAGACCGTGAAGTCCTGAGAGAAGACGTACACCAGCCGATCATCGATCCTGCCGTATCCGGTGACCACCGCGTCGCCGTAGAACCGCTGCTTATCGGCGCCGAAGTCAGTGCAGCGGTGCATCATGAGGGCGTCCAGCTCGGCGAAGCTCCCCTCGTCAAGAAGGATGTCCAGGCGCTCGCGGGCCGTCAGCTTGCCCCGTGCGTGCTGCGCCTCGATGCGCTTCTGGCCCCCGCCCAGGTGGGCCTCGTCCTTCAGATCTCGCAGGCGGTCCAGCTTCTCTTCGACAGACATAGCATCACATCTCCTATCGCTGGATGGGCTCGGCCGCTACTGCCTGCACCCTGGCGGATCGCAGCCCCGGCACTGGCCGATAGATTATCATCTTCGGAGTGTATACCAAAGAGCCGGCTCTACCCTTCAGGCGTTGCCATCTCTGTGGGGACCGACGTCGGCTCCTCGGTAGGCATCGGAGTGGGCGTAGCGCTGGCCGCGGGAATGATCAGCACGTCGCCCACCTGTAGGCTTCGCAGGTTGTCGACCGTGGTGTTGTTGGCCGCCGCCAGCTCCTCCACGGTTATGCCGAAGCTAAGGGCGATGTCGTTGGCGTTGTCGCCCGACTGCACGGTGTACGTCGTCTCTCCCTCGCCCGGCGTGGAAGCTGGACGCGGCGTCTTCGTGGGGCCGCTGGGCGTTGCTGTCGAAGTGGAAGTCGGGCCCTCGGGTGTGGGGGAGGTGACGGCTGTGTGGGGAATCCTCAGCACCTGCCCCACCTCCAGTTGTCTCGGGTCGGCCAACTCGTTTAGCTCCGCCAGCTCTTCGACCGTCACCCCGAACCGTTCGGCGATCGCATAGAGGCTGTCGCCGGCCTCCACCACGTAGGTGTCCCCCGCTGGCGCCGCCGGCTGAGGCGTGCCCTCCACGATCGTCGGCTCCGGTAGGGTGGGGGGCAGGGTCGCCGTGGGGACCTTGCTCAGGTCGGCCTGACCGGGTGATGACCCTGAGCCACCACAGGCAATGCACCACAGCACGGCCGATAGCAGGAAGAGTGCCAGGATCGTCTTGGGCAACGTCACGGGGTTAGCCTCCGATTTGGGTGGATAGTACTACAGGTGCTCTGGAGCGACAAGGGGGCTGTCCTTCTCTCGGGAGGCGATGGGGCACTTCGAGAGTCAGAAGGGTCTGCCTATGACCGCTTGGCTCTGCGCCACCATCCCCTAAGCCGGTTCCGCAGCCTCTCGGCGAGGTTGGGCCCCGACAGATCGACTACCTGCCCTCGCCAGCGTTTCTCCCCCTTCGGCCGCTGAGCAGTGAAGAAAGAGACCGCTATGGTGGAGAACAGGAGGATCAGGCCGGCTACCAGGGCGTAGCGCCCGAAGACAGTCCAGCGAAGCGCGAAGGCGACGATGATCAACAGCAGGGAGGCCACCATCAGGTGCCCGAGCGAGATGCGTGACAGGCGATTGGCCACCGCCCTCTGCAGGTTGTAGACTCGATCCCCCCACCGCCGCCGCATTCGACTGGCGGCGCTCTCCTCGGGGACAAACTGGTCCAGCTTGTCGAGGATCTCCTCGATCTCCCGCTCCAGATCGTCCGTCATCGTCTCCCTCCGCCGTCGGGAATTGGCCTGCCTCTATTCTACACCCGTCCCAAGAGGCGGTCTATGGACTCGGCAGCCCTTTCGATAAAAGAAGGTCCCTCGCTGCTGCGAGTTTAACCCTCTTTTTACATCTGCTTATTGAGTTCTTAGCCGCGCGCCTGTACGCTGGCAGTGTAACGAACGCACCTACCACGTAGAGATTGTCGACCGCGCCCGTTCCAGGGGCAGCAATAAGAGAAGGCTTCATCTAGGCTGTGCCTCTCGCCTGGCCCACGCGAGAGCAGGCAACATACCCCCGCCAAAGCGGTCGCCCTCCCCTGAGGGCGGCCGCTTTATGCTTCATTCTTACTGCGGAAGGCGCCCTTGCTCGAAGCCGCCAGCCCCTCGTTCAGGCTGCCGCTGCGGAAGCCCCCCATGTCCAGGGTCACGTACAGATACCCCAACGACCTCAGCCGCTCCACCACCGCTCGGCGGTTCCCTGCCTGCATCAGTATGTCCATGCCCTGACCGTCCGCCTCGATGCGGGCGACGTCCCCGTGGTGGCGAACGCGGAGCTGGCGCACCCCCAGCGATTGCAGGAACGCCTCCGCCGACTCGATCCGCCTCAGAGCCTCTACTGTGATCGGCATGCCATAGGGCACCCGCGAGGCCAGACAGGCCATGGCCGGCTTGTCCCAGGTGGGCAGCCCCCGCTGCTTGGACAGAGCGCGAATCTCGTCCTTGGTCAGCCCGACCTCCGCCAGAGGAGAGCGGACGCCGTGCCTGGCGGCGGCGCGGCGCCCCGGACGATAGTCGCCCTCGTCATCGGCGTTGCTCCCATCCAGCACCTGGGCGATACCCATATCTTGGGCCAGCGAGCGGAGGCGCCCGAACAGCTCGTCCTTGCAGTAGTAGCAGCGGTCCGGGCTGTTCTCGACGTAGTCTGCTGAGTCCATCTCCCTGGTTTCGATCGTGAGATGGCGGATGCCGATCCGCTTTGCCAGCTTCTCTGCCTCCTCTGCCTCCGAGGCCGGGACGGAAGGCGACAGGCCGGTCACGGCAGCGACATCATCGCCCAGAACGTCGTGGGCTACGGCTGCCAGGAATGTGCTATCTACGCCGCCGGAGAAGGCCACCAGCAGGGAGCCCATCTCCGACAGGAGACCCTCAAGTCGAGCCAGCTTTCGTTTCGCGTCTGCTGTCGTAGCCGGTCCCTCCCCTCGGCTCGTTTCCGTGCTTCCATCTTACCATCGCGCGCCGGGGCCAGGCCACGATAGGGTCGCCCTATCAGGGGCAACCGTTTTCGAAGCCGCTCAGCCGTTCCTGAATCTAAAGGTCTGGACGAATTATACCGATACCTATATGCAGTGAGGGGTCGCAGGCCCGCAGTGTCCTAGGACCTGAGTTGCATGCCGAGAAGCATCAAAGGCGACATCCTATATCCGTTTGCCACGCTCAGCCTGATCGCCCTCGTTCTTGTTGGCGTGGCGCTAGCTCTCGTTATCGGTCGCGACATCGAGAGCAAGATGAGGAGCAACGCCACCGAGGTGACTGCTGCCGCCGTCACTTCCGCCCTGCAGCACCACATACAAGACTATGACCTTCAGGCCTCCTTATCGGGCCCCGCCTACGATCAGCTTCAGCAGGTCGTATCTCAGTCCGTCCTCTCCAGCGAAACCCTTCGCCTGCGTATCTACAACAGCCAGGGGGTAGCCGTCTATTCCAGCGAGCCGGCGGAGATAGGGCGCACCCTCGCCGATGAGTCGGCCCTGGTCAGCGCTTTCAGGGAGGAGACTACGGGCACAACGGCCGGCTCAGAGCTTAGGCCCCGGCAGGGGACGGCCAGCGTAGGGCCGGTGCTGCAGGTCTACACCCCACTCTACTCCTCTGACACTCACCAGGTGGCGGCAGCCCTCGAGATCGATCAGGACTACGTTGCTACTGCGGCCGGCATCGCTGAGGCCCGGAGGTCCCTGTACTTCAATCTGGGTGCGGCAATGCTAGGCCTCTACATAGTGCTCCAGCTTGGTGCCTGGGGCGCCACGCGGGCCTTGGCGAAAGACCACGCCCGCCTGGCCTACCTATATCAGACCGGCGAGCACGTGCGCTCATCCCTCGATATGCAGGACGTGCTGACCCAGATCGTCCGCGATGCCGCCGTCCTCGCCCAGGGGCAGTACAGCCTGGTTTGCCTGTCGGAGCAGGGGTCCGGCGACCTTGTAGCCAGGGCCACCTATGATCACGAGAAGGACTCCGTCGCCCTGCACCACCACGAGGTCGACGAGTGGCTGTTCCATCGGGTGCTGGCCACGGGCGAAACAAACATAACCACTCAGTGGCAGGGCCAGCATCGCCGCATCTTTGGCGCCGACATCGAAGACAATACCCCCGTGTCCGTTCTCTGTGTGCCCATGACGCTGCGCAAGAAGGTGACCGGTATCATCGTCGTCCTGCGGCGCTCCGCCAACGACGGCTTCGGTCGTGCCGCGACTAAACTGCTGGAAGAGCTGGCCGGCCAGGCGGCCATGGCTGTGGAGCAGGCCAACCTGTTTGCCAAGGTCAGGGCCTACGCCAGCGAGCTGGAATTGAGCTACGATACTACTCTCAAGGCCCTAACCGCGGCCCTCGATGCCAAGGACGCCGCCACCGAGGGCCACTCCGAGCGCGTGGCCAACCTTACCGTGGCCATCGCCCGGCAGATGAATGTCCCCGAGGAGAAGCTTGTGGACATCGAGAGGGGCGCCCTTCTCCACGATGTGGGCAAGATAGGTGTGCCGGACGCCGTACTGCGAAAGCCGAGAACTCTCAGCAAGCGAGAATGGCAGACGATGCAGAGACACCCCCTGCTGGCCGGTATTCTGGTGTCGGAGGTGGGCTTCCTGGAGGGCGCGTTGCCCATCCTCCTCTATCACCACGAGCGCTATGACGGCAAGGGCTATCCCTTCGGCCTGGCCGGCGACCGCATCCCTCTCGAGGCGCGCATCTTCGCCGTCGTCGACGCCTACGACGCCATGACCTCCGACCGCCCCTACCGCAAGGCCATAACGCACGACGAGGCGATCCAGGAGATCATCGCCAACGCCGGTACCCAGTTCGACCCCGCCGTCGTCGAGGTCTTCCAGGAAACCAGCAAGGAAGTGCCTCTGGGAGGAGGGGAGGAAGAGGCAGCCGCGGAGGAGAGGGAGGCGGCCTGACGCCTCTAGGCCTGGCAGCTCTCACATCCCCCAATGCTAGGCTTGTCCGCCTTGTACTGATCCCCAGACACTAGTGGCGTCTGCATGTGGTACGGGCGCGCCCTTGACTGCGACTCCCTGCTCTGATAACTTGGATTGGCCTGCCCTGAGACTGACCTTCGTCGGTTTGCAGGCTTTGGAGGAGGCGCTGGGGTGGAGCGACCCCCGTTCGAGGAGGTTTCGTCGGAGAGAGTAGAGGTCTCTCGGAGCGCCGTCGGCGCCATATCGGCGGAGAGCGTCGAGGTGCAGATGTCCGCCGTCCAAAGCCTGATGGCCGGTCAGGCCGAGTTGCAGCGGAGCCTGGTGGGAATGGCCCAGGGAGAGAACGTATCAGTGAGGGAGAGCCTGGTGGTGGGTGCCATAGGCAAAGACATCTCGGTTGAGAACACCACGGCGCTCTTTCTCCTGTCCCCCTCCGTGACCGGGAACGTTCGGGCCGTCTTCACTCTGCCGGCCGCCCTTGTCCTGGGGCTCGGCTTTTTCTTCGGAAGGCGGTTGGCGCAGGCCATCGGTCGCCGTCTCGGAGGCTAGCACTATTCGAGGAGCGTCCCATCGTGAACCAGTTCGAGCTATCAGTCGGCCCCCGTTCCGTCCTGGGCAAGAAGGTGAAGACCCTTCGGCGCGAGGGCCTGACGCCTGCCAACGTCTACGGCCACGGCATAGAATCGCAGGCCCTGCAGGTCGATACCGTTACCCTGACCCACGCCCTCCGCTCCCTGGGACGCAACGCCGTCCTCTCCCTCCATATCGAGGGCGAGAAGGCGCCCCGTCCGGTGATGATAAGGAACGTCCAGCGACACCCGGTGACCGATAGGTTTCTCCACGTGGACTTCTATCAAGTCTCGCTGGTCGAGAAGATGAAGGCCGAAGTCCCTCTGGTGCTGATCGGCAAGGCGCCGGCCGTTGACGAATATGGCGGCATTCTCCTTCAGAGCCTGGACAGCATCACTGTCGAGGCCCTGCCCACTGACATACCGCCCCATGTAGAGGTCGACATCTCCGGGCTGGAAGAGATCGACTCCTCCGTGCACGTCAAAGACCTCATCCTCGACCCCATCAAGGTTCATCTCCTGACCGACCCCGAAGTGGTGGTCGCCAAGGTGGCGGCGCCACGCCTGGCTGCGGAGATCGCTGCCGAGGAAGAGGCGGCCGCCGCCGAGGCTGCGGAGGAAAAGGAGGCAGCCGCTGCCGAGGAGGCCGAGGAGGAGCGCGAGGAGAAGGGAGTGGAGGAGGAAGAGAAGCCGGAAGAATAGGGAAGCCGCTGATAGGTTTGCTTCCCAGAGCCTCAGAGCGCTACCCCAGCCTGCGCCCGATCAATCCCCGCTCGCCGCGCAGGAAATCGGCCGCCGCGAGAGCCCGATGTCCCGCCTTCTGCACCCGCAGCGCCGCCAGGAGCCCCTGTCCCGTCTGAACGGCAAAGGATCCCTCCAGACGAAGCTCCGGCTCCTCGGCAGCGAGGGACGGCGCGATCGGCGACACCGTGCCCGGCGGATCACCGCTATCGCCTGCTAGGGGCCACGCCTCCAGGACCCGCAGCAGGACGCCGTCCGCGTAGGTGAAGGCGTAGGGCCAGGGATTGTAGGCCCGTACCCGCCGCCAGATCTCCACCGCCGGCAGCGTCCAATCGATCAGCCCGTCCTCCTTGTGCACCATCGATACGTAGGTGGCCTGCGACGGGTCCTGCGGCTGGGGCTTGATCGTCCCCTCCAGGTAGCCGGGCAGCGTCTCCATCAGGAGGTCGGCCCCAACCTCCGCCAGCCGCTCCGTGAGGGTACCGCCGGTATCGTGAGGACCGATGGGCAGCCGGCGCTGGCTCAGAATGGGCCCCTCGTCCAGCGCCAGCACCATGAGCATGATCGTCACGCCCGTCTCCGTGTCGCCCGCCAGGATAGCCGCCGTTACCGGCGCTGCTCCCCGGTGTCGGGGCAAGAGCGAAGGGTGGATGTTGATGATGCCCCTGGGGGGCACCTGGAGGACCCGCTCCTTGAGGATCTGGCCGTAGGCGGCGGCCACGATCAGGTCCGGCCGCAGCGCCGCCAGCTCCTCCGTGGCCTCCGGGGTGCTGACCCTGGCCGGTTGCAGCACCGGCAGCCCATATTCAAGGGCGACCTCCTTCACCGGCGGTGGCGCCAGGTGTCGCCCGCGCCCGGCCGGGCGGTCGGGCTGCGTGTACACCGCCGCCACCTCGTGCTCGCTGTCGACGAGCCGACGCAGCGTAGGCAGGGCGAATTCGGCTGTCCCCATGAACACGATGCGCATCGCCAACCTCCGCGCGATTCTAGCACACGTCCTCGGGGCGAAAAAAGGCGTGCGCCCAGCCCTGTGGCACCCCCTTGACTTCACCCGCTATACTATAGGCAGCGTTTGTCAAAGCGAGAGGGGGTGTCGATAGATGCGTCCCGCCGCGCTCTGGCTTGCAGCGATCGCAGTGAGCTCTCTGCTGGCCGTCCTCGTGATGACTGGCTGCGGTGAGGCGGAGGCTCCGCCCTCCACC
Organism: uncultured Dehalococcoidia bacterium; assembly: GCA_964609475.1. GTDB lineage: Bacteria > Chloroflexota > Dehalococcoidia > DSTF01 > JALHUB01 > CAZSRY01. Next base: position 7,389 of record CAZSRY010000074.1, read on the forward strand.
CCCGAGGCCACGTCGACGCCAGACGCCACCGCAACGCCGGAGCCTGGCATCGTCATAGAGTCCCCGGGCGCAGACGAGACGGTGACTGTCCCCGTCAAGGTCAGCGGCAGCGCCAGCGTCTTCGAGGGGACAGTGCTGGTGGTGATGAAGGATTCCGAGGGCGAGGAACTCTGCCAGCTCGTCGCCCAGGCCAGCGAGGGGGCCCCCGGCTGGGGCGACTATGAGGTCGAGATCGCCTTTCCGCCCCCGTCCTCGCCAATGGAGGGCCGCGTCGAGGCCTACTCCGAGAGCCCCAGGGACGGCAGCATCGAGAACCTGGTGTCGGTTCCTGTCACCATCTCCGCCGAGCAGCCCGATATCGTCATCGACTCTCCCCTGTGCAATGAGGAGGTCACGAGCCCCTTTACGGTCGAGGGCACCGCCAGCGTCTTCGAGGGCGCGCTGGTCGTCGTGGTGAAGGACCTGTCGGGGAATGAGCTGGCGCGGGCCGACGTCCTCGCCGCCAGCGGTGTCGAGAGGGGCGATTTCTCCCAGGAGATAACCTTCACGCCGCCTGA
>CAZSRY010000075.1:0-5226 GCA_964609475.1 uncultured Dehalococcoidia bacterium
GGATGGCGGAGCGGGAGGAGAGGGCGGCGACCGCCTTCAGTCTCTTGGAGCCCATCACGGCGCCGAGTCCACTGCGGGCAGCCAGGCGACCATACTCGTTGCAGACGCCGGCCATGTAGGACAGCTTCTCGCCCGCCGGGCCGATGCAGGCGACGCTGGTCTTTCTGCCGTGACGCTCCTTTAGCTTCTGCTCGGCGGTGATGGCGTCCAGGCCCCAGAGGTCGGAGGCATCACGCAGCTCCACCTTGTCATCGTTGATGAGCAGGTAGACCGCCCTCTCGGAGATGCCGCTGAAGAGGACGCCGTCCCAGCCGGCATTCTTCAGCCAGGGGCCGAAGTCGCCGCCGGAGTTGGCGTCGCCCCAGCCGCCGGTCTTGGCGGACTTGGCGACGGCCTGATAGCGATTGCCGAAGAAGGGTGTACCGGTCAGCAGGCCGGGCATGAGGCCCAAGACGTTGTCCGGGCCCAGGGGGTCGGCTCCCTTGGGGATGCGGTCGAAGAGGAGACGCGCTCCAAGGCCATATCCTCCCAGGTATTTGCGGTAGAACTGCGGAGGGAGTTGCTCGACCTCTACAGCGCCCGTACTCAGGTCGACGTTCAATATCTTGCCGTTGAAACAGGTCTCCTTATCGCTCACGAGAGTAACCTCCTCATGCTGGCCCTCCGGCTGATGCCGCTATCGATAGTAATGGCGCTGCAACACTAGCAAAAGGATATCACAGTGCTCGGTGACGGGAACTATAGTGGACGACAGGCCGCTGAATCTACACGAAGGGCCTTGAGCTTAAGGGCTGGGGACGTTACACTCTTGTCGCTGATGATGCAGGAGGTATCAGAGGCCGGCATGGCTGCGCTGGGAAAGATCCTCTCTGAGACCCGGGTTTCCCGTGGCTTGACCCTCGATGAGGTGGAGCGCGATACGCGCATAGCCAGGCGCTATCTGGAGGCGCTGGAGCGGGATGCGTTCGACTCCCTGCCGGCACCTGTCTACTGCCGCGCTTTCCTGCGAACCTACGCTCAATACCTGGGCCTGGACGCCAACGAGGTGCTGCGTCTATACCCCGAAAAGGGCCAGGAGCCGGATATGGCGCCCCTGCCCCAGGTGACCAGACCGGCCCCGCCGACGTTTTCCCTCAACTGGATCGTGGCCGGCGGGACGATCCTGATCCTGCTCCTGGTCGGCATCCTTCTCTATCGCTCGGGCTCCGGCGGCGAGCAGGGGGTGCCCGCGGAGGAGGCTGCGTCCACTCCGGCGGCCGAGATCGAAGGGGCAGGCGCAGAGGTGACAAACCCCGAGGCCGCTACCATGATGGCCAACCCTACGGCGGAACCCTCGCCCAAGGAGGAGGAGCCCCTCGCTGAGGCAGCGCCCGTCAAGGTGCCGGACCTGCGCGGCTCCGAGCTGCCCGAGGCGCTGGTGGCGATCGGCCAGGCAGGCCTGGCCTACGTGATCATGCAGGTCTATGATGAGGAGGTTCCTGAGGGAACGGTCATCAACCAGAGTCCTTCCCCCGGCAGCAAGGCCGACGCCGGCGCCGCCGTGACGGTGACAGTCAGCCGCGGCAGCCCCTAGCCGTGCTCGGCGCGGTATCCCTCCCCCCAATCATCCCCACCGCTGCAACATGAGGAGCCTCATCTGAGATGCGCTATCATCTGGTGACCCTGGGCTGTCCCAAGAATGTGGCCGACTCGGAGAAACTGGAACGCCTGCTGCGGGAGGCGGGCCATCAAGCGGCGCCCTCCAGGCAGGCGGACATGATCATCGTCAACACCTGCGGATTCATCGACGAGGCCAAGGAGGAGTCCATCGATGCCATCCTCGGCCTGGCGGTGAAGAAGCGTCCCGCCCAGTGTCTGGTGGTCGCGGGCTGCCTGCCGGAGCTCTACGCCAAAGAGCTGATGGGGGAGATACCGGAGATAGACCGTCTGTTCGGCGTGGAGGCCTGGGACGAGGTGGCGGCTCTGGCCGACGAGGCGGCACCCTCGACCCTACCCGGCCCTCAAGCGCCGTCATCTCAACGGGTGAGCGCCTACCTGAAGATCGCCGACGGCTGCAATGCCCGCTGCAGCTTCTGCGTCATCCCCAAGATCAAGGGCCGATTCCATAGCGTCCCCATCGATGCCCTCATCGCCGAGGCCCGGCGCTTCGCCGACGAAGGGGCGCGAGAGTTGGTGCTCATCGCTCAGGACACCACCGCCTACGGCCGCGACTTGGGCATGCGAGACGGCCTGCCCGACCTCCTGGAGAGGCTGGCCGAAGGGGTGCCGGATCTCCCCTGGCTGCGGATCATGTACGCCTATCCAGGGCACGTGAGCAAACGGCTGGTGCGCACTATGGCCGACCTCCCCCAGGTGTGCCACTACCTGGACATACCGCTACAGCACATCAGTCCGGCCATTCTCCGCCGCATGCGCCGTCCCAGCGACCCCGCTCAGGCACGGCGGACGCTGGAGGGGTTGCGCACGGCCATGCCCGACATCGCCCTGCGCACCACGCTCCTGCTCGGCTTCCCCGGCGAGAGCGAGCGGGAGTTCCAGGAGCTGCTGGACTTCGTCCCAGAGATGAGGTTCGACCACGTCGGGGCGTTCACCTTCTCGCCACAGGCGGGCACGGCGGCGGCCGCTATGCCCGACCAGGTGCCGGAGCGGGTGAAGCGGCGCCGCTACCGCGAGTTGATGCGGGTGGCCCAGCAGGTGTCCCTGGAACGGAATCGAGAGTGGGTAGGGAGGGAGATGACGGTGCTGGTGGAATCGAAGCCGGAGAAGAGAGGCCCCGCGGAGGTGTTCTTCGCCGCCCGATCCTATCGAGATGCGCCGGAGGTCGACGGCCTGGTCATCTGCTCGGGAAGGGCGACGGCGGGAGAGATGCGGCGGGTCCACGTCACGCGGGCGCTCCCCTACGACCTGGCGGCCACGCCCGTCGACGTCTCGACGACCTAGGAGCTACAGGGCCTGTACCAGCTCCACCTCGCAGTCCAGGACCTCAGCGTCGAGGCGGCTGGCCCGAACGAAGCCCGCGACCTTCGCCAGCATGTCGCTGGCATGGCGGCTGCTGTTCGACACGCAGCTTATCCCCAGAGAGGCGATCTGCCAGCGGTCCTGGTTGTCGATCTCGGCGACGGAGACATTGTATCTGTTGCGAAGGCGGGTGGTGATGGACTTGACGACCTGTCTCTTCCCCTTCAGGGAGGCGTTCTCCGGCAGACGCAGGGTAATGCGACAGACTCCAATAGTCATAGCTCTGTTTCCTCGCCGCTGGGGTCTTCTTCCGGAAGAGGCGGCAGGTCTTCCGGTCGCTCCAGGCCGAAGTGCTCCAGGAAACGGACCGTTGTCCCGAGAAGGATCGGACGGCCGGGGCTGCTGGCCCTGCCCATCTCACGTATGAGCTCCCGCGCCAGGAGCGTGGCTACGACGCCGTCGGAGTTGACACCGCGGACGGCCTCGATGCCGGCGCGGGTAATGGGTTGCTTGTAGGCGATAATGGCCAGCGTCTCCAGGGCAGCGTTGGAGAGGCGCTGATGGTGGTCCATGTTGAGGAACTCCTCTACATAGGGGGCAGCCTCGGGGGCGGTAACCATCTGAACCAGATCGCCGCTGCGCTGGAGGCGAACGCCTCGCCGGCGGCACTCCTCCAGCAGGCCGTCGATGGCCGTCTCTACATCATCCGCCTTCGTGTGCAGGGCGTGGGCCAGCACGGCTATCTCCACCGGCTCCTGCGCAACGAAGAGCAGGCTCTCTATGAGGGGCTTGAGTTTGTCCGGGGATGGTCGGCGTATACTGGCCATGGCCTCCAACGTCCCTATCTAGGATAGGTCAACTGCTCTTTTCAGACGGCTCTTCTTTTGGCTGCTCTTCAGCGGCGGCCGACGGCTGCTCACTCTTCTCTTCCTTGGTCGGGGTCTCCGGCGGAGTCGGTTGTTTCCGGCCCCCGGTCGGCTTGGCGGGCGTCTCTTTGGCCACTGCCGCTGCGGGCTGGGGAGCCGCCGGCGTCGCTGCCTTGGCCTTGGCAAGACGCAGCTCCTCGTAGTGTAGATGCACGTGAGGCGGCCTGGACAGCTCCACGCTCATCTTCTGGGCCAGGGTGTCCTGCACCACTCGACAGGCCTCGTCGGCGGTAGCCGCCAGGTCGCTATCGGGGTCGACATGCAGCTCAAGAGCCACCTCCACGCCCCTCCCCCTGCCAATCACCTTGGCCTTGGCGCTCACCACATGGGCCACCTCAGCCACCAACTGCTCTATCCGCCGCGCTACGGCGTCGGTGGGGAGAACGGCCGTCCCGGCCTTGACCTCGCGCACCGCCACGGTCGACGCCACGGGGGGCGCCAGCTCGGCGATGATGACGATCAGGGCGATGAGAATAAGGACAGCCCCTCCCAGGGTGACGATCAGCTTGGACATGTTGTCGTCGTGAGCATCCATGTACTCTGCGAGATCGCCCAGACGATCGATGCTCTCAGGCGTAGCCGCCCAGGCCAGCAGAATGATCAGCAGCACTATGAAGATGAAGAACAGGGCGCCGAAGACAACGAGTACGCGATTCGCTACATTCATCCTATCCTCCTGGGACAACTTCAGCCTGAGGCCACCAGCTCCCCCCAGAACCCTCCGTCGCGGCGCAGGCTGAGCCTGACGGGCAGCAGACGATTTTCGAGGGTCTGATCGCTTGTGGCAAACACCCGGATGTAGTTATCGGTGAGGCCCTCCCAAACGGCGGCCTCGCCGCTATCTCCTGATCCGGCCCGCTCCCAAAGGACGGACATCAGCCGACCCTGGAAGCGGCTCAGGAACCGCTCCTTGAGCTCTTGGGCCAGGCCCAGCATCCGCCGCACCCGCGCCCGCTTTATCGTTTCCGGCACCTGGTGCGGCATTCTATCGGCAAGTGTACCCGGCCGACGCGAGTAGGGAAACACGTGAAGGGCGGCGAACCCGGCCTCACGGCAGAAGCGGCACGTCTCCTCGAACTCCTCCTCGCTCTCGGCGGGGGAGCCGACCAGGACGTCCGTCGTGATCGCCGCGTCAGGCACCATCCCGCGTATGGACATCAGGGCCCGGCGAAACTGGTCTGTGGTATAGCGACGGCGCATTCGTGCCAGGACGGCGTCGCTGCCGCTCTGGAGGGCGATGTGAAAGTGCCGGCACAGGCGGGGGTCGCGCCACAACCGGAGCAGCTCCGGACTTACCTCCTGCGGCTGAAGCGATGACAGGCGTAGACGCGGAATAGACGTC
>CAZSRY010000075.1:5326-7907 GCA_964609475.1 uncultured Dehalococcoidia bacterium
GGCCGACGGCGCAGGCGCTCAGGATGTGGCGCCCGGCACCCGCAGACGGCCGGAACTGGCACTATCCACAGCGGGTGAAGCCGCAGATAGGGCAGCAGATACAGCCCTCGCCGTGCACGAGCGGCCCTCCACAATCGGGGCAGCGGTAGCTTTGGGATATCTTACGTTTCATAATTCTAGGGCCCCCTTTGTTTAGTACACCTGTTCTATACAACAGCCATGCTACCAGAACAGACGTTCTTTGTCAAGGGGATTAAGATGAGAAGTTACGGGCGTTTTCTCTGCAGCCTGAAAGGGGCGATCAGGTTCAGGAGAGCGGAGGCGCTATTCGGCGGACAGCCACTCCACCAACTGCTGTACCTTGCGGAAGAACCACTGCACGCGGCCCTCATCGGTGAAGAGCAGAACAGCGAGAATGAGAATAGCCAGTCCTATCTCGGCCATAGTCCTTACCTCTAGCTCCGCGACCAGCGCAGGAATGGGCGCAGGAGCACTATAGCACGTAGCGGCGATTTGTCAACAGGTGACGCGGTGAATAGAGGTTCTTGCCGCTCCGGGGGCCAGGGACTATCATTGGTACCCACGCCAGAGATCGGAGGCGCGCCGCAGACCTGCGACCGATGCGAATCCTCATCAGTCCCCAGGAGTTCAAGGGCAGCCTCAGCGCCGGCGAGGCCGCTCAGGCCATAGCCGCGGGTCTGCGGCGCGCGCTCCCTGAGGCCGAGCTGGATGTCGTGCCCATGGCCGACGGAGGCCCCGGCACCGTCCAGGCCATCCTCTCGGTCACCGCCGGGCACCCCGAGACCAGCGTGGTACAGGATCCGCTGGGTCGCCCTGTGGCGGCCGTCTGGGGACTCCTGGAGGACGGCCCAACAGCCGTCATAGAGATGGCTGCCGCCTCGGGCCTCGTCCTTCTCAGCGGCGAGGAACGCGACCCTCGCCGCGCCAGCACCTACGGGACGGGCCAGCTCATCGGGGCTGCCCTGGATGCCGGCTGTCGACGACTAATCATAGGGGTGGGCGGCAGCGCCACCAACGACGGCGGGGCCGGCATGGCTCAGGCCCTGGGGGCGCGACTCCTGGACGGTCAGGGGGAGGAGCTTCCCGCCGGCGGCGCTGCACTGGCCCAACTCGACCGCATCGATGTCTCGAACCTGGACCCCCGGCTGGACCCCCGGCTGGACCCCCAGCTCCGCCGCTGCCGGATCGTGGTCGCTGCCGATGCCAACAACCCGCTCTGTGGGCCCCTCGGCGCTTCCAGGGTCTACGGGCCTCAGAAGGGGGCCACTCCCGAAGCCGTCGAGGAGCTGGATGCGGCCCTCGCTCACTACGCGCAGGTGGTGCAGCGAGACTTGGGGGTGGAGATCGCCTCGCTTGCCGGCGCCGGCGCCGCCGGCGGCCTGGCAGGCGGCCTGGTCGCCTTCCTGGGGGCTGAGATCCGCTCCGGCGCTGAGCTGGTGGCGCAAACCGTCGGCCTGCGGGAGCGATTGCGAGAGGCGGACGTCGTGTTCACGGGTGAGGGCCGTCTCGACGACCAGACATCTTTCGGCAAGACGGTGGCCGTCGTCGCCCGCCTGGCTAAGGAGCAGGGCCGCCCGGTCGTGGCCCTGGCAGGCAGCGTACAGGGGGACTATGCGGCGATGCGGGAGCAGGGTCTGGACGCCGTCATGGCGATCACCCCCGGCCCCATGCCGGAGGCCGAGGCGCAAGCGGGAGCGGCCCGTCTGCTGGCCGACGCCGCTGAAGGAGCGGCCCGCCTAATCCTCATCGGCCTCTCCCTAAGCGGCTGAGTCGGGTTCCGGGTCGATCTCCTCGGCTGCCGGCCACTCCTCTTCTCCCCGCGGGAAGTTCAGCAGCACCAGTATCAGGAAGGCGATGGCCACCGCCACGGGGACGACCACGCCAGCGAACTTCAGGTCGTCGGCCGCCCAGTGAAAGACGCCTGTACAGATGGCCACCAACTGTTCGATCACCGCCAGCCAGAGGATGGGGCGGTGGCGGAAGGGATTCCGCGCCGCATAGAGATAGACCACAGCGGGGACGACGAGGGCGCCGCTGAAGGCCCTTCCGGCGAGAATACCCGAGGGCCTCGCCTCCGCCGAGAAGAGAAAGCTATCAAACCACAACTGGACTAAGGCCCCTAAGATATCCCACAAGGCCATTAGCAGCAGGAGAAGCTGCAAACGTCTGGTGGGGGTTAGCCTTTGGTAATGCTCCAACTTCTCTTCCCTCCACCTTCTACAGATGAGTTCCACAGTCCGCAGTTGGAGCTATTCTATCACGCTGGTCAAGTAAAGCGGTTGACACGCTCCGGCGACGCGGGAGAGGCGGCGGTGAACGCCGAATGACCAGGGGTTGGCCTTGCCGTCAGGCTGGAGCGGTCGGACTTGGGCCTAGTCGATGCCTAGTTCCTCCACCGCCTCCTCCGACATCCCGAAGAAGTGAGCTATCTCGTGCAGCACTGTCTTTCGCACCTCCCGCACCAGCTCCGACTCATCCGGGAAGTCCGCCTCCAGGGGTTCCTGAAAGATGGTGATCTTGTCCGGCAGGACCAGGCCATAGTCGCTGCCCCGCTCGGTCA
>CAZSRY010000076.1:0-7749 GCA_964609475.1 uncultured Dehalococcoidia bacterium
CCTCTGCCGTCACCTGATAGTTGTGGCCGTGGAGGGGCTCGCACCGGTCGCCCATCGTGGTCAGATGGGCGGCGCTGAAGCGCAGCGCCTCGCCGCCGACGGTGATCTTTCGCTTCATGTCAGCCTCACCAACCGTCCTTCGGTTCCTGGGTCGGGTCGGCCTCCTCGCGGCCCGCTTCCATCCTAGCCGAAGCCTGCCCCTCCGGCAACGGCGGCCGCAGGGAGAGCCGCCACAGAGTCGTCGCCAGGATCAGCGTCACCACAGCGAAGCCCGCCAGCGCCAGGAAAACGGAGGACGTGCCCCAGCGATCCGCCAGGAAGCCGGAGAAGGTGGCGGCAGTGGAGCCCAGCCCAAAGGCGGCGAAGAAGGAGAGGCCATAGCTCCGTCCCAGGGCGCTGCCGGGCGCGTACTCGGCGATGAGGCCGTTATAGACCGGCTGACTGCTGAAGTTGAAGAAGACGAAGACCGCCGAGGCCGCAACCAGCAGCAGGCCGCCGCTGACGCCCATCAGCAGCAGGGCAGGCACCACGACGAGGGCTATGGGGGGAGCCAGGCGCTCCATGGCCACCCGCTCCGATAGGCTGCCCCCCAGGTACTGCCCGACGGCTCCCGTCAGCAGCGCCAGCGTCGTCAGGGAGCCGGCCAGCGTCGACTCGTCGATGCCCAGGAATCTTATGTGAACCTGCTCCTCGATGAGGGTGGGCAGAAAGGTCATGCTGCCCCGGTAGACGAATCCGTTGAGGAGGTAGGCCACATATATCACCAGTAGAGGCAGGAGAGACGCCGCCACCAGCCTGTGCCGCGCCGTCGTCCCTGCCCCCTCCTCGGGAGGCCTCTGTCGAGAGGTGGGTAGCCTCACCATCTGCAGAAGCGCCACCAGCCCCAGGGCCAGCACCGCCAGAAACACGTAGGCCCCTCGCCAGCCGACGGTGGCCGCGAACCCCGTGGCTATCGCCGGCGCCAGGGCGATGCCGATGTTGCCGGCCACGCCGTGGTAGCCGAGGACCAGCCCTCTCTGCTTCGCTCCCTGCGCTATCAGGGCCAGCGCCGCCGGATGGTAGAGGCCGATGCCCAGACCGAGGAGGGACAGGAAAACGCCCAATACCACGGGGGAGGGCGAGACGGCGACCAGCAGGGACGCCGCCGCCGTCATCAGAAAGCAGAGACGCAGCACCCGGCGCGAGCCCAGCCAGTCCACCAGCAGCCCCGACGGCAGCGCTCCCACCCCGAAGCTGAGGGCGAGGGCATTGGCGATGAACCCCAGGGCGAGCTTGTCCAGGCCGAACTCATCGCCGATACGCAGCAGGAGGGCGGCGTAGGTCAGCTCAGTGGCGTGGACCGCCATATGAGCCAGCGAGGTGTAGAGAACGAGAGATCCTTGACTGGATTGAGCCTTCAACTTCTAGCCTGCCGGGATGGGGTATGGTCTAGTTTAGCCGCTGATCGAGACAGGGGCCACCGCGCCCCTCGACCTAGGGGACGCTCCTCTCCTTGTCCGCGCCCAGGGCTGCTGCTAGAATGCCCTGCACAAGGATTGAGGAACTCTCTGATGACTGCACCGCAGCCGCTCACCATCGGCGGGCGCCGGTTCCTGTGGGGGAGCCGGACATACGTGATGGGCGTCCTTAACATAACCCCCGACTCCTTCTCCGGCGACGGCCTGGGCGACGACGTGGAGGCGGCGGTGGCCCAGGGGCGCCGCTTCGCGGAGGAGGGCGCCGATCTGCTGGACGTCGGCGGCGAGTCGACCCGGCCCGATTTCGCCTCCATCAGCGCGGAGGAGGAGACCGGTCGTGTCCTGCCCGTCATCGAGCGGCTGCTGGCCGAGGCGGCGCTCCCCATCAGCATCGACACGTCCAAGGCAGGGGTAGCCCAGGCCGCCCTGGAGGCCGGCGCCCACATGGTCAACGACGTCTGGGGCTTTCGTCACGACCCGCAGATAGCGGAGATAGTGGCCCGCTTCGCCGTCCCGGCCGTCATCATGCACAACCAGCGCGGTCGTCAGTTCCGGGACGTAGTGGGCGACATCCGCGATGGTCTGGAGGCCAGCATCGACCTGGCGACGGCGGCGGGTATCCCCCGCGAAAGACTGATCATCGACCCCGGCTTCGGCTTTGGCTGGACGGTGGAGCAGAACCTGGAGATGCTGCGTCGCCTGGAGGAGCTGAGGGCGCTCGGCCTGCCCATCCTGGTCGGCACCTCCCGAAAGTCGACCATAGGGGCCGTGCTTGACCTCCCCATCGAGGAGCGGCTCATGGGCACAGCCGCCACCGTGGCCATCGCCGTCGCCAGCGGTGCCGATATCGTGCGTGTGCACGACGTGAAACAGATGGTGCAGGTCTGCCGCATGGCCGACGCCTTGGTGCGGGGCCGTCCGGCGCTCTCGAGGTGAGGCGGCCGTGTCCGGCGAAGAGTCCGCTGTCTACTTGGGCCTGGGCTCCAACCTGGGGAATCGGGCGGGCAACCTGAGGATGGCCCTCCGCTACCTGATCCCCCTGGCCCGCGTGGAGCAGGTCTCCTCGCTCTACGAGACGGCGGCCGTGGGGGTGGAGGGACAGCCCCCCTTCTACAACGCCGTCTGTCGGATAGCCACCGGCCTCTCGCCCGACGGTCTCCTGCGGCTGCTGAAGCGCATCGAGTTCGAGATCGGCCGTCGCCCCGGCCCGCGCTGGGGCCCGCGGCCCATCGACCTCGACATCCTCCTCTACGGCGACCGCGTGCTGGAGCGAGACGACCTGGTGATCCCCCATCCCCTGCTGGCGGAGCGGCCCTTCGTCCTGGTGCCCCTGGCCGAGCTCTCCCCCGATCTGGCCCATCCGCTGCTGAGGAAGTCCGTGGCGGAGCTGCTGTCGGCCCTGGCTGACACCGGCGTGAAGCGGATAGAGCCCCAGGGCTGGGAGACGACCGTCTGAGCGACGCTGGGGGACAGACAGTTGGGCCGCCCGTTCCTCCGGCGGCCCAGATCAATGCCTCGCGATAGGTGCCCTTCTTAGGCCTCCGCTGGCAGCTCCTCCAGCTCCTCCACCTCGGTCATCTCCGGCTCCGTGGTCAGCATCGTCCATCCTACCCAGATGGCCAGCAGGTTGACGGCGGCCAGGGCGCACAGGACGGGAATGGCTACCGCCATGTAGCTGCGGCGGACGATCCCGTAGAGGAAGATCAGCATGTCCAACATGCTGCCCGCTATGATTAAGAGACCGAACATCTGTGGCCTATCCATGATCCTTGTCTACCTCCGCAAACTCCAATAGCCTGCCGCCTGGGAGCGCCGATGCCCGCCGCCGAGGGACCTGCCTGCCGGTAGGCAGGCCTGCCTGCCGATAGGCAGGAGCTACTTCTCCGCCTTCCGCAGCTCGGGGGGCAGCAGATTGGGGATACTCTCGCTGATCGGGTAGCGCTCGTCGCACTTGGCGCAATAGAGGCTACCCTCCAGCACCTCGTCCCCCTCTTCCTTGTCAACGGTCAACTTAAGACTGCCCTTACACATAGGGCAGGCCAGGATATCTGTGAGATCCTTTCGCATGACAGAGCACTCCTCGGCAAGCCAACTCTTGCTAAAAGCAGGGCACATTGTACGGCGCGGCACATCTCGTGTCAACGTCGTCGTCGCCGACGCTGTAGACGCTGCTATGTGTCTCTTCCTATAATGAGCCCTGAAGCCAACGGAGACGTAGAACCACCCATCTCAATAGGGTGTGGGATTGGACAGCTCATGACCAAGACGGAACTCACTGCCTCAGACCGTCCCTATCTCTCCTTGGTGCTGCCGGCCTACAACGAGGAGCGGCGCCTGGGTTCATCCCTTCGCAAGCTGGCCGACTACCTGACCGGCCAGGGCTATGACTGCGAGATCCTGGTGGTCGACGACGGCAGCGACGATGCCACGGGCGAGGTGGCAGAGACATGGGCGGCGACGATGCCGGAGAGAGTCCAGTTGCGGCTCCTCTCCCACCATCACAACCGCGGCAAAGGAGCCGCCGTGAGGACGGGATGCCTGGCCGCCGGCGGGGAGTACGTCATCTTCACCGACGTCGACCTGGCCAGCCCCCTGGAGGACTGCGAGAAGATCGTCGCCGCCCTCCAGGGCTCAGCCGACGTGGCGGTGGGCAGCCGTGTCCAACCGGGCGGCTACGACATGCGCAGATCGCAGCCCGGGATACGGCGCCTCCTCGGCTGGCTCTTCACCTTCTTTCGCAAGCGTCTGTTCCTCCCTGACATCGACGACACCCAGTGCCCCATCAAGGGCTTCCGACGGGAGGCGGCCCAACGCATATTCGCGGCGCAAAGGCTCTCCCGCTGGGCATTCGACGTGGAGATCCTCTATCTGGCGCGCCAATACGGCATGAGGATGGTGCAGATACCGGTTCGCTGGGAGCACGTTGAGGGCTCGACGCTGAGGGTGAGGCCGCGCATGGCGCTGGGAATCCTCTGGGACCTGCTCCGCCTCCGCTTCCTGCACCGGCGGGCTGGCGGCAGAGGCCGGCCGGCGTGAGCCCAACGTCCTCCACTGCACCCTATCGCCGCAGGCCATGGCCGGCCACCGGCTGCATTCGCTCTCTGGGTGCTGGCCCCACTGAATTGACCCTCTAGCTGACCGATGATAGAATTTGTGTGCGGGCTTGATGTGAGCAAACAGCTTGCCGATTGGCTTGCGCGCCTCGATTCAAGGTATTATTCTTCTAGTTGGCTTAGGGGATATGTGACTGCCTTAGGGCAGGAGGTGTGTGTGCTGTCCGGTCCCCGAGAATCCTGCGGTGTCTTCGGGGTCTATGCTCCCGGAGAGGACGTCGCCAGGGTAGCCTTTTACGGACTCTATGCGCTCCAGCATAGGGGACAGGAGAGCGCAGGCATAACCACAGCCGACGGCCACGACCTTCACACGCGGCTGGGCATGGGTCTGGTCTCCCAGGTCTTCGATGAGGAGGACCTGCGCCACCTCCGCGGCGACATCGCCATAGGCCACAACCGTTACTCCACCACCGGCACCAGCCGCATCAAGAACGCTCAGCCCTTCTGTGTCCACGGCCCCAACGGCCAGATCGGCCTCGCCCACAACGGCAACCTGGTCAACGCCGAGCTGTTGCGCGCCGACCTGGAGGAGGAAGGCCACGAGTTCACCACCACCACCGACTCCGAACTCATGGCCCGCATCCTCGCCCATGCCCCCGGTCACTCCTGGGAGGAGCGGTTCGCCCACATGATGCGGCGCGCTCAGGGCGCCTACAGTCTGGTCATCCTCACCCCCGACGCCCTGCTGGCGGTGCGCGACCCCCTGGGCGTGCGGCCCCTCTGCCTGGGTCGCTTCAACGGGGGCTGGGTGGTGGCCTCCGAAAGCTGTGCCTTCGACCATCTGGGTGCCAGCTTCCTGCGGGAGGTGGAGCCCGGTGAAGTCATCCATATCGATGCCGAGGGTGTCCGCAGCTTCACGCCGTTGGAGGGCAGGGGAAGCGCCTTCTGCATCTTCGAGTACATCTACTTTGCCCGCCCCGACAGCGCCATTCGCAACAGGCTGCTCTATCCGGTGCGCATGGCGATGGGCGCCCGCCTCGCCCGCGACTACCCGGTGGACGCCGACGTAGTGATGGGCGTGCCGGACTCCGCCACCGCCGCCGGCATCGGCTACTCGCAGGAGTCGGGCATCCCCCTCGTCGAGGGCCTGGTCAAGAACCGCTACGTCGGTCGTACCTTCATCATGCCTGACCAGCGTATCCGCGAGGTAGGCGTTCAACTGAAGTTCAACCCTCTGCCGGAGATACTGAACGGACGCCGCGTGGTGGTGGTGGACGACAGCATCGTGCGGGGGACGACCACGCCGCGGGTCGTGGAGATGCTGCGCCGGGCGGGGGCGCGGGAGGTGCACATGCGCATCACGGCTCCTCCCATCACCCATCCCTGTTTCTTTGGTGTGGACATGGCTACCCGCTGGGAGCTGATTGCCGCCCAGAAGACGGTGCCGCAGATACAGGAGCACATCAACGTCGACAGTCTGGGCTATCTCAGTCTGGAGGGGCTGATCGAGGCGGTGGACCTGCCCCAGGATACGTTCTGTCTCGCCTGCTTCACCGGCAAGTATCCGCTAGAGGTACCGCTTCAGATGGACAAGCTGGCGCTGGAGTCGCCACCGACTGCCCGCGACCGCCACGACGTCGAGTGGGTGGAGAGCATACCCACGTCATCCTCCGGCTAGTCTGATCGGCGAGGGACGCGGCCTAGTTTGGGAGCGTAGCCTTTCCCTGTGGACGGACCACGTGAGAATGAGGGTGCCTATGCCAGGGCCGGCGTCGATATCGACGCCGGCGGTCGCCTGGCCGCCCGCATCAAGGATCTAGTCCGCTCCACCGGCAGGCCGGAGGTGCTGGCGGGCGTGGGCCCCTTCGCCTCCCTCTTCCACCTGGCCGGCTATCGAGACCCTGTCCTGGTGGCCAGCGCCGACGGCGTCGGCACCAAGGTGAAGATCGCCGCCGCCATGGGCCGCTTCGACGGCGTAGGCGTCGACCTGGTCAACCACTGCGTCAACGACATCCTCACCAGCGGCGCCGAGCCGCTCTTCTTCCTCGACTACATCGCATCAAGCGACCTGGGCGAGGAGGAGAAGCTGATGGCCGTGCGGGGCATGGCCTCCGCCTGCCGCGACGTCGGCTGCGCCCTCATCGGCGGCGAGACGGCCGACATGCCCGACGTCTACACCCCCGGCTCCTTCGACCTCGTCGGCTTCATCGTCGGCGTCGTGGAGCGCGACCGGATCATCGACGGCTCCCACATCGAGGAGGGCGATCTCCTGCTGGGCGTCCCCTCCAGCGGCCTGCACACCAACGGCTACTCCCTCGTGCGCAAGATATTCGGCATCGGCGTGGGCGCCGACGCGGAGGCGGAGAGGGCCGCCCTCTATCGGACGTATCCGGCGCTGGGCCTGACCCTGGGCGAGGCCCTGCTCGTCCCCCATCGCTGCTACTACCGGGAGCTGAAGCCCCTTCTCCCCCAGCTCAAGGGCATCGCCCACATCACCGGCGGCGGCCTCATCGACAACGTGCCGCGGGTGCTCCCCGACGGCCTCGCTGCCCGCTTCGACAGGGGAGGCTGGCGGGTGCCGCCCATCTTTACGCTGATCCAAGAACAGGGTAAGGTAGGCGAGGAGGAGATGCGCCGCGTCTTCAACATGGGATTAGGCCTGGTGCTGGTCTGCGCTCCGACAGAAGTCGATGCCCTGAAGTCGCGGCTTGCGGACGCGATGGTCGTGGGACAGGTGGTGCCCCAGACCGGCGAGCAGCGGGTGATTCTCTCTTAGTTCGCGTAAAAGGAGGACTGCCATTCCCCGGAAAGTGTCTCTAAAAGCAATCGTCAGTGTTTACGACAAGACAGGACTTATCGATTTCGCCCGCGACCTCACCGGCCTCGGAGCCAAGATCTACAGCACCGGCGGCACCCATAAGGCGCTGGCCAAGGCCAAGGTCCCCGTCCAGTCCATATCCGACCTCACCTGCTCCCCCGAGATCCTGGACGGCCGCGTCAAGACCCTCCATCCCGTCGTCCACGCCGGCATCCTCGCCCGCCGCGACCTGCCCGCCCACCGCAAGGAACTGAAGCGGCAGAGCATCTCACCCATCGACCTCGTCGTCGTCAACCTCTATCCCTTCGTGCAGACGGTGACCAAGGCCAACGTCACCCTGGAGGACGCCCTGGAGAACATCGACATCGGCGGCCCCACCATGCTGCGGGCGGCGGCCAAGAACTTCCCCCACGTCCTCGTC
>CAZSRY010000077.1:0-7734 GCA_964609475.1 uncultured Dehalococcoidia bacterium
ACGTACCCGTCTACGTTCACCACCTCGCTGTAGGTCATGAGCTCGATGTTGGGATGGGAGCCGGCGGCGGCCATCTTGGGGGTGAGGATACAGGCGGAGCAGTCGAGGGTGGGGAACGTCTTGTCGAACTGGATCATGCGGCCGCCGATGGACGGCTCCCGCTCTACCAGATAGGCCTTGTAGCCGGCGTCGCCGATCTTGAGGGCCGCCTGGATGCCGGCGATGCCGCCGCCCACTATCAGGACGCTCGGTTTCACCGGCACCTCTCGGGTCTCCAGGGGCTGGAGGTAATAGGCCCTGTGGACTGCGGCGGTGACCAGGGCCTTCGCCTTCTCCGTGGCCCCCTCCTTGTGTACCCAGGAGCAGTGCTCGCGGATGTTCGCCATCTGGAACAGGTACGGGTTCAGCCCTGCCTCCTGGCAGACACGCCGGAAGGTGGGCTCGTGCAGCCGGGGGGAGCAGGAAGCCACTACCACCCGATTGAGACCCAACTCCTTGATGTCGTCCTTGATGAGTGCCTGCCCCGGGTCAGAGCACATGAACTTGTAGTCCCGTGCCACTGCCACCGAGTCGAGCCCCTCAGCGAACTTGGCTAGCTCCTCGACATCCACCGTCCCCGCTATGTTGCTTCCACAATGACAGACGTATACACCGATTCTTGGCTCATCTTCCATCTTACATGGCCTCCGCAACTAGCTCCGAGACGTCTTTGATCTCGGGCACGTTCCCCGTGGTCATCGTTTGGGCGGCGCTGACGAATGTGAGGTAGCAGTAGGGGCAGGCTACAGCCAACACATCGGCGCCCACCTCGATGGCTTGCTGTATGCGAGGCTCAACTATCCTCTCGCCTGCCGCGGCCTCCATGAACATACCGCCGCCGCCGCTGCCGCAGCAGAGGCTGTTCTCGTGATGGTCTGGCATCTCTACCAGCTCCAAGCCCGGTATGCTGGAAAGCACCTGCCGCGGTTCGTCGTAGACGCCGCTGTGTCGCCCAAGGTAGCAGGGGTCGTGATAGGTGACCTTCTTGTTCAGACTCTTGCTGGGCTTCAACTTACCACTATCGATCAGCCCCGCCAGGAACTGCGTGGAGTGAAGCACGGGAAGGCCGTTCTTAAGGCCTTCGTATTCATTCGTAAAGGTGTAATAGCAGTGGGGCGAGGAGACGACGATCTGCTTCGCTCCGCTATCGACGAACAGCTTCGTGTTGGCCTGGACCAGGCTCTGGAACAGGTCCTCGTCTCCCGCCTTGCGCATGCTCTCGCCGCAGCAGCTCGCCTCTGCGCCCAGGACCCCGAAGTCCGTGTCCGTCTTCTGGAAGATGGAGGCCATCGCCTTGCCGATGCCCACGGCCACGGGGTCATACTCAACCATACAGCACGGGAAGTACAGCGCCTCAGTGCCGGGGGCGGGCTGCTTCAGGTTCAGTTGCCTGCCCCAATTGGTCCGGTTCTCCCTCGGCTCCCCAAACGGGTTCCCCAGGCTGGGGACGTTCTTCATCGTGATGCGCAGGGAGTCGGGCACCTTGCCCACACCCAGGGCCACAACGGTTCGCCGCAGGGCCCTCATGATGTCGATGATCTCCACGCCGCGGGGACATCGCTCGACGCAGGCGCCGCAGGTGACACAGCGCCATATGTCCTCGTCCTCAAAGTCGAGGAGGCCCAGTTGGGCGCTGTTGATCATCCTCCGGACCAGGAAGCTGCGCACCAGATTCCAGGGGCAGGTAGCCGTGCAGAGCCCACACTGATAGCACAACTCCAGAGGCTCGCCCCCGGCCTCCTTCACCACCTCTACCGCTTCTTTGTAGGGAGTCAAAGCTTGCATAGTGGCATAGCCCCCATTCCGATTTCATTGCCTTGTGAGTGCCGATACAGACAGTACACCTAAAGCATATCTAACTAAGGTTCATTGTGAGGTGGCGGATGGTAACTGTGGGGTTTCAGAAGGTTACAGTTCGGTTACAACGGTGGTTCTGGAATGGGAGGAGGCTCGGGGAGTTGATGAAGAGGGGGGGCTCACTTCCCTGCGGTCTTGGGCTTTGCGAAGCGGTAACCGATCCCCCGCTCGGTGAAGATGTAGCGGGGGTTCTGGGCGTCGCAGCCCAGCTTCTCCCGCAGGCGGGCGATGTGAACCTTGAGCATTAGAGAGTCGTTCTGATACTCGCGCCCCCACGCCTTGGAGAGCAGGGCCTCACGGGAGATGACACGGCCCGGGTGGGACACCAGATGCGATAGCAGTCGGGACTCGGTAGGGGTGAGCCTGACAGGCTGTCCCTTCACTATCACAAGGTGTTCGCTTGGGTCGAAGGTCAAATCATCGTCCACCACCACCGGGGCAGAGGCCGTGTCGGGAAGCGCTTGAGAGCGGCGCAGGACTGCCCTTATCCGTGCCACCAGCTCCAGGGGACTGAACGGCTTGGCGATGTAGTCGTCGGCGCCCAACTCCAGGCCCTTCACGCGCTCTATCTCCTCACCCTTAACGGTGAGCATGAGGACGGGCACGTCCGAGAACTCCCGCAGCCGCTGCAGCGTCTCGAAGCCGCTCATCCCCGGCAGCCCCACATCCAGCACCACCACGTCTGGTGATTCGGACTCGAACAGCTGTAGGGCCGACTCGCCGTCGGCGGCGGCCGTGATCTCGCAATCCTGCCAATGCATATTGAAGGTAAGGCCGATGATCTCCGCCACGTCCGGCTCATCGTCAACTATCAGCACCTTCATGCTCGCTCTCCCTGGGCACGCTGAAGTAAAAGATGCTGCCTTGCCCCTTCCTGCTGTTCACCCAGATGCGCCCCCCATGCAGCTCCACCAGCGCCTTGGCGATCGATAGACCTAGCCCCGTGCCCCCCTCCTGGTTCGCATGGCTGGGACGGGAGTAGAATCGCTCGAAGATCCTCTCCTGCTCCGCCACAGCGATACCAGGACCGTTATCAGCCACGCTCACGACGAAGTCCCTGTCTTGATTGTCCAGCCCGACCCTGATAGCGCCCTTTTCGGGCGTGAACTTGCAGGCGTTGGAAAGGAGGTTGATCACCACCTGCTCCAAACGCCCCCGGTCCCCCGATACGGCGCAGGGAGTGGGTGGTAGGGCCAGCGTAAGGGTCTGGCCTTTCTCCTCTGTCAGCAGCCTCATGGCGGAGACGGCTTCCTTTAGGATCGCTCTGAGGTCCCAGCTCTGAAGATAGAGGGTCATGACGCCGCTGCGCAGCCGAGCCAGCTCCAGCAGCTCGTTCACCAGGCCGCGCAGACGCTGGGTATTGCGCGCGATGTTCCTGACAAGTGAGTATTTGGGGTCTCCCGTTTCGGCGCTGGCGGAGGCCGATAGGAGGTCGGCGGCCGCCTTGATCGAGGTGATGGGCGTCAGCAGTTGATGGGATACGCCTGACAGGAATTCGTTCTTGAGGCGATTGGCTTCCTCCAGGGCCTGCACGCGGCTCGCCTCCGCCCAGAGGCGAGCGTTCTCCACTACGATTGCCACCTGATTGGCGATCGCCTGCAGAAGCTCCTGGTCGTCGGGCGAGAAGGCCCCGCGGTGGCGGAGGTTCACCAGCAGCAGGGCCCCCAGGATGGAATCCCCAGAGATGACGGGCACGCAGATGGCGCTCTGAGGCTGGGCCACACCGGATCGGGCCTTCTCCAGGTGCTCCCGGTTGGCCGGGTGCAGGTCTTGCAGATTGAGAGCGATCGCCTCAGCGTTGATACACACCAGGGGTTGGCCGCGCTGGAAGGCCTTCCCCACCAGCGCCTCGCCGGGCCTCAGACGCACGCGGGCCAGCGGCTCCTGCCTGTAGCCGATGGACGCCTTCGCTATGAGACAGCCTTCGTCATGTTCGTAGAGGAAGAGGGTGCCGGCATCCGCCGCCTCAAACGGCTCCAGGCTCTTGGTGATGATGCTCTGCAGGAGACCATCCAAGTCCGTCGTGGCCGGCAGGGACATGGCGATCTCCAGGAGGGCGGTCAGCTCCCTCATTCTCTGAGTGACGTCGTCCTGCTGGCCCACCAGCCATCGGCCCTGCTCCCTCTGTTGAGGGCGCAGCCCCCGTTGCGCCCCCTCGCCCGCCGTGGCGGCATCAGGCCGGATCGACGCCGACCTCTTGCCATCTCCGTTCGCCTCCACCACGAACGAGGTATACCCGACCGGCGGAAGATGGATGACCTCGATCCCGTCGCTCGTCGCCCCAGGAATCGGATTCGCCTTCAGACAGTCGACGAACTCTTCCACCGCCTCCTTCCTTCCCTCCGCCTCGATCACCGACCCACGGCTGGAGTTGAGCATCCAGCCCGTGAGGCCACGCTCCCTGACGAGGCGATGGACAGAAGACTGGAAGCCATCCCATTGCCGTTTGCCGGGCACGATAATCTGGACTCTGGTTGCCTTGGGAGTCTTCATTCCTCTAATAAAAAGTCTAGCACAATCGCACTGCAATATCACCTGCGCGGGCGCCCGAACCCGGAGAGCGGTAGCGGCGCGGGCCGCGCTCAGCGGGGTCTTGGCCTGCCTGGGCGACGACCTCTCTATCAGCCGCCTTGCGCCTCGAACCGGAGCAGCCTATAATCCGCCGCAAGGAAAAGGAGAAGGACAGTGATTGCTGAGGGAGCCCGTCGCCGCTACCTGTACCCTATCGCGGCAGCGTTAGCCACCGCCTTCCTGGCCTCCGGCTGCCTGTGGGGCGTGGTCAGGGACGCCAAGACGGGGGCTGGCGTGTCAGGTGCGACCGTGAGCTACACTGATTCCCAGGGCCAGACCGGCTCGACGAAGACGAACGCTGTTGGGCTCTATGTCTTCGATCAAGCGAAGGGCGACCCTGTGCCCGCGGTGGGGTCTGCGGTTTTCGAGGTGAGTGCACCGGGGTACGCGCACACGCCGGAGCCCCACCCTGTCGAGTACGACGACAATCCTGGGGCCAGTTACGACAACCTCTCCAGCTTCTGGGAGATCCAGAATTTCTACGTGATGCCGCTTACCCCGACTCCTACAGGGGAGGAGGGCCTGACGGCCGACCTGGCGGTGACTGACCTTTTCCCAGGCAGCCTGCCCCAGGGGAGCGTATTCACCAGGATCACGAATCATGGGCCCGACGGCGTAAGGAACGCTCACGTTGAACTCTGGTGCGCCTATACGGCACATGGCGACAGGGGAGAGAGCACGCCGTCCGTCACGCTGCGGGAGATCTCGGTTACCCTCAGAGCTGGGCAGACAGACGAGTTCAAGACGGGCATTGCGATCAACACCGAGGCGTACTGGTACGAGGTCGTCTGCCAGATAACGGTGCCTTTCGACGATCCCGACCTGGCCAACAACGAGTACGCCGAGACGATCCCTGAAGGGCGCACCTAGTTGCGAAGCAGACCAGGACAGCAGGTTAGGAGGAGGAAAATGTTTGCAGGTAGGAGTCTTTGCCACGGCCTGTGGCCTGTCGCGGCAGCATTAGCCACCGCCATGCTGCTGGCCTCCGGCTGCATGTGGGGTATTGTCAAGGACACCGACAGCGGCGCCGGGGTGTCCGGCGCGACCGTGAAGGTCACCGACTCCTATGGGGTCACGCACACGACCACCACCGACACCAACGGCGTGTACGTCTTCGACCAGGCGAAGGGCGCGGTGCCGGCGATGGGGCCGGTCAGCGTTGAGGTGAGCGCGCCCGGCTACAGCTCGCTGACGGTGCCGCGGCTGGTCGAGTACAACGACAACCCCGGCGCGACGGCCAGCGACCTGTCCACCTTCTGGGAGGTGCAGCACTTCGACCTGGCGCCGATCACCACCCCGACCTTGACGGCCGATCTGGCGGTGACGGACCTCTATCCAGACAAGCAACCCACTGGGACGCTTTGGGCCAACATCACGAACAACGGCCCGGACAGCTTCACCAACACCAGGGTTTATCTCACGTGCCAAGCCACGAGGACCGACCTGGCCAACTGCGGCAAGAGCATGCTCGGTCCGGTGCTTGTGCCCCTGGACATCAGCCTGAACCCGGGACAGACCAAGACCTTCGACACGGCCATCGGCCTGGACACCGCCAAGTACTGGTACGACGCCCTTTGCGTCGTCCAGGTGTCATTCACCGATCCCGATTACACGAACGACGACTATTCTGAGATCATCCCGCCACCCGCCGGCGATCTGGAAGTGCAGGATGTCCTTCTCAAGACGACCAATGAGATCGGAGTGCGTGTGTTGGCTTCCGGCTCTCTGCCCAGCACGTTTCCATACACCGTCACTCAGCGCTATCCGGACGGCTCCGGAGCGAGCTTAAGCACTGGCGCGGCAGTGTTCATAGGTTCGAAGGCATTCTGGACTGTGCAGACCCTTTACGGCACGCCGTCCGTTGAGGTGTGGATCGATGGCGTGAACTGCATCCCAGAGACAAACGAAGTCAATAACAAGATGACCAAGACCTGCAGCGCGGCGTCCCACACCTGCTGGTGATCGGCTTCCGCAGAGCGCAGCTCGCGTGGGCGAGGCGTGGGTTCGCCGTGAGCCGGCTCGGGCCTGCTCTTCTGGTGCTCCTCCTGGCGGTGGTCTCGGCCTGCGCCGAATCGTCTGCGCCCGCTGAGACCCCTTCGACGCAGGAGGCTTCCGCGCCGTCCGCAACTGCCAGTCCCGCGGGCGCTACCCTGTTGGCTCCCGGCGCTCCCCTCTGCTCCGACCCCCAGCCGCCGTTCGTGACCGACTTCGAAGTCCGGCAGACCTCTTCTCTAAGTGAACCTCCCGCCCGCGTGCCGTTCCGCGACCCCGTCTTCGGGACGTGCGTAGTGCGCGTCACCGATCGGACGGCGGACATCTCCCCCGGCGACGAGTCCGCCGGCCTGAAGAACGAGTACTCTCGCGTCCAGTCCTTCAACGCCGACGGGAGCCGGCTGCTGGCGCGCGGCATCGAAGGGACGTGGTACCTGTACGACGCCGCTACACTTGAGCCCCTGGGTGAACTGCCGCTCGTGGTGGAGCCGCGCTGGGACGCCGCCGACCCAGACCTTCTCTATTTCTCCGATGAGACCCGCCTGATGAGCTACGACGTGGGCAGCGGGGAGCAGACGCTGGTTCACGAGTTCGCCGACGACCTCCCCGACCAGACGTTGGCCGCGGTGTGGACTCGCTACGAGGGCAGGCCATCGTCCGATAGCCGCTACTGGGGCCTCATGGCGGAGGACGAGGACTGGGAGACGGTCGCCTTTCTGGTGTACGACCTGCAGGCTGACCAGGTCATTGCCAGCCGCGACGTGCGCGGTGTGCCGGAGGTGCGCGACGGGATCGACCACGTGACCATCAGCCCGCTGGGAGAGTATTTCCTTGCCTCCTTCGACCACTACTGCGAGCGCGGCGAACCAGGGGACGACGCGCATCCCTGCGGCCTCATGGTCTACGACCGGAATCTGGAAAACGGGCGGAGTCTGCTGCGTGTCATTGGGCACTACGACGCGGCCCTGGACGTTCAGGGGCGTGAGGTCATCGTCTTCCAGGATATCGATGAGGACAACATCTCCCTGCTGGACCTGGCGACCGGCGAGGTAACGCCGCTCTGGCCGATAGACTTCAGCCACACGGCGATCGGCCTGCACTTCTCAGGGTGCGCCTTCCGCCGACCCGGCTGGGCGCTCGTCTCCACCCATGATGGGGACCCGGCCTCCTACACCTGGATGGACGACCAGGTCTTCGCCGTCGAGCTGAAGCGCGGCGGACGCGTCCTGAGGCTGGCCCATACCCACTCGCTGGTGGACGAAGACCAGGAGCACG
>CAZSRY010000078.1:0-5460 GCA_964609475.1 uncultured Dehalococcoidia bacterium
GGCGTGAAGAACCAGCAGGCGTTCCCCATCGATGAGGACCGCATGCACTTTCACAACCATGAGACGTTGCACCTTCGTCTCGCTCGTCTCTACCGGATGGTGCAGCCCGATTTCTGCATCATCGAGGGTGTGACGGCGACCTTCAACGGGAACGCACCGCCGGCGGCCCTGCTGGAGGAGAGCAGCGTGCAACTCAACGTGCTCATCGGCGGCCAGGATACGGTGGCGGTGGACACTGTGGGCTCGAAGGTGCTGGGCTATGCTATAGAAGAGGTGGAGCACCTGCGCCTGGCGGCGGAGTGGGGCCTGGGTGAGGGACGGCTCGACCAGATCGAGGTTATCGGCGACCTGAGCCGCTTCCAGAAGCGCTATCCGTACGCCCTGCTGCGTCGTTTCCCCCCCGACGTGCGCATCGTCGAGGGTCGCGAGCGGGCGTGTGTCGAGGGCTGCAAGGGGAACAGCGAAGCCATCCTGGAGATATTCAGCAACGACTACGCTGGCCGGGGCGGCTTCAGCATCGTCTTCGGCAAGGGCCTCGACGAGGCCGACCTGGATGATCTGCGCGGCGATATCCTGGTGGTAGGGCCCTGCGCCATCAGTGAGCGGGGGGCAGACCTGCGGCGGCGCTACCCCGACCGCCGAATCATCCAAGTGGACGCCCACAATGACCTGCGCGGCATAATGGCTGGGCTGGCTACCCTGATGAAGATCAAGCCGCTGCACATGATGCCCCTAAACCCCCTCAAGTCGCTGTGGATCCTCGCGCAGGCCAAGCTGCACAGGCTCAACTCACGCATGCCGCCCCTGCTGGGGGGACCGGCGCCGACAGCCCGGCGCTAGACGGAGCGACGCCGGCGTCGCCAGGGATGTCGCGGACAGAGCCCAACCGATAGCGGGCGCCTGTGGCTCCCTCGGCAGCCGCCTCCCTGCCTGTACCACAGCGCCGATATCGGGGTATCATGGCGATGCCCCGCCCTCCAGGCGAAAGGCCGCGATCGCTGGCAAGAGGAGCATGTACTAAGAAATGGCCTGGGATGCCGGATTTGACGTCGCCTTCAACCCGCGCTCCATAGCTCTGCTGGGCGCTTCCACCAAGGACCGCAGGGGTGGAAACCGCTTCATCGAAACCGCGAAGGCGATGGGGTATGAGGGGAGAGTGTATCCCATCAATCCTAACGCCGAGGAGGTGCTGGGCTACAAGTGCTACCCCTCGCTGGCGGCGGTGCCGGAGGTCCCCGACCTGGTGATCGTGGCGGTGGGGGCCGGACGCGCCGAGCAGGCGCTCGAAGAGTGCATCGCCAAGGGCGCGCGGAACATCCACATGTTCACGGCGGGCTTCTCGGAGACGGGCGAGGAGGAGGGAGACCGCCTCGCCGCGCGGCTGCGGGAGCTGGCCGCCCGCGGCAGGCTCAACATCATCGGGCCGAACTGCATGGGTATCTACTCACCGCGGGGGCGCATATCCCCCTGGGGCAAGCTGCCCACCGAGGTCGGGCCCATCGCCATGATCACGCAGAGCGGCGCCCTGGGAGGCGAGTTCGTCCGCCTCGCCCCCGACTACGGCTTGCTCATGAGCAAGGCTGTCTCCTACGGCAACGGCTACGTCGTGGACTGCACGGACCTCCTGGAACATCTGGAGACGGACCCCGATACCAAGTACATCGCCATGTACCTGGAGGGGGTTCAGGATGGGGCGAAGCTGTTGCAGATGACGAGGCGGATATCGCCCAAGAAGCCCATCGTCATCTGGAAGGGGGGCCTCACCGCCGCGGGCGCCAAGGCGGCGGCCTCTCACACCGGCGCTCTCGCCGGTCAGAACGCCGCCTGGGACGCCTTCTTCGCTCAGTCAGGCGCGATCAGGGTGGATTCAATAGAAGAGATGATTGACGTCCTTCAGGCCCTGGTGCGCCTGCCGCCCTGCAGCGGCCGTGGCGTCGCCCTCGTCGGAGGCGCGGGAGGGACCAGCGTAACCGCCGCCGACGCGTTCGCCCGCGCCGGCCTCTCCCTCCCCACTATATCCGAGCACATTCAGAGGGAGATACGCACCTTCATCAGGGTCGCCGGAACCATTGTGCTCAATCCCGTAGACGTGGGCATGCAGGCCAGAGGGCCGGAGGATATCCTGCACGTGCTGGAGCTCCTGGCCGAGGACCCGGGGATCGACATCATCATCGTGGTGGCTCACTCGTTCATGGCGCGCTTCGTCGGACGAAGATGGGCGAACAGGATGCAGGAGGGCATGGTGGAGTTCGGGCAGAGCCTGCAGCAGCGCAAGCCTTTCTGCGTCGCCATGCGCAACCCCGCCGAGAACCTGGAGGCGGAAAGGGCCAGGCTGCGGATCACGAAGCGCTTCATCGATGCCGGTATCCCCGTCTTCAAGAACGTCGAGCGTGCCTCCCGTGCGCTCCAGAAGTTCACCTCCTACCATCGCGCCCTGGCAGAGAGCTAGACACTACGGGCGAGAGAGAATTCTCGATGGCAAAGAGGACATGGCAGATGACCGACCCCTTCGACCCGATTACGATTGACGGAGTCAAGATCCGTAATCGCTTCATGCGCTCCGCTACCTGGGATGGCACGGCAACCGACGATGGGGAGGTCACGGACGCCTCGGTGAAGGTCTTCGAGGGCCTGGCGCGCGGCGGCGTGGGCCTCATCGTCACCGGCTTCGCCTACGTCTCGGAAGAGGGAAAGGCCATGATGGGCCAGTACGGCGTCTCCCAAGACCGCCATATCAAAGG
Source organism: uncultured Dehalococcoidia bacterium (assembly GCA_964609475.1). Lineage (GTDB taxonomy): Bacteria > Chloroflexota > Dehalococcoidia > DSTF01 > JALHUB01 > CAZSRY01. The sequence goes on from CAZSRY010000078.1 coordinate 2,742, forward strand.
GCTGCGCCGCCTGGTGAAGGCCGCCCACGACTACGGCGCCAAGATAGCGCTACAGGTCGTGCACGCGGGAATCGACGTGGCGTTGCTTCGACGTAGCGACCTCATCGCCCTGGCCCCCTCGAAGCTCGAGGGGCACCCATCGCCGCACCGCGCCCTCACGCCCGCCGAGATCGAAGAGGCCGTGTCCGATTTCGGCGGCGCCGCCGCACGGGCGAAGGAGGCCGGATTCGACGCCGTCCAACTGCACGGGGCGCACGGCTATCTCCTGAGCCAGTTTCTCTCGCCCCTCTCCAATCGGAGGACGGACGAGTGGGGCGGATCGCCCGAGGGGCGGCGGCGCTTTCACGTCGATGTGATGCGCGCTGTACGCGAGGCGGCCGGCAAGGACTACCCCGTATGGATCAAGTTCGGCCTGCAGGACGGCACCGACGGCGGACTGCCGCTCAACGAGGGCCTGGCGGCTTTGCAGGCGCTGGCCAACGAGGGCCTTTCGGCGGCGGAGATCAGCACCGGCATCGGCGCCAGGTCAGCGCGAGTAGCCAAACCGGGAGATGAGGAGCACCCCTACTTCCGCGAGGACAGCGCCGAGGCCAAGCGTGCCGTCGACATTCCGGTCATGCTTGTGGGAGGCATTCGAAGCCTGTCGATGGCCGCAGACATCCTCAACCACGGCGACGCCGATATGATATCGATGTGCAGGCCCCTTATACGCGAACCCGACCTCATCGCCCGCTGGCAACGCGGCGACACCGCGCCTTCCAAGTGCATTAGCTGCCTCAAGTGCCTGGCGACCGGCGTCCGCGGGGAGCCGCTGGAGTGCCAGGAGGAACGTCAGCTTCGAGAGGAGGCCGTGGGGGCTGAGGGCTCTGTTTGAGCCCTATCGCGCTCTCGCGGAGAGGGAGCCAGGGATGACTACGGTCGTCTGCACGGCCGAGAAGCCCGGCGCTGCACAGTCGTGTGCCGTCACCTTGGGGGGTTGCCGGGCTGCGCGATGGCGTTGAGGGCCTCCATGGCCGAGGCGTCCAGGCTCAACTCGGTGGCCGCCAGCGTATCGTCAAGCTGCTCCAACCGCGTGGCCCCCAGAATAGCCGAGGTGACCGCCGGCTGCTGGAGCAACCAGGCCAGCGATACCTGCGCCGGCGTCGCTCCGCAGCCCTCCGCCACCTGCTTCACCCTGTCAACCGCATCGAACAGCTCGTCCTGCCAGTAGCGATCCTTGTATAGGGACCCGGTCTGCTCCTCCAGAGCGAAGCGGGTGCCCTCTGGGGGAGGCTCACCGCGCCGGTACTTGCCCGTGAGGAAGCCTCCGGCAAGCGGATTATAGGCGATGACGCCGATCCCCTCATCGGCGCACACCGGCAGCAGGTCGCGCTCGATCTCGCGATGGAGGAGGTTATACCTGGGCTGAACGCAGTCGAAGCGGGCCAACCGCAGCCGGTCGCTCACCCACAGCGCCTTGTACAGCCGCCAGGCCTCGAAGTTGGAGCAGCCGAGATAGCGCACCTTGCCCCAGCGGACCAGGTCGTCGAGGGCGCGGAGCGTCTCTTCCAAGGGGGTCTTCGGGTCCGGCCAGTGGACTTGATACAGGTCGATGTAGTCCGTTCCGAGGCGGCGCAGGCTGGCGTCGACCGCGTCCAGAATATGGGCTCGCGAGATGCCCTGGTCGTTGGGACCCGGCCCGACGCGGCCGCGGCATTTCGTGGCCACGACTACACGGCTGCGTTTGTCGCGCAGCCAGCGTCCCACGATCTCCTCCGTGCGACCCGCCGTCTCGACGGTGGGAGGTATCGGATAGATATCGGCCGTATCGATGAAGTTGACTCCGGCATCGAGGCCCCGATCCAGGATGGCGTGAGCCACGTCCTCGTCGGCCTGGACACCGAACGTCATCGTGCCCATGCAGATCTCGCTCACCTTGAGACCCGTCCGGCCCAAGCGTTTGATCCGCATACTTGCCGTCCTCCTTCTCTCCGCCAGTATAGCCCAGGGGAAGACCCCGCTCTAGCGGCGGGTCAGGTGGGCCGACCGTCTGGTTTCACGCCGCCGGAGCGCCGCCGCTGAGCCTGCCTCACCAGACGCCATACTTGGGGGTCTGAGCGGAGAAAGCGCAGGACCTGGCTGGTGGTGAGGCCAAGGGCCTGAGCCGCCTTCGCGTAGCTTCCCTTCGCTGCCTCAAGGGCGTCCAGCACGGTGGCTACGACGATCGGGTAGGCCGGATTGCGCCGGTTCACGGAAAGGCCGCCCTTCGGGCCCCTCTGCGCCAGAAACTCCGGCTCCAGAGATGGCGCCTCCAGGTCGAAGGGGGTCCTCAGCTCCAGCGCCATGCGCTCGCGGAGACGCCTGAGGGCCCGCGTACGGTTCTCCTCCAGGTAGCGCGATTCGTCGGCCTTGGCGGTGAGACCGCTGGGCTGGTGATGGAGGCGGACAGCCGTCTCGACCTTGTTCCGGCGCTGGCCGCCGGGGCCGCTCGCACGATAGCGCTCCTCGCGGCACTCCCTCAGGAGGACGCTGTCATCCGTCCGCAGCCAATCATTCCTGCCGGCGTTCGCTGAGGTCACAGCGGCTCGGTTGTGGGTTGCCAGAGCTCCACCCGTCCAGGTCCAGATCGAGGTGACCTATTCACTTCCCGCCTCTACTGCATTGTAGCCTATCCCGCCTGGCATGTCGCGCGGCCAGCCCTCTCTCCCCGCGCTGCCCGCTCATACCGGCGCGCCGGCCC
>CAZSRY010000078.1:5560-7641 GCA_964609475.1 uncultured Dehalococcoidia bacterium
TCGCGCGGCCAGCCCTCTCTCCCCGCGCTGCCCGCTCATACCGGCGCGCCGGCCCACTTCTTCCGAGAATACATCTTGCAAGATTGGCGAATTCGACCTCTGCAACCGAACCTATCTAAAGGGACTGCTGAAACGCATTCCCTAGGGCTCTGTGTGGTCAGGAGGCGGCGAACCTAGGGGCTCAGCACAGGCGGATTGAGGAGAACATAGGAGGGTCACGGCGGACAGGACACAATGCTTGGTTTGAGATCGGCGCGAGCCCGAGCGCGACTGGCAATCCTGGTGCTGCTGCTGCTCCTGGTCAGCGTGGCGGCAGTGGCGACCACGCGCGCCCTCGACGAACGACATACACTCCGCTCGCTGGAGGAAAGAGGCGACGTGGTTACCGCCCTGGACGATGCCCGCGCCCGTACCTTCCCCCTCGCCGCCCAGCTTGCGGCATCGATATTTGAAGAAGACACGACCCCTCTCCAAGAGATGTTCCTCGAAGCCGTTGCGACCATAGACGAAGACATTCAGAAGGCAAGGGCCGAGCTGGTCGCCATGGGCGAGACGGACGAGGTCGCCGCGCTTGACAGCGTCAATGAACAGATGGACCAGTTGATGCGAGACGCAGACGCGATTGCCCTCGTGACCTCCACGGACAGCGGTACCAGGATAGAGACGGCGCAACAGTACTACTCGGAAATATGGCCCAGGGTCGAGACCATGATGGCCGACCTGGATCAACTGGCCTGGGGACAGCAGGGCAAGCTGGCAGACGAGCGGGCGGCGGCGAACCACGCCTCCCACACCTCCCTCGCACTATTGATCGGCGTCAGCACGGTCGCTTTCCTGACGGGGTCTGCGGCGATCACCCTGCTCATCCTATCGGTCGTGCGCCCCCTCGCCTCGCTTCAGGCCAGCGCCAGATCAATCAGGTCAGGGAACCTGGAGGCGAGGGCGAAGGTCTTCGGCCCGGAGGAGGTAGCAACCCTTGCCCACGACTTCAACGAGATGGCTGAAACCCTGCTCGAGAGAACGACAGGACTTGAGGAGTCAGAGCGGAAGTACCATCAGCTCTTCGAGGAGCTGAACGACGCCGCCTTCCTAGCCGACTCCGAGACCGGCATTCTCCTGGACGCGAACAGAGGGGCTGAGACGCTGCTGGGGCACACCCGTGATGAGATGATCGGGATGCACCAGAGCAAGCTGCATCCAGCGGAGAAGGCCGAGGAGTACAAACAGAGATTCGCGGCACACGTTGAGAAGGGGCATGCTGCTGATTATGACGGTGAGGTCGTGCGAAAGGACGGCACCGTTGTGCCGGTGGCGATCAGCACGACGGTCATGACTCTAGGAGGAAGGCATCTCATCCTGGGCCTCTTCCACGACATCAGCGAGCGCAAACAGGCGGAGGAGACGCTGCGGGAGGGCGAGGCCAAGTACCGCCAGATCTTCGAGAACGTGCAGGACATCTTCTTCCGGACGGACGCACAAGGCATCCTCACCGAGCTCAGCCCCTCGGTGAAGGACTGGGGATACAGCCGCGAGGAGTTGATCGGCACACAGGTGCTGAATATCTATGAGGATCCGGAAGAGCGAGCAGGGCTCCTGAAGACGCTCCTGGAACAGGGAGAGGTCAGACACTACGAAATCCGGCTGAGGGCCGGGGACGGCCGTGTGATTGATGCTTCCGTGAACTCTCTAATCCTTCGTGATCCCGATGGCACGTTCATCGGGGTCGAGGGTACCCTCAGAGACGTCAGCGAGCAGAAGCGGGCGGAGGACGCTCTGCGAGAGAGCGAGGAGCGCTTCCGCAACGTCCTGGATGTCTCCCGCGACCTCATCTACAAGCTGAACCTGGAGACCAAGAGCTACGACTACGTCAGCCCATCCGCGCTCCAGCTACTTGGGTTCACACCCGAAGAGGTTGTTGCGATGGGCCTCAAGGGGGTTATTGAGAGGTTCCATCCCGAGGACAAAGAGCGGTTCAGAACATCCTCAGACAACCTGCCCGATGGCACCGTTGAAGACCGCAGGGCTCCAGCAATTGAGTACCGCTGGAAGTGCAAGGACGGTCGCTACCGTTGGTTCAGCGA
>CAZSRY010000079.1:0-7423 GCA_964609475.1 uncultured Dehalococcoidia bacterium
GCCGTCCATCACCGCCTCCAGGGCGCGCACGGGCTTGACCTCGACGACGATGACCTGCGACCCCATGCCTTGGGCGCGCATGGCCACGCCGCGGCCGCACCAGCCGTAGCCGCAGACAACCACCGTCTTGCCCGCCCAGAGGATGTTGGTGGCGCGGGTGATGCCGTCGAGAGTGCTCTGGCCGGTGCCGTAGCGGTTGTCGAAGAGGTGCTTGGTGTCGGCCTCGTTAACGGCGATTATGGGGTAGGCGAGGGCGCCGTCGCGGGCCATGCTGCGCAGGCGGATGACGCCGGTGGTGGTCTCCTCAGTGCCCCCGAGGACGTTGGGAATGAGGTCGCGGCGCTCCCTGTGGATCGTAGCCACGAGGTCGGCGCCGTCGTCCATCGATATCTGGGGGTCCTGTTCCAGGGCCTGGTGGATGTGGCGATAGTACGTGTCATCGTCCTCGCCCTTCTTGGCGAAGGTGGGGATGCCGTACTCGCTGACCAGGGCCGCCGCCACGTCGTCCTGCGTGCTCAGGGGGTTGCTGGCGCACAGGGCGAGCTGGGCGCCGCCGTCTCTCAGGGCCAGGGCCAGGTTCGCCGTTTCGGTGGTGACGTGGAGGCAGGCGGAGAGGCGCATGTTCTTGAGCGGCTTCTCCTTCGCGAATCGCTTCCGGATGAGGCCGATGACCGGCATCTCGCGTGCCGCCCACTCGATGCGGCGTATGCCTTCTTCAGCCATGGTCAGGTCCTTGACATCATGCGGCGTGGATGGTCGTTTAGTCATGCTCGGCTCTGTTCTCCTTGCTAGTAGCGGTCGCTGCCCAAGCGGCTTCCGCGCCTGTCACCAGCTCCCGTCCGTAGGTGCGGCCACGCCGGCGTGCCAGGAGTCGTCGCAGCAGGCTGCCCAGCCCCAGCATCTCCTTGCGGGTGACGCCCCCTTCGATAAGCTGGCATTCCTCCCGATAGCCCAGCCGGCGGTAGGCTCGTACGGCGGCCTCGTTCCGGGGGTCTACGGTGAGGAACACCTGCTGACAGATCCTCAGCAATGCCTCCGTCACGGCGCTGGTGGCTTGGAGAGCGAAGTGACGGTTGCGGTAGAGGGGGTGGGTAAAGACATTCCCCAGCACAGCCATGCCATTGCTGGGAGAGACGGCGTGGGTACCTGCCACCGCCACCAGACGCTCGTCAGCGTGTACGCCGAAGTAGACCCCCTCCCTGATGTGCGATGCCTTATAGTGCAGGCTACTGGCATCGGTGCGGCACAAGCGGTTGACCTCAGGCGTGTCGCTGCCGGACAGGCGTCGCACCCGAACGGCCCCCTCCGTCTCCTCCGCCGCCGGCGCTGCAACGAAGGTCTCGGGCCTGACCTCCATGCGCAGCATAGGCTGATCCTGCGACAGGCGAAAGAAGCGGCCCATCACCGGCAGGTGTTCGACCTGGAAGGTAGCGAAGGCGTATGCGGGCCCGGGGTGGAGGCTGAGCAGGGCATGCAGGCCGTTGGCATCGCCGAGGGTTACCATGGCGTTCCCTAGGCCGCCGCGCGAATGCATCACCAAGGTCTCGCCCTCCCCTCCCTCGGCGAGCCACCACTCCGACTCGGCGAATAGGTGGGGCTCCAACTGGGCCAGGGCATAGGCGGCATAGACCCGCTGCGGCTCCAGAAGTCGCTGGATCTGGAGGCGGTCCCTCAGGGCCTGGATCAGGTAGGTGCGCCTGTCTCCCTCCGCTGTGGTTCGGCCCTTCGTCATCCCATCAACCATCTCTGCCCTCGCTCGTCTCAGGGGCCATGTACCTTCCGACTATCGGGGCCAGCGCTCTCCTCGTCTCCTCCGGCACCAACTGGGGTGGCGTTACCAGGGCGTCGCTGAGGGCGCTGGCGCAGGGGCAGCGGCGCTCCTGGGGCAGCCTCTGCACGGCCAGGGCCACCACCTTTCGGGCCTTTTCCACGTTAACAATGGTATTGGCGAGGATCATCTCTGCCGTCACCGTCTTCTCAGACTCCCGCCAGACGTCGTAATCGGTGACGCAGGCGAGGGTGGCGTAGCAGATCTCCGCCTCGCGGGCCAGCTTCGCCTCGGGCAGGGTGGTCATGCCGACGAGGTCGGCTCCCCAGGAGCGATAGAGGTTGGACTCCGCCTTTGTCGAGAATGGGGGCCCCTCCATGACCACGCACGTGCCCCCTTCGTGCGCCGTCGCCCCGGCCTCGCGAGCGCACTCCAGCAGCACCTGCCTCAGCACCGGGCAGAACGGGTCGGCGAATGAGATATGGGCCACCAGGCCCCGTCCAAAGAAGGTGCCCGCCCGCCCCTTTGTGCGGTCGATGAGCTGGTCCGGCACCACCAGATGCTGCGGGGCGATCTCCTGGCGCAGGCTGCCAACGGCGCTGATGGCGATGATCTGTTCGACGCCCAGGCTCTTCAGGGCGTAGATGTTAGCCCGGCTGGGCACCTCGCCGGGGAGGAGGCGATGCCCCACGCCGTGTCGGGCGAGGAAGGCGACGCGCACGCCGCCAAGGGTTCCCAGCACGATGGCGTCGCTGGGCTCGCCGAACGGCGTCTGGCAGCGGACCTCCTGCCGGTCGGCGAGACCATCCATCTGATAGAACCCGCTGCCGCCGATGACGGCAATCCGTGCCTGAAACATCTCCTAGTAGCCCCCGAAGACTCGCTTTAGCATCTGAATGGCCTGCAGGGTCACCCACTTGCTTGGTTTGCCTTTGGCCTCGATGTCGGCCCACATCTTGCCGTTGAGGCTGAACTCCATCCGCCAGCGTCCGAGGCCGTCCTGCTTGGAGAGGGTCAGCTTCAAGGCATCCTTCAGCCGCGGCTCCGCGCCGTGGCCCAACTCCGCCAGGACCTGAAGCGCCTCCAGGACGTTGCTGGCGTAGTTCAGCGGGAAGCCCAACTTGAACCAGTTCGGATTGATCCGCTCCTGACACGGGTAGTCGGCGACGGCGAGGTTACGGCTGAGGAGAAGATCGACCCCTTCCTTGATCGCTGCCCTTACCTCGCTGCTCCGCTCCTCCTTTGGGATGGCGGAGAAAGCGAGGAGCGCCTTGACGGCCCCCCAGGCGCAGGGGAGCCCGGCGTTGTATTTGCACTTGAAGTGTCTCTCAGAGATCGACGTGCAGAGCTGCTGAACGGCCCCCTGCACCCGCTCGTCGCCTCCCCAGCCGAGGCCATAGAAGGCGTGGATGAGGTTGCCGTTCAGGCAGTCGACTGCTGCGCTTGGCACGACATCGGCGGAGGTGGAGAAGGCGCCGTTCTTGGCCCTGCTATGGCCGAGGACATACTCGCAGGCCCTGGCCACCCGCTCGTCGGAGCCGTCGGCGGCGAGATGGGCCAGGAACATGAGCTGCCAGACCGTCCCCCGGTACTTGGGCGAGTAGCCCGTCCCCGGCTTGACCCAATAGCCGTCCTCATGCTGGGCGGCCAGGATCGCCGGCACAGGGCCCGATCGCATGATCGCCTGCCTTGCCGTCACGACCTTCGGGTCGTCCTCCGGCAGCTCCAGGCTCGTCCGCAGCGTCAGGTAGCGGACAGAGGGGTTATCCTCCTCCAGCAGCCAGTCAGTCGGATCGGTGGCCACATAGTCAGGCCATCCCATCATGGGCTCTGTTCCCTCCGGTGATGGACAATAAAAAAAACTCCTCGTGGTGTGAGAAGTTCTGCGAAACCAACTCTCATCTTTCCCTGCCGCCGGCAGGGTCGGACTTGGCACCATGTTGGGCAGAACCGCCTAAAACTTGGCTCTCCCACACTGGTTGCCGGGCTTCGTCGGGCCGGTCCCTCCACCACTCTTGATAAGAGCGTTTACTGTATTCAGTTGTTAGTCTATTTTAGATACGGACTCGGCTGAGCGTCAAGCTGTACTGCCGTCCGCCGTGGCTCAGTGCCGCTAGGGCGCTCCCTAATATGGGCGGAAACCCGGACCTATTTCCTTGAGGAAGGAGTCAGCCGGCATGGAGTTCCAGCTTTCAGAAGAGCACAGACTGATCCGCGACACAGCCCGCCGCATCGCGCGGGAGAAGGTAGCCCCGCGGGCGGCCGAGATCGATGAGACAGAGGAGTATCCCCACGACCTGTTTCAGGTCTTTCGGGAGGCGGGCCTCCTGGGCTTGACGATTCGTCAGGAGTATGGGGGAAGCGGAGTCGGCTTCCTGGCTCTGGCCCTGGCTGTGGAGGAGGTAGCCAAGTACTGCTGCTCCACGGGTCTCATTCTCCTCCTCACGGCGCTTCCCACCCAGCCGATCGTCCTGGGGGGGACGGAGGAGCAGAAGCGAAAGTTCCTCCCTCCGGCGGCTCGAGGCGAGGTGAAGGCGGCCTTTGGGTTGACCGAGCCCAACGCCGGCTCCGACGCGGCCGCGATCGAGGCCCGCGCCGTCCGCGACGGCGATGAGTACGTCATAAACGGGGAGAAGGCCTATATCTCTGGCGGTGCGGTCGCCGACTACGTGTCCATATTCGCCAAGACAAACCCGTCGGCGGGCGCGCGGGGCGTCTCCGGCTTTGTCGTGCCCAAGGACGCCCCCGGCTTCTCGGTAGCTCACCTGGACAAGAAGATGGGGGTTCGAGGCGTTGCCACGGCCACGCTGGCGTTTCAGGACTGTCGAGTGCCGGCGGAGAACCTGCTGGGCAGCGAGGAGAACAAGGGATTCCCCACGGCGATGTACACCCTGAACAGCATCCGGCCGCTCGTAGCGGCCCGCGGCGTCGGCCTCGCCGAGGGTGCCCTATCCTACGCCCTGGAGTTCGCCCGCCAGAGAGAGGCCTTCGGGGGGCCTATCGTCAATCTTCAGGCCATTCAGTTCATGTTTGCCGACATGGCGATTCAGGTGGAGGCGGCACGGCTGCTCACCTACCAGGCCGCCTGGCTGGTGGATCAGGGACGGTTCAAGCGCGAGGACGCTCACCTGCTGTCGGTGGCCAAGGCCTTCTCCTCGGAGGCGGCGGTCAGGGTCTCATCCGATGCCCTGCAGATACTGGGTGCCCAGGGGTACATGCGGGATCATCCACTGGAGCGGCACTACCGCGATGCCCGCCAGCTCATGATCGTCGAGGGGACAAGCCAGATCCATCGCCTGATCATCTCCCGCGCCCTGCTTAATCGAGACCTCGTCTATGCCTAGCCTATTCGTTGGCGGCCTTGAGGCCCTGACCCTTCAAGGGGCGGGCTGCCTGCGCCACCCAGACTAGCCACGCTGGCTTGTGGCTGCCGTCGGAGTTGCACAGGCCGATGTGGTTGTAGAGGTCGAAGGGCGGGTTGGCAGGGAAGCCGGGATCGCACCCCGTCACCCAGACCACGAAGGCCATATTCAGGTTCTCGGCCTCCTCCAACATGTGCTCAACGAACGCCGCCTGCTCCTCCTCCGTGCCCTCGTTCAGGCCATCGCGTCCCGGCCCCGAAGAATAGCCGGCGCTGGCGATCGCCACCGGCTTGTCGGTGTATCTGCCCACCTGACTGAAGTAGTCGGCAGGGATATCCTCCGGGCTGTCGAAGACGAAGCTGGGGTAGGTGCTCAGGGCCACCAGGTCCAGCTTAGGCTGGAACTCCCTCAGGAGATGCCACTCGGAGATATCCCCGGCGTCGGCAGATAGGAGATTCTGCATCGCTTCGAGCTGGAAGGTGGGGAAGACCAGCGTATCGGGAGACAGGCTCTTGACGGTGTCGTAGGCCTCGAAGTAGAGGCTCACGAAATTGTCGAAGTCGTCCGGCTGTTGCTCGTAGTACATATTCACTTCAATGCCTATCGCCAAGTACTTGGGCTTGTAGTTGAGGGCCACGTACTTGACGTAGGCGATGAGGGCATCCCGCACCTCCTTATCAGCGAAGCTCTTGCCCCGCAGCTTGTCCGGCAGATCGTTCAGGCGGCCCCGGTCGGTGGGGTCGGTGGGGTCGATGCCGAAGAAGATCTCGAGATTGTTCTCCTCCGCCAGGAGAACCTCCTCTTGCGTGGTCTCTTGCGTATTCTTGGATAGGGTTCCGCCGGCAGCGAATTCCTCCCAGGGTGGCGCTCGCTGGATCAGGATAAGCTCGCCGACCTCGCCAGCAAGGGCAAAGGCCTTCTCATAGCTTGCTTCGGTAAGTTCGGAGGGGAAGGAACTGAGGCCCAATTCAAAGGGTCGAGGGAGTCCCACGTCCATTTCCCGTGGTACGGGGGAGGGCGTGGCGGCCACTTCGCTGTCTGACGCTCCATTGCTGCCGCAGGCCGCCAGAAATGCCGCTAATAGCAGGGGGCCCAACCAGACTGCTGCCCTTGCCAGCCTCATCCATCTCCTGCACACGTCTATGACCTCACGTCTTTCGCCAAAGGCTGAGATGATGGGCCGTCCTTGGCGTTCATCATCATCTTTAACGAATATGGGCTCTGTGTCAACCGGCGGGAACCTGCCGACGGCCTCTGCCTTGGGGGCGATGGCTGTGGCGTCAACTGGCCTGAAAGGAATGGCGATGCTCTTGGGTGGGAGGGGGTTGCCCGGTAGGCAGACAGAAAAGGCCACTCGATTGGCCGAGGGTCACCTTGAGTTCGCCCTTCGTTGGTGCTACAATCATGAAGTAAGCGCCAGGGGCTTGAGTGGTCGAAGTAGTCTGCTGAGAATCCACTTGGCGTTCGTGCAGTGCCTGCAGGATCGGCCTTCTGTGATTATGGATAACGACTACAACCTGAATGTCGACGAGATCCTGGATACTATTCAGTCGGCAGAGGTCATCACGATCCGGTTTGTGGTGATCAGTCAGCGGCTTCTCATCGACAGCCGCTTTAGCGCGGTTGACGGGCCCCTGCTCAAGCTAGTGCCGCGAGTCAAGTCTCCCGAAGAACGCTTCCGCAACCTGAAACAACTCCGCCCCCGCTTCCGGCTGCCGGAAAAGATCTCCGCCGTCTGGTGGCCCAAGCGTGTACAAAGCCTTGTTACCTGCGGCATATGGCCTTCGATCGTTCAGCGGGTCATTGACTCTGGCTATCCTGGGGCTGCCCAGCAGTGCGAAGAGGTGTTTCGAGAGCTCCTGGCGGAGGAAGAAGAGGAGGTCAGGAACGCCATCCTGGGTACGGGCTACCAGGCGCTGTGGGAGTGCTACAGCCAGGACCAGCCCAGGAGGCTTTGAGGCGGACGCCAGCCCGCTGTGTCCGTTCGTGATGGAACCCCGCCTCCATTTACCAGTCATACTATCCGAATGAACCCCGCCGTGGAGGTGGAGCGACACGTGTCATCTCGACGCTTTGCTCGGTTGATCCTCAAGGCACTGTCGGACATCCCCTCCCCCTTCAAGGAAAGCCTGGCCAACGTAGACATCGTCATCAAGCGTCGTCCCAGTCGTGCCGACCTTCGCTATGCCGGCGCAGGCAAGGGCGAGGGGCTCTACGGGCTCTACGAGGGGGTGCCGATGACCGAGCGGGGCAGCGACTATGGCCTGGTCCTGCCGGACAAGATCACCATCTT
>CAZSRY010000080.1:0-7348 GCA_964609475.1 uncultured Dehalococcoidia bacterium
CCACCTCGTAGGAGAGGTAGCCGACGGCGCCGCCATGGAAGCGCGGCAGCCCCGGCAGGGAGACGACCTGAAACCTCCGTAGCTCGTCTTCGATGGCCATCAGGGGGTCGCCGGAAGATTGGTCGAGGGCGACGCTCGGCTCCGTACGCAGCACTCGGTAGGGCTCCGTCCCAATGAAGCTGTAACGGGCGAGCCGCTCGCCGCCCTCAACACTCTCCAGAAGGAAGGAGTGCTCGCCTCGAGCCACCTTGAGGTAGGCGGACACGGGCGTCTCCAGGTCCGCCGCCACCTCGCGGTAGATTGGCGCCAGGTTGCCGTGAGCAGCCAGGCGCTTGGCCTCGTCAAGGCTGGGCACGTACATAGTTATGTCTACACCTTGGGCAGGTGGGTCAACGCCTCCTGCACCTTCTCCTTCGGGTAGGCGAAGTCCTCCAGATCCTTGGCGAAGTACCTGTCGTAGGCCCCCATGTCGAAGTGGCCATGGCCGCTAAGAGCGAGCAGGATGACCTTCGACTCGCCGGACTCCTTGCAGGCCAGAGCCTCGTCTATGACGGCGCGGATTGCGTGGGCCGGCTCGGGGGCGGGTATGTGCCCCTCCGTCCGAGCGAACTGGACCGCCGCCTCGAAGACGGCGTTCTGGTGATAGGCCCTGCTCTCCACGATCCCCAGACGCTGCAGCTCGCAGATAATGGGCGCCATGCCGTGATAGCGCAGGCCGCCGGCGTGGATGGCGGGCGGCACGAAGGTGTGCCCCAGGGTGAACATCTTGATGAGGGGCGTCATGCCCGCGGTGTCACCGAAGTCGTAGGCGTCGGGGCCCTGGGTAAGGGTAGGGCAGGCCTCGGGCTCGGTGGCGATGAAACGGGTCTTCTTTCCGTTCACCAGCCGCTCGCGGACGAAGGGCAGGCAGGCGCCGGCATAGTTGGAGCCGCCGCCCACGCAGCCGATGACGATGTCCGGATAGTCACCGGCCATCTCCATCTGCTTCAGCGCCTCCTCGCCCTGGATGGTCTGGTGGAGGAGGACGTGGTTGAGGACGCTACCCAAGGAGTACTTGGTGTCCTCGCGGCCGACGCAGTCCTCCACCGCCTCGCTGATGGCGATGCCGAGGCTGCCCGTCGACTCCGGGTCCTCGGCCAGGATCGCCTGTCCCGACTTCGTATCGGGGCTTGGGCTCGGCACGACCGAAGCCCCCCAGGTCTCGATCAGGGAGCGGCGGTAGGGCTTCTGGAAGTAGCTCACCTTCACCATGTAGACCTTCAGCTCCATGCCGAAGAAGCTGCATCCCATGGCGAGGGCACTACCCCACTGCCCGGCACCCGTCTCCGTTGTCAGCCGCTTGACCCCCTCCATCTTGTTGTAATAGGCCTGGGCGACGGCGGTATTGGGCTTGTGGGAGCCGGCGGGGCTGACCCCTTCGTATTTGTAGTAGATCTTGGCAGGGGTGCCCAGCGCCTTCTCCAGGCGATGCGCCCGGTAGACGGGGGTGGGCCGCCACAGCTTGTAGATCTCCCGCACCTCGTCCGGTATGTCGATGTAGCGCTCAGTGCTCACCTCCTGCTGGATCAGGGCCATGGGGAACAGCGGCGCCAGGTCCTGGGGGCCTACCGGCTGCTTGGTGCCGGGGTGCAGCACCGGCGGCAGCGGCGACGGCAGGTCGGCCTGGATGTTGTACCAGCGCGTCGGCAGTTCCTTTTCCGGCAGTACGAATTTGGTGTCCATGGTTCCTCCTTGGCTATGCACTCCCTCTTGACAGGCGCATTGAGATAGGTGGCGGCCCAAGCCAAACAGAAAACCCTCACCCATAGGGGCGAGGGTCCTTGTCGCGGTGCCACCCTACTTGTCCCGACGGGCCCGCCTACCGACAGGCAGGCCGGGACATCTCTGCTCAGGCACGTCCCCGGTCTACGGGGGATATGCCCTGGGCTCTGATAACGGTGCCCCTCCGACAAAGCCTACTGTCCGCCCGCTGGCGGAGTTCGGTTTGCGGCTCCCAGGTCCATTCTGTCCCCCGACGAGGAGACCCCCAGGTATGGGGACCGCTGCGCTGGCGCCGGTTCTCACCCAGCCCGGCTCTCTGCCCTCCGCCCATGGCGGAGAAGCCCCGCTCTGCGGCTTACTAGTCCTGTTCGCAGCCGTTCTCGCTATTCGAATGTGGGAAGACTATAGCAGCCCGTAACAGATATGTCAAGTATCTGCACCGGCTCGATACGAAGCAGGGGACACTGCCCAGTGCCCCCCAGCCAAGCTCCAGATGCGGCGATGCTGTGGATCTACGACGTCTGAGGCCCGCGCTTCCCGAAGTCGTCCAGGTCGAGGCTCTCGATGAAGTCGCGGAAGGCCGACATCTTTTCGATCTCCTCCGGGTCCACCTTCCCCATGGGCTCCGCCTCCACGACCTTGTCGCCTTCCTTTTCCAGAATGACGCCGGCCTTATCCAAGACCGACTCTTCGGCGAAGATGGGAACGTTGGCCCTCACTGCCAAGGCGATGGCATCGCTGGGACGGGAGTCGATCTCTATGGACCTACCGTCCACATCGAGGATGATGCGAGCGTAGAAGGTGTCGTTGGTGAGGTCGTTTACGATGATGGAGCTGACCTGCGCACCCAGGGCATCGATGACGGAACGCAGGAGATCGTGGGTAAGGGGCCGAGCCACCGACACCTCCTGAAGACGCACAGCGATGGCGTCGGCCTCCGCCGGGCCTATCCAGATGGGAAGGTAGCGGTCTGCGTCCTTCTCTTTAAGGATGACCACGCGCTGGTAGTTCATCAGGCTGACGCGTATGCTCTCGATGGTCATCTCAATCATCCCACCACCTCCTGCTCGCGGCACGAACCTCGTGTTTCCAGTCTATCCGAGGCCCCCCCTCCTGTCAATCGACGGGCCGGCACCGACATCCCGCGCTCCCTGATCCCCAATCCGCGGCTCAGTTGAAGTCGCGGCGCTTGGCCCTTCCACACCCTGCTCCTCAGCCATCAGGCCCTCCCAGCGCATCTCCAGGAGGACGCTGAGGGCGGCCGCTACTGCCACGACCGCGGCGATGGTGAGAAGCACAAGGCTCACACCGTATATGTCGGCCACGGCACCCACCAAGAGCAAAGGGATTATGGCTACGACGTTGGCCAGAGCCAGTTGAGCGCCGAAAACACGCCCCCGCATCTCGGGCGGGGCCCGCTCGTGGAGCACCGTTTGGGCAGGGGCGTTGACCATGGCGTAGGCCAGACCCAGGGGGCCGGCAAAGAACATGGTCAGGGCAACCAGGAGGGAGAGCCCACCCAGCCTCTGCTCGCCAAAGGGGTTGAGGTACTCCGTGCGCTGCAGAAGGTCGGCCATGCTCTCGACCAGGCCCATAGCTACCACGGAGACGGCGATGCCGGTGAGACCGAAGGCGACGAGGCGGTGTTTGCCTATCCGGCCGGCGAGCCAGGGCAGGAGGCGCAGGCCTAGGATGGCGCCGACACCGGTGGGGGCGAAGACGTAGACGGCGTCGTCGGCGCGAACGTCGAGGACCTCCTGCATGAAGCGGGGCACCAGCACGGCGAACAGGAGGACGAGGGAGCTGCTGAGGGTCAGTTGGCCCATAGCCAGGCACGAGGCGGGGTCAGAGCGGAGCAGGCGCAACGCCTGAGCCAGCTCCGTGGGCGCGCCCTGAAGGAGGCTCTCCTGCTGCGCGGCATCAAGGTCGCCGTCCCGCTCGATCTGAGGCAGAAAACGGGCCAGAGCGGCGGCGATGAGGAAGAGGACCGCCATAGCCACGAACAGGGCGTCCGAGCCGTAGGTCTTGAGGAGGATGGGGGCCAGGAAGACCATCCCCGCGAACTGGGAACCCGTCCAGGCGAAGCTGACCAGGCTGTTGGCGGCGATGAGCTGGTTCCTGGGGACGACGAAGGGGACGGTGGCCACCTCGGCGGTGGTGAAGAACTGGCTGACGGCGGAGAACCCCAGGTTCACGGCGTACAGCACCCAGACGTAGTCGCTGCCGAACAGGAAGGCGATGGCCGCGCCGCAGCGCAGGACGTTGGTGGCCATGAGCACGGTGCGCTTGCGCCAGCGGTCTACCAGGACGCCGGCCACCATGCCGAAGAGCACCGACGGCACGACGTAGGAGAGCACGAGGATGCTGGTGTGGGTGGTGGAGTTAGTCTTCGTCATCACCAAGACCAGCAAGGTGAAGAGGATCGCGTTCTGGCCGATCTGAGAGGAGAGCTGGGACAACCAGAGCACCAGAAAGCGACGGTTGGCCAGTACGGGGGCCCTCTCCGACCCTCCGAGCTCAGTTAGCTTTCTCACCTCACTCTCAACCATAGGCACCACCCACCGGACTGGGGGCGACCCTGGCCCGCAATGCCGTCCAGAGGACAAACAGCGACATCACCACCGCAACAGTGATCAGCACCGGCCGGACGCCGAACCAGTCGGCCAGGGCGCCGGCCAGCAGGAGAGGAATGATGGACGCCAGGTTGGAGAGGACGGTCTGAGCGGCAAAGACGCGGCCCTGCATCTCCACCGGGATGCGCTCGTTGACCACCGAGCGGCTGGCAACGCCGAGGAAGGAGTAGGCCAGGCCCGCCACGGCCGCTATGCCCATGGTCACGAGGATCCTTCCCCCGCGGTCGTCGAGGGGGCCGGGATCGAAGAGCGCCAACGGGTTCCGATCGGCGAGAAAGCCGCCCAGGTTGCTGACGAGTCCAAAGCAGAGGAGCGAGAAGACCAGCAAGGCAAAGCCGAGGGCCGTCGTCCGCCCCTTGCCGATCGCCCTCGCCAGCCAGCCCACGCTGCGCAGCCCCACGAAGAGGCCGATGGCGGCAGGAGAGAAGACGAAGATGAGGTTCTCAGCGGAGACATTGAGGACTTTGTCGGCGAAGCGGGGCAACACGGTGACGCCCACCAGCAAAGAGGCGCTCCCCACCACGTGCATGATGACCGCCATGTAGGCCTGCCCATCCTTCCGGAGTACCACCCATGCCCTGGCGAACTGCGCCCTCACGCCGGCCGTAGCATCGCTCAGGGAGCGGCGCTTGGCGGGGGCCGGTGCGCTCAAACCAGGCACCGTGGCGATCACTATCGAAGCGGCGCCGAAGATGCCCGCCGTGAGGAGGAACAAGGGGTCGGGGCCGACGGTCTTCAGGAACAACGGGGCCAGAACCGCCATGCCTATCGCCTGGCCGACAAGGCTCCCGACGTTGAATAGAGAGTTGGCCTCGGTCAGCTCATCCTTCGCCACGACCTGGGGAAGGGCGGCCGACTCGGCGGGCCCTACGAACTGCATGGACGCGGCCAGCAGCAGGGCAAAGCCGTATATGGCCCACACACTCTGGTCGGATGCCACCAGCCCCAGGCACAGGATCACCCGCAGCCCGTTCATGAGCACCAGCATCCATCCCCGGGAGACGCGGTCGACCAAGACGCCGGAGAGCGGGCCCAGGGTGGCGGACGGGATCACGAAGGCAAGCACGAAGAGGCCGGTGTGTATGCCGGAGCCGGTCTTCCCGACTACGATCACCAGCAAGGAGTAGACGAGAACGTTCTGACCTGTCTGGGCAAGCAGGCGGGTGAGCCAGAGGCGTCGAAACCCCTGCTCCTGAAGGAGAGCCTTGCCGCCAGCAAGGGCCCAGAGGTCGATCCTAGGGCTAGGGGCCTGAGCCTCTGCCATATGCCCTCACAGGAGGATCAGACCTCCTCTTCCTTTTCCTCGAACAGCAGACGCTCGAGAGCGGGGTCGGGCGCTTCGCCGCGGGAGACGAAGGCCTTGAGCCGCTTCTCCAACGCCCGCCGTTCCAACAGAATGCGATGGTTGCATTTCTGACAGCGAATACCGATATCGGCACCCAGGCGCACGACCCGCCACTCGTAGCTGCCGCAGGGGTGCTTCTTACGCAGGCGCACCACATCGCCCAGGCGGATATCGAGGGGCATCGCTAGGACCTCGCCTCCGCCAGGGCCTGTTGGCGCTGCCGCTCGATCTCGTCCCGCAGCTGGCGGGCGGCTCCGGCGGCCGCCCGGGCAAAGTCCTTCTCCCGCGAGGCGTACAGGACCTGACGAGAGACGTTGATGATAAGCCCCCGACCAGCCCGGTCGAGGCCGTTTCTCATGACGGCAGCCACGTCTCCCCCCTGGGCACCGACGCCGGGCACCAGGAAGGTCATTTCGGGGCAGAGCTGCCGCACCCGCCCCAGCTCCTCGGGGTAGGTGGCACCCACGACCAGGCCGACGTTGCCGCGGCTGTTCCAGCGACCGGCAACCTCCGCCACCACCTCGAACAGGGGCCGCGCCTCCGAGCCCGGAGCGGCCGACACAAGCAGGTCCTGCAGGTCGCGGGCGCCGGGGTTGGAGGTGCGACAGAGGATGAAGGCAGCCTTGTCCTCGCGCTCCAGAAAGGGCTCGACGGCGTCGCCGCCGAGATAAGGGTTGACGGTGGCGGCATCGACGCCCAGCTCGTCGAACAGGGCGCGGGCGTAGGCCCTGGCGGTGTTGCCGATATCGTTGCGCTTGCCGTCGGCGATGACGGGGATATCGGGCGGTATGGCGGCCAGGGTGTCGCGGAGGGCGGCCATGCCGGCCTCGCCCAGGGCCTCGTAGAAGGCGAGGTTCGGCTTGTAGGCGCAGACGAGCTCCGCCGTGGCCTCGATGATCGCCCTGTTGAAGGCGGCGACGTCAGGGACAGGCAGCCGCGCCGGGTCGGGGTCGAGGCCGACGCAGAGGAGGCTCTGGTTGCGCAGGGCAGCCTGCTCCAGCTTGTCGAAGAAGGGCACGGGTCACCTCATGACAATGTGGATGATGCCCCCAGGAGTCAGGATGAATGGTATAGCCGCCAGGGCAGCCAAGTCAAGGCGAACGCCGCTTGACAAGTGAAGCCTCGCTGGGATACAGGTGAGGACATGAAGCTCGATGTCGCGTTCTTGCCCCGCCTCCTGTCGGACGTGGAGGAGAACGCCTGCGTGGTCATCGACGCGCTGCGGGCCAGCTCCTCCATCGTCACCCTCTTCGGGCGGGGCATCCCCGAGATCACGCTGGCCGCCAGCCCGGCAGAGGCCCGTCGCATGGCGCGTCCGGCTCCAGGACGATACGTACTCTGCGGCGAGGTGAACGGCCTGGCGCCTCCGGGGTTCGACTACGGCAACTCCCCCAGCGAGTTCAACTCCCTCGATGTCAGGGAGTGGCGCGTCATCCTCTCCACGATGAACGGGACGAAGGCCCTGCGGCAGGTGGCAACAGCGCCGCTGGTGCTGGTGGGGACGCTGCTCAACGCCTCGGCGGTCACGCGGGCGCTCCTGGCGGAGGCAGAGTCGCAGGGGCTGGACGCGGCCCTGGTCTGCGCCGGTCTGGAGCGGGGCAGGCGCCTG
>CAZSRY010000081.1:0-7296 GCA_964609475.1 uncultured Dehalococcoidia bacterium
TGGCCGAGGGGTGTCTGGATGGCAGAGCGATATCAGGTCGGCGTGAGGGTGGCGCCTCGCTTTCGCAAACAGGTGAGCGAGGAGTGGCTGCGACGCATCGCGGGGCGCGTCCTCGCCGCCGAGAGGACGCCGCCCGCCGAGGTGAGCGTTGTCGTGACGGACGACCGCACGCTCCATGATCTGAACCTGCGCTATCGCGGCGAGGACGCGCCCACCGACGTCCTCTCCTTCGCCCTCGCCGAGAATGAGCACGACTTCGTCTTGCCGCCGGACGGCGTCTCGCGCCTGGGCGAGGTCGTCATCTCCTTTCCGATGGCGCGTCGCCACGCCCGCGAGTCGGGCCGGTCGATCGAAAGCGACCTGGCGCAACTGGTGGTGCACGGCCTGCTGCATCTCCTGGGCTACCATCACGAGAAGGCTGAGGAGGAACAGGCGATGCGGGCACGGGAGGAGGCCCTGCTGGCGAGCCTGGAGTGATATAATCACCCTGAGATTGGCCTATGGCTGTGGAAGTCCTCTATCGCAAGTACCGCCCCCAGAGCTTCGCCGAGCTGGCCGGTCAGGAGCCGGTCGCCCGCACCCTGGGCAACGCTGTGGCCGCCCATAAGGTGTCCCACGCCTACCTCTTCGCCGGGCCGCGGGGCACGGGCAAGACGAGCACCGGCCGTCTCCTGGCTAAGGCCGTGAACTGCACCGACCCCCAGGAGGGGGAGCCCTGCAACAAGTGCGACTCCTGCCTCACTTTCCTCGCGGGACGGGCCATGGACCTCATCGAGTTGGACGCCGCCAGCAATCGCGGCATCGACGAGATCCGCAGCCTTCGCGATAAGGTGGGCTTCGCCCCCGCCAGTGCGCAGTTCAAGGTTTACATAATCGACGAGGCCCACATGCTCACCGAGGCGGCCTTCAACGCCCTCCTGAAGACGCTGGAGGAGCCGCCGCCGCACGTCATCTTCGTTCTCGCCACTACGGAGCCGCATAAGATACTGGCTACTATCGCCTCCCGCTGCCAGCGGTTCGATTTCCGGCGCATCCCCCTCGACGCTACGGTCGAGCGGTTGGCCTACATCTGCAAGCAGGAGAAGATCTCCTGCCCCCGCGAGGCGCTGGAGACGATAGCCCGCGCGGCTACCGGCAGCCTGCGCGATGCCATAAACCTGCTGGAGCAGGTGGTGGACTATCATGGGCGCAAGCTGACGATGGATGCTGTCCAGAGCGGGCTGGGGATCAGCGGCGATGCCCGCAGCGGCGAGCTCGCGCGACTGGTGCTCCAGGGCGACCTGGGAGGCGGCCTGAACCTCATCGCCTCGGTGCGCGACGACGGCCTCGACCTGCGTCAGTTTCAGCGCGAGGTCGTCTCCTATCTGCGTCAACTGCTTCTCATTCAGGCGGGGGCCGAAAGCACCCTCAGCCTGACGAAGGAGCAGGTCAAGGAGATGAAGAAGCTTCTGGAAGGGGCGACCAGGGAAGGTCTCCTGCGCGCCCTGCGTACCTTTGGTCAGGTTGACCTGCGCGGTGACCCCCTGTCGTCGCTGCCCCTGGAGCTGGCCCTGGCGGAATGCGTCCTGGCCGGGGGCGCGGAAGAAGCGAGGCCCCCAGCGCCGACCGCGACGCCGCATGAGGCCCCGTCCGCCACGGCCGCTGCGCCGGAGGCGGCGAGTCGGCCGCGGCGTGCGATCTCCCGTCGCAAGGCGGCGGAGCCTGCCGTCGAGGAGAAGGCCGCGCCTGCTCCCTTGCATGATGAGCCGTCGCCTGTGGAGGCGAAGGAGGAGGCAGCAGCAGATACGGTCGGCGAGCCGGCGAGTCCGCCGTCCGAGGAGCTGGCGCAGGTTCAGGCGAGGTGGGAGGAGATCTATCAGTTGACCCGCAAGATCAACTTCAAGGCCGGCGCCCTGCTCAACAGCGGCTGCTCTGTGACCGGCGTGGAGAACAGCACCCTTGTCTTCAGCTTCCGGCATGGCCCGCTGGCGGAGAAGATGAACTCGGGCGACGGCGGCGCCTACATACAGGCCCTTCGCGAGGCTGTCCAGCGGGTCGTTGGGCCGGACTACGACGTGCGCTGCGTCCATGACCCTGAGGCCGGCGGCGGTCAACGCAGCGGCGCAGGGGCAGCGGGCGGCCATCTGGTGCAGGCCGCGCGCGAGCTGGGGGCACGGGTGGTCTCCGAGGGCGAATGAGGAGAGGCCTATGAAGATGAACCGTCAGATGATGCGGCAGATCCAGCAGATGCAATCGCGGCTGGCCAAGGCCCAGCAGGAGCTCAGCAGCAAGACCGCCGAGGGCAGCGCCGGCGGCGGCGCGGTAACTATCACTATCTCCGGCGACTTTCAGGTGCAGTCGCTGAAGATATCGCCTGAGGTGGTCGACGGCGACGACGTGGAGATGCTGGAGGACCTGGTGACCGCCGCTCTCAATGAGGCCCTGCAGAAGGCGCAGGCCCTCCAAACCGAGCACATGTCGAGCCTGACGGCAGGGCTCGGCCTGCCCGGCATGCCCTAGAGGCCGGCCGGAGAACGAGGTGACGATGTCCGAAACGGCCCCCTCGGCGGCGATGCCGGTGACCCGCCTCATCGAGGAGCTGGGTAAGCTGCCCGGCATCGGCCCCAAGAGCGCCCAGCGCCTGACCTACTATCTCCTCCGCGCTCCCCAGGAGGACGCCCAGGCGCTCGCCCAGGCGATCCTCGAGGTCAAGGAGAAGATCATCCTCTGCTCCGTCTGCCAGAACATCACCGACTCCGACCCCTGCTCAATCTGCCGCGATGAGCAACGAGACCACGGGATCATCTGCGTGGTGGAGGAGCCGCTCGACATACTGGCCCTGGAGAGGACTGGTAGCTACAAGGGACTGTACCACGTGCTCCACGGCGTCATCTCGCCCATGGACGGCATCGGCCCTGACGACCTCAAGGTGCAGGAGCTCCTGGCGCGTCTCAAGACGGGCGGGGTGCAGGAGGTGATCATGGCCACCAACCCCAACCTGGAGGGCGAGGCGACGGCCATGTACCTGGGCCGGCTCATCGCGCCGTTGGGCCTGAAGGTGACCCGGCTGGCCCGCGGCCTGCCCGTCGGCGCCGACCTGGAGTACGCCGACAACGTCACGCTGGCCCGCGCCCTGGAGGGCCGCCAAGAGGTATGAGTGTGACTCCTCTCCCTGTGGCTGTTGGGCTGGGCTAGGATGGCTGCCCCTAGGGTCTACAAGACGACCGCCATCGTCCTCCGCCAGCGCAGGCTCGGCGAGGCCGATAAGATCCTCACTCTCTACACGCCGAACCTCGGCAAGCTGGACGCTGTGGCCAAGGGGGTGCGTCGCCCCAAGAGCAAGCTGGCCGGTCACGTCGAGCCCTTGACGCATAGCACGTTCCTCCTGGCGAGGGGTCGCGAGCTGGACATCGTCACTCAGGCGCAGACGCTGGAGGTCTTCTTGCCTCTGCGGGAGAGTCTGGAGCGGACGGGCCGCGCCCTCTACGTGGCGGAGCTCGTCGACCGCTTCACCCCTGAGCGGCAGGAGAGCTACCCGGTCTTTCGCCTCCTGCTGGAGACGCTGCGCCGCCTGGCGGGAGAGGAGAGGCTGGACATCGTCCTCCGCTTCTTCGAGATGCGCCTCCTCGACCACCTGGGCTATCGGCCGCAACTGGAGAGGTGCGTGGCCTGCGACAGGCCCCTGGAGCCCGTCGCCAACAACTGGAGCGTCGAGAGCGGGGGCGTCGTCTGCCCCGACTGCGGCCCCGCCAGCCCCCTCTCCCTGAATGCCCTGAAGATGATGCGGCTGCTCCAGAAGGGCAACTACGGGGACGTCGCCCGCGTAAGGGTCACGCCGGCCCTGGGGGCGGAGCTGGAGCGTCACCTGCGGCAGTATCTGCTCTACGTTTTGGAGCGGGATATCCGTTCGGTTCGCTTTCTGGATACGCTGCGCCGGAGCGGTGCGGCGGCTCCTCGAGCTGGTGAGGGTTAGACGACAGGCGGGCCCGCTTCGCTCTAGGTTCTCCGCTCCAGAACGTAGTCGGTGATCTCCTCCAGGGACGTCCGCGCCGCCCCTTTCGGGAGTGGGGAGAGGGCGGCGCAGGCCTTGTCGCGGAAGTCGCCGGCCGCCCGGTATGCGTCCTCCAGGATGTCCGACTGGCGCACCACGGCGATGGACTGGGCCAGGTACTGAGGGCTCCCCCGCTCCTGGAATAGCCGCTTGACCGGGTTGTCCTCCGGGTAGCGCTCTATCAGCACCAGTGAGGGCAGCGTCAGCGTGCCCTGCATAAGGTCACTGCCCACGGGCTTTCCCATCTCCTGCTCGTCGCCGCTGAAATCGAGGATGTCATCGACGATCTGGAAGGCCATGCCCAGGTTCTCGCCGTAGATGTGCAGGGCGGTCGCCTGCTCCTGAGTCGCGTCCGATACGAGGGCGCCACCTGCGGCGGCTGCCGCGAACAGGCAGGCGGTCTTCCCCTTGATGCGCCGTAGGTAGTCGGCGGTGGTCTGGTTGTAGTCGAAGGCTGCTCTGTCCTCGGCGAGCTCCCCCTCGGACATGGCTATCATGGTGCGGGCGAAGAGACGTATCACTTCTACGTTGCCTGTTTGGGCGACCAGGGCCGCCGCTTGAGCGGAGATGTAGTCTCCCAATACGACGGCGGCGTGATTATCGAAGAGGCTGCTCGCTGTGGGCCTGCCCCGCCGCGTCCCGGCGCTGTCGATGACGTCGTCGTGAACCAGGCTCGCTGTGTGGAGGAGCTCCAGCGAGGTGGCTAGGGGCACCGACAGCTCGCTCCGGAAATCGCCGAATCTGCCCGCCAGAAGCGCTACCGCCGGTCGCATCCGCTTGCCGCCGGCGAAGAGGACCGCGGCAAGCATCTCGGCCAGCCAGGGCGTGTCTACCTTTACCAGGGACTCCAGTGTCTCCTCCACCTCTGCCAGTTCCGCTTCTATGGGCTCGTAGAGGGTCGCGATCCTTGTCATGCTGGCCTCCCTGCACCGCCCCTTGCCACCTGAGACAGACGATACAGGCGCTCGGCGTTCGCCGTTGTTGCCCGGGCAACCTCTTCCACGCTTGCGCCTTTCAGGGCCGCCACCTGGGCCGCCGTCTCAGGCAGGTGCGACGGCTCACAGCGCTTGCCGCGATGGCTCTGGGGCGTCAGAAACGGGCAGTCCGTCTCCAGCATCAGGTGCTCCAGCGGCAGGGCGGCGGCAACCGACTGGAGGCGCCCGGCGTTGGGGTAGGTGACGTTGCCCGCTATCGATACAAGGAAGCCCATTTCGATGTACTGGTGCGCCGCCTCCAGGTCTCCGCTGAAGCAGTGCAGCACTCCCCAGGGCAGGCCTTGGGGAGGCTCCCCGCCGAGGTCCGCCAGCCAGTCTCGCAGGACGGCGTAGGTCTGCTTGTCGGCCTGGCGGGAGTGGATGACAACCGGCAGCTTCGTCTCTGCGGCCAGATTCAGTTGGTCTCTGAAAGCCTGCACCTGCGCCTTCGCGGGCGAGAGGTTGCGGTAGAAATCGAGCCCGATCTCCCCCAGGGCCACCACCTTGGGCCGACGGGCCAGCTCCCGCAGCAGGCGCAGCGCCCGCCCGTCGAGCCGCTTGGCGTCGTGGGGGTGGAAGCCGATTGTGGCGTACAGCCCGTCGTGCCGGGCGGCCAGCTCGATGGCGTCCTCGCTGCTGGCGGCGTCGATACCCACCACCACGGCACCAACCACACCTGCCTGCCGCGCCCTGTCCAGGACAGCCTGTCGGTCCTCGGCGAAGGCGGACAGTTGGAGGTGGCTGTGGGAGTCGAACAGCCCGTCCATTACCCCAGGCGCGCTTCCTCCTCTTCCACGATCGAGGGCTCCAGCTTCTTGAATAGGGCCGTCGGTTCTCTCAACGGCTGCCCCGGACGCGGCAGCTCGAACCGCCAGCCGCCGTCGGCGATGTCGCCGTCGTAGCCCAGGTAGCCGTGCAATCGCTGGCAGGTGAAGGGCAGATAGGGGTAGAGGGCGGTCTTGAGGGCGTTGATCGCTCCTATGGCCGTGTAGAGGGCGGTCGCCGCCGCCTCGCGGTCCTCGCCGATCGTCTTCCAGGGGGCCTTGTCGTCGAGGTAGCGGTTCACGTCCTGGGCCAGGCCCATCGCCGCCGACAGCCCCGCCCGGAAGTGACAGAGGCCGATCTGTTCGCCCACCTCCGCCAGGCCGGCCTCGGCGCGGGCCAGCAGCGATTGGCTCTGACTGTCCAGCTCCCCCGGCTGGGGCACGCAGCCCTCGAAGCGGCGGTTGGTGAAGGTAAGGACGCGGTGGACGAGGTTTCCCCAGGTGGCTACGAGCTCGTCGTTGTTGCGGCGGAGGAACTCCGCCCAGGTGAAATCGCTGTCTGCGGTCTCCGGCATATTTGCCGCCAGGCAGTAGCGCAGCGGGTCGGGGTCGTAGCGCGATAGGTAGTCGGGC
Source organism: uncultured Dehalococcoidia bacterium (assembly GCA_964609475.1). Taxonomy (GTDB): domain Bacteria; phylum Chloroflexota; class Dehalococcoidia; order DSTF01; family JALHUB01; genus CAZSRY01. The sequence continues at coordinate 6,402 of CAZSRY010000081.1, forward strand.
ATCCAGACGGCGAGCTGGCGGCTGGTGGAGGCCTTGCTGCCGGACATGGTGACGTACTGGTTGGCGGGGACGTCGTAGGGGAGGTTGAGGTCGCCGTAGCCGATGAGCATGGCCGGCCAGATGATGGTGTGGAACGGTATGTTGTCCTTGCCGATGAAGTAGTAGCTGCGGCAGTCGCTGGCCTGCCAGAAGTCGCGCCAGGCATCCGGCTCGCCGCGGCGCTGCGCCCACTCCTTGGCCGCCGACAGGTAGCCGATGACCGCCTCGAACCAGACGTAGATGCGCTTGCTCTCGAAGCCGGGGACGGGGACCGTCACGCCCCAGCCGATGTCGCGGGTGATGGCGCGGTCGCGCAGGCCCTCGTTGAGCAGGCCGAGGGAGAAGTTGAGGACGTTCTTGCGCCAGTGCTCCTTGCCCTGGGAGAGCCATTCTTTCAGCGGCTCGCTGAGGACGCTCAGCTTGAGGAAGAAGTGCTCCGACTCCCGCACCTCGGGCGTGGAGCCGCAGATCTTGCAGCGGGGCGCGCCCAGCTCTGTGGCGTCGAGGGGCTTGCCGCAGTTGTCGCACTGGTCGCCGCGCGCCCCCTCGGCGCCGCACAGGGGGCAGGTGCCCTCGACGTAGCGGTCGGGCAGGAAGCGGTTGCAGTTGGGGCAGTAGAGCAGGGGCGCAGCGGCCTTGTAGACATAATCCTTGTCCAGGAGTCGCAGGAAGATGTCGTGGGTGACCTGGGCGTGGTTCTCCGTGCCCGTGGTGGTGAACAGGTCGAAGGTGATGCCGAGCCGCTGCCAGCAATCGAGGAACTCCTTGTGGAAGCGGTCGACTATCTCCTGCGGGCTGCGTCCCTCCTGCTCGGCGCGGACGGTTATCGGCGTGCCGTGCTGGTCTGAGCCGGAGA
>CAZSRY010000082.1:0-7244 GCA_964609475.1 uncultured Dehalococcoidia bacterium
GCCACAACCAGTGATCGTTGGGCGAGCCTTGAGCGGAGAGGTAGGACAACGATAGCAGCTGCTGGACCCGAGTGTTACCGGGATATCGGTACACTGGAGCTATCAGTTGTCCGAGTTGCCAGCTCAGGTTTTGTCTCTACGTGGTCGATTGGCCGCGTATTCAAGATGGGCGAAAACCGCCGACCCGACGAGCGCGACAGCGCCTTCCGTAAGCGCCAGTAGGGGGTTCGAATGAGCTGCGTGTCTAGGAAAAGGGTTTGGTGGGCGATGCAGGGCTCGAACCTGCGACCTTCTGTGTGTAAAACATCTGAGCCTGAGCGCTGTGCATCAGAATCAGCACCCCCGAGCGAAAACGCGGAAGTTATCATCTGGAAGTTGGGTGGCAGGAGTAATTACAGACAGTTGGCACAAGACGCTGCCACTCTGCCTACTAGGCAACCTTGCCGAGGTGTACAATAGCCTCGTCATGGAGCCTCGCATCCAGTACGCCAAAACCGCCGACGGTGTGAGCATCGCTTTCTGGACACTGGGCGAAGGCATGCCGGTCGTGGAGATGCCCACCCTTCCGTGGAGCCATATCCAGTTGGAGTGGCAAAATCCCGACCAGCGCCGCTTCTACGAGCGATTGGCGGAAAATAGGAGGCTGGTCCGTTACGATGGGAGGGGAACGGGCCTTTCAGACCGCGATGTCGCCGACTACTCCGTCGACGCCCAAATGCTGGACATGCAGGCTGTGGTGGAACGCCTGGGCTTGGATAGATTCGCACTGATCGGGGCTTTCACCGCATGCCCGCTCGCCATTGCCTATGCGGCCCGCCACGCGGACAGCGTGTCACAGCTTTTCCTGTGGTGTCCTTGGACACCGGAAGCAGCTCGTGGCCAGGCACTTCGGACGCTGAGAGAGGCGGATTGGGAGTTGTTCACCGAGGCGGCGGCACATGTCTCGTTGGGGTGGTCGGCGGGCGAGGAAGCGCATCGCCAGGCTGCGTACCTGCGGGAATGCGTGACGGCAGAAGCTGCGCGCGCCATCCACGGCGCGCTTGAGGAGTTTGATCTCACAACCGTCCTATCGGACGTCAAATCGCCCACCTTGATCATTCATCGCCGCGAGGTCGCGATTGTCGGGGTGGAAGTCGTTAAGGGTCTTGCGTCGGGGATCCCCAATGCGCGCCTGGTACTCCTAGAGGGAGACTCGATTTTGCCTTGGATGGGCGACATGGAGGCCATGCTGATGGCCATGGCCGACCTGAACGAAGCTTCGAGTCCAGTGCAAACGGAACGGGTCGCGACAGGTGGACTTTGCACCATCCTCTTCACTGACGTGGAAGGTTCGACGGCGCTGACACGGAGACTCGGCGACGCCAAGGCGCGGGAGGTGATGCGAAACCACGAGCGCATTACCCGCGAGGCCCTGCGGACCCACGGGGGCACGGAGGTGAAGGCGATGGGGGACGGCTTCATGGCCTACTTCTCGTCCGCGACACGAGCGCTGGAGTGCGCCATTGCCATCCAGAGGGCCTTCGCCGCCCACAGCGATGAGAACCCGGAGATCCCGATAAAGGTCCGCATCGGGCTAAACGCAGGAGAGCCGATAGCGGAGCACGAGGACCTGTTCGGCACCGCGGTCATCGTGGCGGCCCGCATCGCTGAGCAGGCGAAGGGCGAGGAGGTACTGCTCTCGGACGTGGTGCGACAGTTGGTGGCCGGCAAGGAATTCGTATTCTCAGACCGAGGCGAGGTCGCCCTGAAGGGATTCACAGACCTGATGCGCCTGTATCAGGTGCAGTGGCGGTCAGGCTGAAGGTAGACTAATGGATCCGGCTGCCATCAGACCTCTAGACTTGGTGGGCGATGCAGGGCTCGAACCTGCGACCTTCTGTGTGTAAAACAGACGCTCTAGCCAACTGAGCTAATCGCCCGAACGCCCTCGTTGAAGAGCGAGGCTATTGCATCCTATCCAAAAGCGTCCCCCTCGTCAAGCCGCCGCAGAGCGATGACGAGGTCGGCGTCCGGTCTCTCAGGAGGGGCTGACCTCGATCCGGTGGGCCATGCCCCTTCCCAGGGCCAGGCGCGAGCCGCGCACGGCCACCACCATCGGCCCCGACATGTCGGACTGGACGACCCTTATCGTTTCGCCCGGGTTAAGGCCCATCTCGGCCAGACGTCGTCTAACGCCCCAGCCTCCGTGGACGGCCACGACCCGCACCTTCTGACCGGTTGTAGCCATAGAAAGAGGATGCCCTCTCATCTTCACTCCGTCTCCACCAGGATATCCTTCGCCTCCCCCTTGCGCAGAGAGAGGTGATAACCCTTGAGGACGATATCCACCGGGTCGCCGAGGGGAGCGACCTTCGCCACCTCGACCTCAGTCCCCGGTATCACACCCATATCCATAATCCTCCTCCGAACGGCACCACTGCCCCCCACCTTGACGATCCTGCCCCTCTCCTTAGGCTTGAGTTCGCTGAGCTCGCGTACCGTCAATCCCCTCTCCCCTTGCCAGGCGGCCGGTTCCCCGCCCGCTCCACCATCACCTGCTCGGCCAGGTCCGCTGCCACCTCCTTCAGCCGACCTTCCACCCGCACCCACACCGATTCGTCCTCAATCCCCTCGACTTCGATGAGCTGGCCGGGTCGCAGATCCAGCCGCGCAAGACGGCGGAGGAAATCCGGCGTCTCCTGCAGAACGTGTGCCACGCGCGCGGGGCCGGGCGAGGCGAACCGGTTGAGGCGCGTCGCCGGCTTTGCCCTGGCCTGCTCTGTACGGCCCGGTATGGCATGCCCGTGGGGGCAGGACGCCAGGTCGCCGAGGAACTCGACCAGGCGCTCCTCAAGCGCAGGCGACGTGGCATGCTCCAGCTTGCAGGCCTCCTCGTGCACCTCCTCCCAGGAGAAGCCGAGGAACTCGACGAGGAAGTTCTCCCACAGACGGTGGCGCCGGATCAGAGAGTTGGCGACGCGTTGCCCCCTCGTCGTCAGGCGCACGGGGCCCCGCGGCCTGTGGGAGATGAGCCTCTTGGCGCGCAGGCGCCGGAGCATCTCCGTTGTCGACGGCATGGAAACGCCGAGCTGTCGTGCCAGGTAGGACGTAGTCGCCTCCTCGCCCCGCTCTGCCGCCAGCCCGATGATCTTCAGATACTCCTCGGGACGTTCCTCGATCATTGATTCTGCCCCCGGTCGGGTTCTCTGCCCGTCTAATTAGGCTAACCTAACTCTAAACCCTCTGCCGAACCCCGTCAAGCCCTTCCCGTCTGTGCCCTGCCCCACTCCTGCCGCGCCGCCTCCCCGGCCTTGCGCCGATCAGGCCCATGAGCGATGGCTGCATCCTACTTAGGACTCCCTAAGTAACATATCGGCCGGCCGGGCGGGAGCTGTTGCCGGGCGTCCTTGTTCCCCAACGGCGCTGACCCCTATAATGTTCCCTGACTACACCAGCCTGCGGCCTTGGTCCCCCCGCCGTCCCCTCAAGTCTTCCGGGTCTGACAGGACCATCGTGCGGCAGCCGGAGTTCATATGGCCATGTCTCACCTGACCCCACGTCCGAAGCTCTTCTACGGCTGGTGGGTTGTCGCCTCCCTCTGTGCCATCATGTTCCTGAGCACAGGGCTGGGCTTCTATTCCATCGGCGTCTTCGTCAAGCCCTTTGAGGAGGAGTTCGGCTGGTCGCGAGGGACGATATCAGTCGCCATGGCTCTGTCCGGCGTGGCGAGTGGCCTATTTGGCCCCGTTGTCGGCGTCCTGGTTGGCCGCGTCGGTGCCCGGCTCGTCATAGGGGTGGGCGCCCTCATGATGGGGGTCTGCTTCGCCCTCCTGGGTCTGACCTGGTCACTGCTCTATCTTTACATAATGTTTACGGCCATGGCGGTCTGGCGGGCGGGCACCATGCTGGTGCCTGTCAGCGCCGTCGTCGCCAACTGGTTTCAGCGCCAGCGGGGCCTGGCCATCGGACTGACCACCACCGGCATCGGTCTCGGCGGACTGGTCATGGCGCCCTTGACAGCCGTGCTCATCTCCGCTGTCGGCTGGCGAGGGACCTTCTTCATAATGGGTGCGCTCATAGCGCTGGTCGGCGTGCCCCTGAGCGTTTTCGTCATCCGCCAGCATCCGGCCGACCGCGGCCTCCTTCCCGACGGCCTGCCGCCCGATTCCCCCGCCGCCGGCCGGCCCCAGGTCAGCGTCCCCACCGAGGTGGACGGCTGGTCGCTGCACGACTCCGTGCCCACCGTGGCCTTCTTCTCGGTTGCGACGGCGTTCAGCCTCGCCTTCGCCACCCTGGGTGCCGTCCTCCTCCACATCGTCCCCTTCCTGGAGGACAGGGGCCTCTCCCGCGAGGAGGCCGGCATGATGCTGGGTCTCGTGGCCGGTGTCGGCGTATTGGGAAAAGTGGCCTCGGGCTATCTGGCCGACAGAACATCGCCGAGGGTGATCGCCGCCTCCGTGTTCCTGCTCCAGGCCGTGGGGCTGACCATCCTCGTAGAGACGGAGGACATGGTTGGAGTCGCTGCCTTCACCATCATCTTTGGCTGTTCCATGGGAGCGGTGGTAGCCTTGCAGCCGCTCATGGTCGTCTACTGTTTCGGAATGGCATCGGTCGCCACCATTCTGGGGGCCATGATCGCCGTCACCAGCGTCTTCAACGCCCTTGGCCCCGTCCTGGCCGGCTTCGTCTACGATGCCGCCGGAACCTACCGCCCCATCTTTCTCGTTTACGTCGGCATCGATTGCCTGGCTGCCGCCATCGTCTACTTCCTGGGCCGGCCGCCTCTTCCTGTCGAGAGGATGATCGAGCGGTCGCCCCAGCGTGTCTCCGGCTAGAGGCCGCCCTTGCCGGCCGCGGGCGGCATGGGGATCGTTATCCATTCGCTGGTTGACAAGCCTCTCAGATTGCTCCTATCCTGCCCTTGAGCGGGGTGAAATGAGGACGATTCAGTTGGCACCGGAGTCGAGAGGAAGGGCCGCGCCATGATAGTGCCGAGCGGCCGGAGCGCCCGCCTATTGGAGGGTGTCGCCTCCCCTCCCTTGCTGCCCCGCTTCCTCCTGCTCCGCCTGAACCGCCGCGCGGCGGCGAAGCGGCGGGCCCGAATCCTGAGACAGGATCGCAGCCAGGCGCAGGCCGCCGCGGGCACCATCTTCCAGGACGCCCTCGACAGGCCCGTCTTCGTCATCGACGGCTATCGCGGCGGCGTCACCTTCTGGGACTGGCTGATCCTGCCGGGCGGCGGGCTCTGGTACGCCTTCCTGTGGCCGCTCGTCGGCGAGACGGTGCTCCGGCGCGTCAAGGAGAACCCCCGCCTTCGCGCCGTCCTCGAGCTGGACGGCCACACCTACGAGGAGATGGCGGAGAAGGCCCCCGCCGCCATCGCCGGCATCAAAGAGGCCCTGGCTACGGGACGCCTGGAACTAGCCAACGGCACCTACTCTCAGCCCCTCTCCCGGACCATCAGCGGCGAATCGAACATCCGTCATCTCTACTACGGGCTCGCCGCCGTCCGCGACATTCTCGGCGCCAGGGTAGAGTCCTACCTGGCTGGCGGGCCCCAGCTATTCCCCCAGTTGCCGCAGATACTGGCCGCGTTCGGCTTCAAGGGAGTGATCTTCCGCACCCACGAGGATGCCTTCGGCAGCGGCCCCGCCGAGGACTCCTCCCTGGTGAACTGGCGGGCGCCGGATGGGACCGAGATAGCGGCAGTGCCCCGCTATCGCTTCATGGACCCCGCCCCGACGGGTTCGCAGCAGGGAGAGGTGCAGGATGGCGACCCCTTTGGCAGCGACCTGGAGTGGTGGGACAATGAGCGCCTGGAGCGATTCAGGGACGAGGCCGGGCGGAGCGGGATCGACCGCCCCCTTATCAGCCGCGTCGCCGACGTCAAGCCGCCCGAGGCCCCCTTCCCCAGCGTGGCCGCCGTCGCCGCCAGGCAGGACCTGCGTTTCGTCACCCCGCGGGAGTACCTCGACCTCGCCCACGGTGGGGCGCCGACCGTCAGCTACGACCTCGACCAGATCCCCAGCGCCATCCCCTGGGGCCTGGGCGGCAGTCGACTCCAAAGGGACATCCTGGAGGCTGAGGGCGCCCTCCTGCTGGCGGAGAGGCTCGATGCCCTGGCCTACGCCATGGGTCGCGACAGCGAGGAGGCGGAGATAAACCACGCCTGGAGAGAACTCCTCCGTTCCCAGCACCACGACTTCCACATCTCCGGCCCCTGGCTCTCGCGGCAGCACCGCAAGCCGATGGCCGAGGTGGGGCAGGAGACGGCCATAGCATCCCACCGAACCGCCCGCCGCATCGCCCAGGAGTCCGCGACCTTCCTCGCCTCCCAGGTCGATAGCTCCGCCGTCAAGGGGCGTGCCCTCGTCGTCTTCAACCCCTCCTCCTGGCCCCGCGACGAATACATGGAGGTGACCCTCAACGGCGACGCCTTCCGCATCTACCAGGGAGAGCAGGAGGTGCCGTCCCAAGTGGTGAATCGAGGCAAGGGGAACGTGACCCTCGGCTTCGTCGCGCCCCTTCCTCCCCTCGGCTACCAGTTGCTCGATGTGCGGCCCCTTGAGGGAGCGCCGGGGCTGCCGGAGCAGGGCGGCTCAGTCGCAGCGACCGCCGCCGTAGGGCATGACCTCCCCTCCTTCGCCAATCCCTTCTACACGGCCCGGTTCGACCCTCAGGGCGGCCTGCGTATCGATGTCGATGGCAAGACGCTGATAGACGTCGGCGCCTACGTTACAGTCTGGAACGATGGTCGCGCGCATGACTCCCGCAGCAGCCTGAGCAGGTTGGAGCTATCCCAGCAGGGTCCCGTCCTGGAGCGCTATCGGCTGGCGGGGCGACTGGCCGGCATCCCCTTCTGCCGCTGGATAACCCTCTACCGCGCCCTTCCCCGTATCGACCTCCGCGTCGAGTTCAATTTCGGGTCAGGCTCCACCTTCGGCCCCCAGCTATCCGATCACACCCCCCAGCAGGCCTACTACGTCCAGGACGACAAGAAGCTCTGCCTCAACCTCCACTCCTCCCTGCGGCGCACCTTCTGCGACTCGCCCTTCCTCCTGAGCGACGTCAGCGGAGAGCGCATCACCGGCCTCAGCCTGGTGGGGCTGGATGACGAACGGGAGAGGGGGATCGCTCTCCTCAACCGCGGCACCCCGGGCCACCACCTCGACCGTGAGAGAGGGGTACTGCGCAACGTCCTCGCCTGGGCGCCGAAGCGATGGCCCTACGCCAGCGACAACTCCCTGACAGGCGGCAGATCACGC
>CAZSRY010000083.1:0-7209 GCA_964609475.1 uncultured Dehalococcoidia bacterium
CCCCTGCGCACCATGTCCAGCATCTACCAGGTGCCCCTCGTCCTCGAGGAGGCGGGCCTGGGCGACCTCATCATCGAACGTCTCTGCCTTCCCGCGCGCTCCCGCGACCTGAGCGAATGGCGGCAGCTTGTGGACCGTCTCCTCCATCCCAGCGGCAGAGTAGCGGTGGCCGTCGTCGGCAAATACGTGGAGCTCCCCGACGCCTACCTCTCGGTGAAGGAATCCCTCATCCATGCCGGCATCTACCACGACGTGGCGGTAGACATCCATTGGGTTCACGCCCAGGCGCTGGAAGACCCCGACGGCGAGGCGGTCCTGCGGCAGGTACATGGCATCGTCGTGCCCGGCGGCTTCGGCGAGCGCGGCATCGAGGGCAAGGTCGACGCCGCCCGCTTCGCCCGCGAGCAGGGCGTGCCCTACCTGGGCCTCTGCCTCGGCCTGCAGGTGATGGTCGTGGAGCTGGCCCGCCATGCCTTCGGCGCAGACACCCCCAACTCCACCGAGTTCGATCCCGACACGCCGTATCCCGTGATAAGCCTCCTGGAGGAGCAGCGCGGCGTCCGCGAGATGGGCGGCACCATGCGTCTGGGGAGCTACCCCTGTCGGCTCGTCCCCGGCACCAAGGCCCATGAGGCCTATGGGGTGGAGGAGATTCAAGAGCGTCATCGCCACCGCTACGAGTTCAACAACGCCTTCCAGGAGCCCCTGGCCCAGGCCGGCCTTATCGCCAGCGGTCTCTCGCCCGATGGCTCCCTGGTGGAGATCTGCGAGCTACGGGATCATCCCTTCATGGTGGGCACACAGTTTCACCCTGAGTTTCGCTCTCGCCCCGACCGGCCGCACCCGCTCTTTCGCGAGCTCATAGCGGCGGCCAAGGAGCGGTCACTCAGTGAAGAGGCCGCCCTCGCCCGCCGGCGGTCGACGGGCGATGACATCCCGACCGCTGCTCCGGCCAGCGAGACCGCGGGTCAATGAGAGGCCGTCCCCTCTCCGGAGGGCCGTCCTCGGCCGGCGGTCTATTCACTTGGCCCTGAAAAGCGTTTACAATTACCGAGCAGGGCTCATCGCTCGGCGATCCGAATAGCAGTGGGGAGACCGATGCAGCTTTTCCTCGATACTGCCAACATCGACGAGATCCGTCAGGTGGCCAAGCTGGGCGTCCTTTCCGGCGTTACCACCAATCCCACCCTCATGGCCAAGGAGCAAGGTGTCGAATATAAGGACAGGGTGGTGGAGATCTGTGAGCTGGTCAAAGGGCCGGTCTCCGCCGAGTGCATCTCCCGCGATGTCCCTGGCCTCATTGCCGAAGCGCGGGAGGTCGCCGCCTGGCACCGCAACGTCGTGGTCAAGATCCCTATCGATGCGGCGGGCCTGGAGGCTACTGCCAAGCTCTCCAAGGAAGGCATCAAGATCAACATGACCCTCGTCTTCTCCGCCAACCAGGCCATCCTGGCGGCCCTTGCCGGGGCCACCTACGTTAGCCCCTTCGTAGGCCGCCTCGATGATGCCGGACATGACGGGATGGAGGTCGTGCGGGACGCCGTGGAGATCATAGATCGCTATCACCTGCCGGCTCAGGTCATAGCCGCCAGCCTGCGCCATCCGCCCCACGTGACCGCCGCGGCCAAGGCTGGCGCCCACATCGCCACCATGCCCTATCGCGTATTCATGGCCATGCTCAAGCACCCGCTGACTGACGTGGGCATTGAGCGTTTCCTTGCCGACGCCCAGCGCTATACCAAGGATAAGACTCAGGCTCGGGGCTGAACTTCAGGCTTGCACTTGACAGATGCTGTAGTATATGATTCTAGTTGCAGATCGGCGGTGTCCCAATCTCCCTACACCGTTGGACATTCCCAGCTCTCATCTTGATCAGTCGAGGTTCATGTGATGAGTCCATCAAGCGGACTGAATATTGCTGAGCTAGAAACCAAGACCCGCGAGGACCTTATGGACATCGCGAAGGAGTTGGGTGTCTCTGGCTACAGCGCCCTCAAGAAACAGGACCTGATCTTTCGTCTCCTCCAGGCCCAGACAGAGAGAGAAGGCAACATCTTCAGCGGCGGCATCCTCGACATCGTCGATGACGGCTACGGCTTTCTGCGGGGAGAGAGCCTTCTTCCCGGTCTCAACGATGTCTACGTCTCCCAGTCGCAGATTCGCCGCTTCGCCCTGCGCACGGGAGACCACGTGACCGGCCAGGTCAGGCCACCCAAGGACAGCGAAAGGTACTACGGGCTGCTGCGCGTGGAGGCTGTCAACGGCCTCGACCCCGAGGTGGCCAAGGGCCGGCCCTATTTCGAGAGCCTGACAGCCATCTTCCCCAATCAACTGTTCAACCTGGAAACCGCTCCCGACAAACTGTCGGCCCGCGTCATCAACCTCGTTGCCCCCATTGGCCGTGGCCAGCGAGGAATGATCGTCTCCCCGCCCAAGGCGGGCAAGACATTCCTCCTCAAAGCCATCGCCAACGGCATTACCGGCAACTACAACGACGTTCACCTCATGGTGCTCCTCATCGGCGAACGGCCTGAGGAAGTAACCGACATGAGGAGGTCCGTACAGGGCGAAGTGATAGGCTCCACCTTCGACGAGCCCGTGGAGGACCACACCCGCGTCGCCGAGATGGGCCTGGAACGGGCCAAACGGCTGGTAGAGTGCGGCACGGACGTGGTGGTCCTTCTCGACAGCATCACCCGCCTCACCCGCGCCTACAACCTGTCCATGCCCACCAGCGGCCGGACCCTCTCGGGCGGCATCGACCCTATCGCCCTCCACCCGCCCAAGCGTTTCTTCGGCGCCGCCCGCAACACTGAAGAGAGCGGCAGCCTGACCATCATCGGAACCTGCCTCATCGACACCGGCAGCCGCATGGACGAGGTGATCTACGAGGAGTTCAAGGGCACCGGCAACATGGAGGTTCACCTCGACCGCCGGTTGGCCGAGCGGCGTGTCTGGCCCTCCATCGACATCCCCCGCAGCAGTACCCGCCGCGAAGAGCTCCTCCTGGACGAGGAAACCTTGCGCCAGGTCTGGCTGGTGCGGAGGATGACCGCCATGATCGGCGCCAACGCCCCCAATCCCACCGAGGCCACTGAACGTCTGCTGGAAAGACTCTCCAAGACCAAAAACAACGCTGAATTCCTGGCCACCCTCAAGCAAGAGATCTGATATACATCCGTCTCCCCTGCGTTACTTCTCGTGGAGAGGCTTTGTTTGACCTCCAGCCAGAGCAGTCGCCCAGTTCCCTGATGGGCTGCCAGAGTGAAGCCCAACCTGAGAGTGTGCCTTCTCTCCATCTACGAGCCTATAGATGGCGCCGCCCAGATACGATTTCGACCCACTTGACAAGATGGTGTACAATACTTGATGGTTCGCCGACAGGTGGGTAACCGGTGGCTGTTCGATCGGAGGAGGCGAACCATGCAAGACAGCTCTTAGTAGGAGGCACGGAGCATTAGAGGCACGCTCGGCCCACGTCTGCCGAAACCGATCCCTCGGCCGGCGACGTTCTTCCAGAACCGCCTAAGACGCCGGACATCCACCGCCACGGGGTTGCGCCGAAGGCATAGACCCTACATCCATGCTCTCGTCCTGGTGGTTATCTCCGTATCTATTCTTTACACCGCCTTCCTCTCCGGTCGCATCCACTTCACCACCCAAGGCATCTCCTCCCCCATAGCCGGGCTCTCCGTCTCCGGGGTTGCTGCTGCGGTTGCCCCTCCCCAGGAATCCGTGCTGCGTTCAGCAGTGCTTCCCCTCACCATGGTCGCCAAGCATGAGGTAGAGGCGCCCCTTGCTCCCCTCCTGGCCCCCATCCAGGTGCCGTTAGAGGAGGGCGAGTTATCCGCTGCCGCTTTCCCTGAGGAAGTGGAACCTGAACCGCCGGAGCCCCCGTTCTTCATCTACACGGTGCAGGAGGGAGATACGGTAGGCAGCCTGGCGGCCCAGTTCGGCATTTCGTCACAGTCGATCCTGTGGAACAACCTTGATCTGGAGAACGGCGACTTCCTGTCCGTGGGGCAGAGGCTCCGCATCCCTACCAGCGAGGGCATTGTCTATGAGGTAAGGCTGGGCGACACCCTGGGCGACCTCGCTGGATACTTCGGAGTTGACGTCCAAGACATCCTCGACTTCCCTGCCAACGGCCTCAGCGATGTCGACGATATTGTCGAGAACCAGACAATATTCGTGCCCAACGGCACTCTGCCGGCCCCGGCCTATAGCGAGCCGGCCGTCGAGGAGGAGGCTCCGGCCCCTGACGACGAGCCGAGCGACCTCCCTGCATCACCCCCGGTGGTTGAACGGCCTTCCTCGGCCACCGGATTCATCTGGCCCGTCGTAGGCCGCATCTCCAGCTACATGGGCCCCTCTCATCCGCTTGGCATCGACATTGACCAGTTCAACAGCCCAGGTGCACCGGTAGCGGCAGCTGCGGCAGGCACCGTGACCTTCGCCGGCGGCAACGCCTGCTGCTCCTACGGCCTGTACGTCGTCATTGACCACGGCAACGGCTTCGAAACCCTGTATGCCCACCTGGATCCCATTGCTGTCGTCCAGGGCCAACAGGTCGCTCAAGGAGAGGTCATCGGCTACGTTGGGCTGACGGGCTACACCACCGGCTATCACCTGCACCTCGAAGTACACCTGAACGGGCAGTACGTCAACCCCCTGAACTACCTGCCCTAGCCGATCCTCACCGCGATACGTCCCCTCAGACCGCCTGCGCAATCTCCTCCTGCCCTCTTGCGGAACCGTCTGCAGTGAGTGGGGCTCTTGTCGCTGGCGCAGCTACGGTCTAGCGTTTGTAGTCCAGCAGGGAGACCTGGGTCTCGTGAGGCAGGGACGAGTGGTTGATGGACAGGCGGGGCTGGGGCTCGGTGGGAGGAACGCCGATCTCTCTCAGGAAGCGATCCACGGGCTCCAGCTCGGCCGTGGCTGCCGGAGTGGCGTAGTTCAGGGGGATGACCAGCTTTGGCTCCAGCAGGCTCACCGTCTCGCTGGCCTCCGCCGCGTCGAGGGTACCGCCGCCCCCTACCGGAATCAGCAGCACATCCACTCCGCTCATCTCCTCCGCCTGCTCCGATGTGGGGACTTGGCTCAATCTTCCCAGATGGCAGATGCGCAGGTCCTCCGTCTCAATGACGTAGGCCGTGTTCCTGCTGCCTTTGCCTGCCTGCCCTTCTTCCTGCCGCGTGAGGACGCCGGTGATGAGGACGCCGGCGCTCTCGTACTCCCCCGGCCCCCATATGACCAGCGGCGAATCGGCGACGGCGGCTATGTTGCTGTGATCTGGGTGATCGCAGCTGACGGTGACTATGTCGGCCGTAGGTCGGCCGATCGAATAACCGCTGCTCTTGGGGCAGGGGTCAGTGACGATTATCGCCTCTCGACTGCGCAGACGAAAGCAGGAGTGTCCCAGCCAAGTTAGCTCCATCCTGGCCAGTATAGCACGCGCCTTCCGCTAGATCAGCCACTTGACAGGGCCTTGCGCGGATGCTTAACTATTATTAGTTAGCACTCTCATGCTTAGAGTGCTAAAGCGTTCCTTGGCAGCAGCGCAGAAGCCGCTGCCGCCGGCGAAACCACAGAACACAGTCGTCTCCATCGGTTGGAGGCAGTCTGGCGATGTTGACGGAAAGAAGGGCCCGCATCCTGGGCCACATCGTTGGTGAATACGTGAACACGGCCCTGCCGGTCGGCTCCGAGACCGTTGTCCACAAATACGGCCTGCCCATCTCCGCGGCCACCGTGCGCAACGAGATGGCCAGGCTGGAGGAAGAGGGCTACATATCGCATCCCCATACCTCCGCTGGTCGCATCCCCTCCGACAAGGGCTACCGCTACTACGTGGAGAGCCTTATGGAGGAGGATGATCTGCCCTCGGACGGGAAGCGCACTATCCGACACCAGTTCTATCAAGTCGGGCGCCTGGCGGGCGGGCGGCTGGGGGCCCTGGATGAGTGGGTTCGCCTGGCCGCCGCCGTCCTCGCCGAGGCCGTACGGAACGCGGCCGTTGCCACCGTTCCTCGCTCGCCGCGTTGTCGCCTGCAGCACCTGGAACTGGTGGCCCTTCACGAACACACCGTTCTCCTGATCGTGGTCTTTTCGGGGGCCTACGTGAAGCAGCGGGCCGTGAGCCTCCCCGACCCCGTCACCCAGGATGAGATGACCACCATCGCCGGCCGCCTGAGCGACATCTATGGCGGGCTCACCACCGCTCAGGTTCGGGCCGACAAGACGCCCCTATCGCCTCTGGAGAACCGGATAGCGGAGGTTCTCAGCGAAGTCATGGAGGCGGAGGACCGCGCCCTCTATGACCAGGCCTACCTGGACGGCGTGCGTCACGTCCTCAGCCAACCTGAGTTCTCCCAGACCGATACCGTCTTGGAGATGTTGGCGGTTCTCCAGGAGGGGAACCTTCACCGGGCTATCCCCTTCGATAGCCTGCCCGGCCAGGGCGTCAGCGTGGTCATCGGCAGCGAGAACCTTCAGGACGCCATGCGCCGCTGCAGCGTCGTCCTTACCCGCTACGGCACTCCCGGCACTGCTACCGGCGCTCTCGCCGTACTGGGCCCGACCCGCATGCGCTACTCGCGCGTTATCCCCACCGTGCGCTACCTCTCCTCGCTGATGGGCGAGCTTGTGGCCGATTACTGCTAGCGACAACTGGGAAAGATAGGAGCAGGGATGTCCGAACAGGAGCAAGAGAAGGAGCAACCGTCAGTAGTCGACAAGCGTAGCTCCGCCGGAGGCAAGAAAAAGGCCGAGTCGGAGAAGGCCCCTCCCGCTGAGGCCGAGGACGTCGAGACCCTCAAGGCCCGGCTCGACGAGGAGAAGAAGAAGGCCGAGACCTACCTCGCCAACTGGCAGCGGGCGGCGGCCGACTTCCAGAACTACAAGCGCCGCACCGAGCAGGAGCGCGAGGATGTGGCGCGCCTGGCCAACGCCGCCCTCGTCATCAACGTCCTGCCCATCCTCGACGACATGGAGCGCGCCCTCACCAGCGTCGACGTCCGCCTGGCCGGCCTCACCTGGGTGGACGGCATCCGCCTCATCCACCGCAAGTTCCAGGCCATCCTCGAGGCGAGCGGCGTCAACGAGATCAAGGCCGAGGGCGAGGAGTTCGACCCCCGCTACCACGAGGCCGTCATGTACGGCGAGGGGGAGGAGGGCAAGGTCGTCTCCGAGGTCCAGCGGGGCTACATG
>CAZSRY010000084.1:0-7173 GCA_964609475.1 uncultured Dehalococcoidia bacterium
GAGCCTCCCTCCTGTCACTATGGCCATCAGACTCCGCGCTTAGCCCTGCTCGCTCCCTCGTTCCCGCAGGGCGGCCAGACGAAAGCCCTTCCAGCCCGCGTACTCCGCCGACTCTCCCAGCTCCTCCTCGATGCGCAGCAGCCGGTTATACTTGGCCACCCGCTCGCTGCGCGCCGGCGCGCCCGTCTTTATCTGGCCCGTGCCGGTGGCCACCGCCAGGTCGGCGATCGTCGTGTCCTCCGTCTCGCCGCTGCGATGGCTTATGATCGCCGCCCAGCCCGCCCGCTGCGCCATCTCGATCGCCGCCAGGGTCTCGCTCAGGGTGCCGATCTGGTTCAGTTTGATAAGAATTGCGTTGGCCGCCCCCTCGCGGATCCCCTTGGCCAGGCGCTCCGTGTTGGTGACGAACAGGTCATCGCCCACAAGCTGCACCTGGCGTCCCACGCGGGAGGAGAGCTGCCACCAGCCGTTCCAGTCGTCCTCGGCCAGGCCGTCCTCAATGCTGACGATGGGATAGCGGCTGCACCAGTCCTCCCAGTGACTCGCCAGCTCATCGCTGGAGAGGCGGCGCTCCTCCTTGGCCAGCACGTACTGGCCGGCGTCCGCGTCGTAGAACTCGCTGGCGGCGGGGTCGAGGGCTATCGCCACCTCCTCGCCCGGCCTGTAGCCGGCGGCCTCGATGGCGGCCAGCACCACCTCTACCGCATCGCGGTTCCCGCCCAGCGACGGCGCGAAGCCCCCTTCGTCGCCCACGTTGGTGGAGAGCCTTCGCTCCGACAGCACCTTCTTGAGGGCGTGGTACACCTCGCTGGCCATCTGGAGGGCCCGCGCGAAGCTCTCGGCGCCCACCGGCATCACCATGAACTCCTGGAAGTCGGTGGAGTCCGCGGCATGTCTGCCGCCGTTGAGGATGTTGAACATGGGCACCGGCAGAAGCCGCGCCGAGGGGCCGCCCAGATACCGGTAGAGGGGCAGGCCCACCGAGGCGGCGGCGGCGTGGGCCACCGCCAGCGAGGCCCCCAGCATGGCGTTGGCGCCCAGCTTCGACTTATCGGGCGTGCCGTCCAGCTCCCGCATCGCCTGGTCAACCGCCGCCTGGTCGAGCGCCGACATACCCAGGATGGCGTCGGCGATCGGGCCGTTGACGTTCTCCACGGCCTTCAGGACACCCTTGCCGGAGTAGCGTGAGGGGTCGCCGTCGCGCAGCTCCAGCGCCTCGTGGCTGCCGGTGCTGGCCCCCGAGGGCACGGCGGCGCGGCCGTAGGAGCCGTCGATGAGGGTAACCTCCACCTCCAGCGTGGGGTTGCCACGGGAATCGAGGATCTCGCGGGCGTGGACGGATTCAATCTCCATGGCTGAGGTTCTCCCTTGTTTCAGGATCGCTTCCTTCGCGGGCCCGGGCGGCGGCGATCGCCTTGTCGACGGCCTCGCTGGGGCTGTCGGCGCGGATGACCGGCGGCTGTTCGTGGCCCTCCGCCGTGAACGTCCAGCTCGCCAGCAGGACTACCGGCTTATCGTATTGAAGGGCGTGGGCGATCTCGGAGAGGGTGCCGTAGGATCCGTCTACGGCGATAACCGCGTCGCCGGAGAGGGCGACGATGGCGTTGCGGGCGTAGCGCATGCCGGTGACGATGGGGAACTCGACATAAGGATTCATGCCCTTGAGGTCGGGCGTGGGCAGGATGCCGATGGTGTGGCCGCCCTCCGCCCGCGCCCCGCGACAGGCCGCCTCCATGACGCCGCCGCGGCCGCCGCAGACGAGCGTACAGCCGCGTCTTGCGAGCTCGCGGCCCACCTCCTCGGCCATGCGCGTGGCCTCGGGCGGGGCGTGGTCGCCGCCCACAACCGAGATCATCATCGTGCCCCAATCATACAGACCAGACCCCCAGAACGACAAGGCTAGGGGCGGGTAGCCAGCGAATACCCGTATCCTGCCGGCTCGGTCGTGCCCTCGCTCATGGCGGCGATGACGATGACCGCCTTCGTTATCCCCTCGCCGAACCCCCTGAGCTCGATGGACGCCCGGTTCTCGTCGTCGAGCGCTATCTCGCTGACCCGCGTCTCCGCGCCCACCTCTATGAGCTGCACCAGGAACCGCTGGGGCAGGGGCCCCGTCAGGCGCCGAAAGCCTCTCACTTCCCAGGCGCCCTCGTCCTCGACGTCGTCCAGCAGCCCCAGCTCAGGAACGGCGATGTCATCGATGGCCCATCCGGGGGCATCGACGCCGCCGTCGGTAACGTACTCAAAGCGTAGAAGCACCCGCTTTCCGGCGAACGGCGTCAGGTCTATGGACTCCTCCACCCACAGCGGCGTCTCCCCGCCGCCGCTCCTGCCCGTGTAGGCGGGGCCGTACGCCTGCCGCACCGGGTTCTCGTCCGTGGTGTGGCGGCCGGGCAGGATCTGCCACGTCTCGCCGCCGTCCGTCGACACCTCCACGTAGCCGTAGTCGTACCACCGCTCGATTTCGAACCAGGTCCAGAACTGGAGGGTGGCGCTGGAGAGGTTGCTCAGGTCCAGCTCGCGGGTCAGGGTAGTGTCGATGTTCTCGCCCCGCGCTGCCCACCACTGGCCCTCGCCGCTGTGCGGCTCGTTCGCGATTACGGGCACAGTCTCCGCCCCATCGAAGGTGAAGGTGCCCTCTCCCTCCGACAGCGCCACCTCGATGTAGTCGGCGGCAAACTGGTGTACCGTCTCCTCGCCGTTGCCGGCCGTCGTCATGGTAGTGGCGGGGGCCGCCGCCACCTCCAGGTCGGGGTAGCCGTATGGCCCTTCCGCTTCGTCCAGATAGTTGGCGATGACCCAGCCGGCGAGCAGGTCATCGAAATCCAGGGCGCTCCCTTGACGGCGCAGGAAGGCGTTGATGCCCGCCATGCCGTTCCCCGGCTCCGATACCAGGTCTCCCAGATCGTCCGTCCCACCGATGCGCTGGGCCAGATAGCGACAGAAGAGGTCGGCCGCGCCGTAGTGGACGTAGTTGTCCCCCAGGGGGTCCCAGGCGTTGAGCTGCGTGTCCGGCCGCGCCAGAAACGAGTCGCCCATGTCGCTCCATCCCCTCATCAGCCCTGCCGACACCTCCGACAGCCCCTCGTTCACCCACAGCTCCTCGTCGGGGTCGCCGTTGTAGTGAACCAGGTGCTGAAGCTCGTGGGCCAGGACGGCGACGTAGACATCGCTCCCCGGCGTCAGCGACTGCAGGTCGAGGTACACCATCTCCCGCTCGTTGCTGAGGGGGCTCACCACCTGCGGATACTCGTCCATGTCTGTGAAGTAGCCGGCCGCCCCCTCCAGTTGGGCATGGAGGATGGTGATGTGGGGGTCGTTGTCTATGCCCGGGCTGCGCTCCCGCCCGAACGTACTGGCCACGGTGGGATAGATCACCTCCTCGAAGGCCTGCCCGGCCTCCTCTAGGTCTTCGAGGGACACGCTCTCGTCTTCCTGTGCGTAGAAATAGGCGTGGGGGGTCACCACCTGCAGGGTGGCCCAGATGTCGACGACCTGCGGTGGGACCTCGGCGGCCTCGCCGGGGGGCGCCATGTGAACGATGTGGAACAGCTCCCGATGGCCCACGGCGTAGTCGGGCGGGGACGGGTTCACCCGCTCCGGAACGTCGCCCTGGAGACCGGCGAGTCGACGGGCCAGGTCCACGGGGTCTCGTGAGGGCAGGACGGCCCCTTCGCTGGAGGGTGTCGGCGTCGCCGCCGCGGTGGCCGTGGCCGCTTGCGTCGGCTCAGGGGTTGGCGTTCTCTCGCCGGCCTCCTGGTCGCCGCAGGCACCGGCCAGGAGCAGAAGGAGGAGGGCACACAGAGAGGCAGCCGGACGCCTCATAGTCTGGCTGCCTCCCTGGCGGATTCCCTGTCGAAGACGGCTCCCCTACTTGGCGCGGGGATGGGCCCTCTCGTAAACCTGACGCACCATGTCGTCGGTGAGCTTTGTGTAGACCTGGGTGGTCGACATGTTAGCATGACCCAGGAGTTCCTGAACGTTACGTAACGGAGCTCCCCCTCTCAGCATATGGGTCGCGAAGCTATGGCGCAAGGTATGAGGGGTGACCGCCTTGCTAATGTCGGCCGCCTTGGCGTAGCCCTTCAGTATCAACCAGAACCCCTGCCGCGTCAGGCGCTCCCCCCGCCGATTCACGAACAGCGCCGGTTGATGCTTGTTCTTCACCAGGTGCGCCCGGCCGTCGTTCAGATAGTCATCCAGGGCCACGAGCGCATCCCTGTGGATAGGGATGGTGCGCTCCTTGGAGGCCTTTCCCAGACAGCGCACATGGGGCGCACGGGGGTTCATATGGATGTGGTTGATGTCCAGCGACACCAACTCCGTCACCCGCATGCCCGTGGCATACAGGAGCTCCAGCATCGCCTTGTCCCGTTTCGCTTCCGGTGTGCCCCGCCGCGCCGGCTGTTCCAGAAGCTCATCGACCTCTTGGATTGACAGGGGCTTGGGGAGGGACTTCGGGACCCGGAAGCCCACGTTCTCGGTGGGATTCTGGGCCACGATGCCCTCCACTTGATGGAGGAAGGCGAAAAAGGCCTTCACGGCAGCTATCTTGCGGGCCACCGTCGCCTCGGCGTAGTGCCGTCGCTTGAGGTCTGAGATGTAATCGATGATGAGTGCCCGTTCGACGGCGTTCCAGGGCGGCGGGTCGCCATTGACGTTGCTGCGTGTCTGAAGATAGCTGCGGAACTGTGAGAGGTCGTTTCTGTAGGCGGCGATCGTATTTGTCGAGGAGCCCTTTTCTACTGACAGATAGTGGAGGAATTGACCGACTGGGTCATCCATGACCATCACCTCGCCACAAGTTTTGGGGGAAAGAGCGCTCCCATTTTACCACAGCTCAAGAGCTTGTCTAGGCGCCGCCGTGAGAAAATGTCCATGAATTTTCGATAATGTGAGTTCTTACGCATTTTTGTTTCCTTCTCATCATCCCTTGCCCCAACTCCCAGCGGGCCCTTCCCCCTGAGTCTCCCCCGACTGACAGGGGGTGCAGCCACCGCCTTGACAGACTGCTCGCCGTTGGCTATGCTTGGAATAGTACATACGTTCTCCTGCGCGGACGCCACGTGCTGGGAAGGAAGACGATGAGCGGCAAGAGATTCGATGCCGGCAGGTATCTCACCAGGGTCGACGGCAGAGAGTACCTGGAGGTGAAGTGGCGCCTGTTGTGGTTGCGCAGTGAGCATCCGGACGCCCTCATATCGACAGAGCTGGTGGAGCACCAGGACGGCCTCGCTCTGTTCCGGGCCCGCGTCGCCCTCGCCGAAGGGGGCGAAGGCAGCGGCTGGGGCAGCGAGATGTCCCGAGACTTCCCCGACTACATCGAGGCCGCCGAGACGAAGGCCCTCGGTCGCGCCCTGGCCGCCCTCGGCTACGGCACCCAGTTCTGCGAGGACTTCGACTTCGCCGCCGAGACCACTCGCCGGCAGGGAGGCGACGGCCGGCCGGCGATAGCCGACGCGCCGCTGCAGCCCCCGCCCGCCCGCGCTTCTGACAGGCAGCGCCGCTCCCTCCGCGCCAGCGAGCCCCAGATACGTACCATCTACTCCATCGCCCGCGGAAGCCGGGCATTGGGCGAGGAAGGCATCCTATCCCGGTGCCACGCCGCCTACGGCTGTCCGCCCGAGGGGCTGAGCCGTCGCCAGGCCTCCGAGTTCATCGATGCCCTCAAGAAGGCGACCGCCGACTAGTAGTACTCCTGCGCGCTCTCCTCCTCCGGCCAGGCGCCCGCTCCGACCAGGGGGACGAATCGGCACTGCCCGTGTCGAGTCACGGTCGCCCCTCGCCTCTCCTTGGTCACCGACAGGAGCTGTTGGATGCGGCGCTGGCCCACCGGTATCACCAGCCGGCCTCCCAGGGTCAGTTGCCTCATGAGCTGTCGTGGCACCCGTGGCGCCCCCGCCGTCACCAGAATGGCGTCATAGGGCGCGTCCTCCGGCCAGCCCAGCCCGCTCTCGTTCACCTGTACGCGGACGTTGTGATACCCCAGCTCCTTCAGCCGCTGGGCGGCGCTCTCCGCCAGAGCGGGTACCCGCTCCACCGTCACCACCTGCGCCGCCAGCTCCGCCAGCAGCGCCGCCTGATAGCCTGATCCCGTGCCCAGCTCCAGCACCTTCTCCTGGCCCCTCAGACGGAGCACCTCGGTCATGATCGCCACCATGAGCGGCTGGGAGATCGTCTGGCCGTGGCCGATGGGCAGGGGACGGTCGTCGTAGGCGTAGCGGCGCAGTTCCGGCGGCACGAAGCGCTCGCGGGGCACGCGGCTCATGGCCGCCAGCACCCGCCTATCCCTGATCTCACGTCGAAGGCTGGCGATCAGGGCCTCTCGGGCGGCAGCGAAATCTATCTCCATCGCAGGACCTGCGCGAGGTCGTGTTGGCGTGACGACTCGCTATTACCATAGCACAAAGGGCGGCCCCAGAGGGCGGGCGTCGGTGCTATAATGCTCCTCAGGCGGCTGCGAGCAAACCCTGAAGTGCCCTCGGAGGCGGCCATGCCCTCTCGCTACTGGATAGGAACCTCCGGCTGGGTCTACGACCACTGGCGCGGCCCCTTCTATCCCCAGGGCCTGCCCGCCGGCAAGTGGCTCGACTTCTTCTGCCAGCACTTCGCCACCGTCGAGCTCAACAACAGCTTCTATCGCCTGCCCAAGGAGGAGACCTGGCAGAAGTGGGCGGCCTCCGTCCCCGATGGCTTCCTGTTCGCCGTCAAGGCCAGCCGCTTCATCACCCACATCAAGCGCTTGAAGGACTGCGAGGAGCCTCTGGAGACCTTCGTCGGCCGCGCCCGCCTCCTCGGCGACGTCCTGGGCCCCGTCCTCTACCAGCTACCGCCGAACTTCCACTGCAAGCCCGCCAACATCGAGCGCCTGGCCTACTTCCTCTCGCTCCTGCCCCACGACGTGCGCCACGTCTTCGAGTTCCGTCACGACTCCTGGTTCAACGCCGAGACGTTCGCCCTCCTCCGCATCCACAACGTCGGCTTCTGCGCCTTCCACATGGTGGACTGGGAGACGCCCCTGGAGGCGACGACCGACTTCGCCTACCTGCGCTTCCACGGCAGCGACTCCCAGTACGGCGGCTCCTACAGCGACGAGCAGTTGGCTGGCTGGGCGCGCCGCCTCCGCGAGCTGCCCGACGACGTGCGCGAGGTCTACGTCTACTTCAACAACGA
>CAZSRY010000085.1:0-7164 GCA_964609475.1 uncultured Dehalococcoidia bacterium
GTAGCGGACTAACATGCCACCCTGTCACGGTGGAGATCGGGGGTTCGAATCCCCTCGGGGTCGCCAGAAACCGCTAGTACGGGCCGGAGCGTGCGGCGTTCCGGCCTTTCGTTTTGGGCCGGCGACCAAACGAGCCATCTGGCGACGGAGACGGAGTGAGCGCTATGGGTAGGGGTCGAGACAGGGGATGCGATGAGATCCTCCAGAGGCGATCGAGGCAGCCAGGAGGATCGGGGAGATGGATTCGAGGAGCGCCAGGTGGGTCGCCTCTGATGCCCTGCGAGAGCTGACGGGCGAGGCGGTTCAGGGGAGACTGCGAGACCGGGGACGCTAGCGTTTCTCCCCTCAAGGGCAGCCGGCGACGGGCGCAGTCCTGCAGGTCTGGGGGCTCAGGAGAGGGCGATCACTCTCCGTACCATATGTTGTCCTCGTCGGCGAGGAACCCCGGCGAGGGAGCCCAAGCGTCGGAGTCCGCCGCGCTTCTGGGCCGCACCCGCCCGAGCAGGCCCTCGACATCGAAGCAGTCAACGGCGCGCAGGATCTTGTCGCCGCTTGTGAGCAGGAACGTAGCCCCTCGAACCTGGAACGGCTTTCCCGTGGGAGCGACGCCGGCAAATTCGTCGTCCTGGGTGCCGGTCATGATCCACCTGAGGAGCACGTGCTCTCGGCTGGTGACGGGATAGGCCGTCAGCGAATAGGCCAGGGCGGGCACGGCCGAAGAGACGGCGGTGAGATGGCGCCGGATCTCCTCGCGGCCCAGCATGACCGTGCCCAGGCCGAACTCTCCGTAGCTTCCGTCCTCGGCGAACAGGGAGGTCAGCCTGTCTACGTCGTGGGCGTTGCGGGCCGCCACAAACTCGGTCACCAGCCCAGCGACGGTCTCCTGGACGACTTCACGCTCCATCTGGCTGCAATCCCCCTTAGGTCTGGGCTTAATCTGGGACGCGCCTGCGATTCCGCAAGGGCAGCAGGGCACTGTCCAGATTAGACAGCGTTCGTTGCCAGCATGTGACGCTAGTGTTACAGGTAGGTTAACTCTCGCCCTCGATGCCCTGCGAGAGTTGATGACTGCCCCGAGAACGCTTCTCCACTCCTGGAATGGGCCGTCTGCTGTCACCAACTTCGGGACGCCGGCACCCTCAGTCAAACTTCAACGACTCGCTGGCCGATAATCTAATGGTAGGATATGAAGGGCACCGATTCGTGAAAGAGGGGAAGCCGACGGAGGAAAAGCAGGGTAGGCCGGGCATAAGCAGCCCCGTTCGACGCGGGCCTCCCCTTGAGGAGCTGACTGGCTGGCGGCAGCCCCAGCATACCACTCCGCTCAGAAGCGCGCCTGTGACCACGACAGCGAGAGCGCCGTCAGAGTTCAGGGAGATGCGGAGTTATCTGCTTGGGGCGCTCATCTTGGTCAGTATCTCCCTTCTGCTGAATTTCATCGGCGAGAGCAGGCATGTCCCCAATCTAGCGGTAGCGAGTTCCATCATCACGCTGGCTGCTGTTGGAATCTGCCTGGTGGCGATCTACCGGCTGCGAGAGATCAAAGAGGGCCTTGTCCGGACGACGGCGCCATCGGCAACAGATCTTGTTACAGGGCTGCCCGATGAGCATTACTTCTGGTTGCGGCTGCGAGAGGAGCATAAGCGGGTGCGCCGCTATGGAATGCCCGTCTCCGTCGTGCTCATCGATGTCGACGATCTGGCTTCGGTGAATCGGCAGTACGGTCAGGCCTGCGGCAACGCCGTGCTGGCTTACGTCGCCGGGGTGCTGCAGTCCGCCAAGCGCGCTTCCGATGTGGCAACCTGGCTGAGCGACGACCACTTTGCGCTGATCCTCCTCGAATGCGACAAGGAGGGGGTCTCTGGATTCGTTCGCCGCCTCGAGCAGTATGTGAGTGGCCAACCCGCGACGCTGGACGTGAGGGGCCGCGTCATGACCCTCCAGATAGGGGTCTGCATCGGTGTGGCGGCGGCCATGCAGGGGGAAACGAGCGCGGAGGAATTGGTAGGCCGGGCCCGTCGTAGCCTTGAGGCTGCCCGTGAGGAGCGGGACATACGGCAAGAGCGATTCACGAGCGCTTAGCCCCTGGAGCCCTCAACCTCTGGATACGGCCACGGCCTTGTCTCCCACTGGGTGACTACCAGAAACGAGCCGTCCAGATCTTCTCGCAGGCCTGGCCCGTGACGAAGAAGATGCCCTGCTCCTCGTCCCAGGCGATGCCGTTCGGCGTCCCTTTCGGGCACACCTCAGCGGGCAACTCGTAGCGCACCACCTGCGAGAGGTCCCGTTCCAGTATTCGGTAGACGTAGGGTGTCTGCCACTGGTTGGCCCAGATGTAGGTCCCGTCGAACTCCAGCTCGTTGAGCCTCTGCACGGGCTCTCCCATGTACTGAATAGGGACCTCTTTGACGATCTCGAACGTCTCAGGGTCGCGGTAGTACAGGTTCTCGCTCCCGTTGGAGTTGACCAGATAGCGGTCGGTGGCCGTCAGCCCCCAGCCCTCGCCCTCGTAGGTGGCAAAGCGGGTGTACGGCGGCTGTCCGTCGCGCTCGAACAGGTAGGCATCGCCCTCCTTGTAGGTCAGGAGATAGGTCCTGCCGAACGCCCGCACCAGCCCTTCGCCGAAGAAGCCCTCTGTGTTGGGAACCGACCACTGCACCTCTCCCGTCTGCCTGTCGAGCCCGCGCACCTGCGACTCGTCCTTGAGTCCGGTGCTCTCCCAGAGGACGCCGTCGCTCACGAGCAGGCCCTCCGTCCAGGCCCTCCCCTCGTGGGGTATCGATCCCAGGATCTCGACACGTCCCTCGACGTGGGGTGTCCCCGTCGGAGTGGGGGGTGAACTCTCCCCGCCTGCGCAGCCCGCAAGCAGGCCGGCGAGGAGGAGCGCCGTGGCCAGGAGGAGACGGGGTGTGCTCATGGCTCGCCTGCATTATAGGTGCGCGGACTCGTGGGCGCTACCCCAGAAGGGGGAACGGCCGTCCCCAGGGCGTGGTGCGTGGCCGGCAGAGACACACATGCGAGCCGAATGAGGTATAATCCGCTGAGTCGGAAGCGGTATCGAACGTCTGTCGGCGGAGGGCCCGGACACAGAGAGCCTGTGGACTACCACGCGATGAGGATGCGCCTGACGACGGACGCCATCATTCAGTCGATCTACGTGCACCCGGCGCTGCCCGAGGTGGTGCAGCGGGCGTTCGCCCTCCTTGGGTCTTGAGGGCCCGCGCTTGGCTGGCCTATCGCCTGAGCCGTCGTTCAAGAGAGGGCTCTGCCCTCCGAGCGAGTTCTTCGCAGTCACCCCTTGGAGCGGGAAACTGCGTTCGAACCCGCCACCGGCCTGCCCACGATCCTCCGGCTGGGAGGAACGGCGAGACTTGACAGCGCACAGAACGAGGACTAGGATCGGCGCCAAAGGAACAAGAGGAGCGGAACCATGACTGCTGAGAGAGCCCCTCGCCGTTACCTGTGGCCTATCGGAGCAGCGCTGGTCGCTGCCATGTTGCTGTCTTCCGGCTGCCTGTGGGGCGTTGTCACAGACGCCGGGACGGGCGCTCCCCTGGAGGGAGCGACCGTAAGCTACATCGATTCCAATGGGCACACGGGAACGACGACGACGAACGCCATAGGCGTCTATGCCTTCGACATCGCTACGGGGCCGGTGCCGGCGGTGGGAACCGCCACATTCGAGGTGAGCGCTCCGGGTTACGAGACGCTAACGGCGACACGGCTGATCCAATACAACGACAACCCGCACGCGAGCCTGGATAACCTTTCGAGCTTCTGGGAGGTCCGGCATTTCGACCTGGCGCCGGAAGGCCCCAGCGGCAGCGTGCATATCGTCGATTACACGCCGTTTGACGCTGACATGCTGTCGGGCGACGTGGTCAGCGCAACGGTGGAGTACGAAGCGAGCGGGCCCTTCGAGTTCATAATCACGCTTGGATATGAGGTTAAGGCCCTGAAGGCGACATGGTGGTGTGACGACCGCTTTTCGGTGGCCCCGGGGTCAGGAACGGTCGTCGTGGAGTGTACCCTGGACCTGATGCCCGATTGGGCGCCCTCTCCCGAGTTCCCATATCCTCACGACCAGGGGGTCGTCGAGGTCCTCCTGCAATATGAGGCGGCGCCCATGTCGTACGAGTTGGTGGCCGGGGAGTTCGTGGTGGATGATCAGATCTGTCCAAGTGACGACGAGTTGCCCTGGCCGATGTGCCCATGATGAGGAAGGAGGTGAACCCTGACTGCTAGAATTGATCGCCGACGCCATCTGCTGCTTCTCATGGCAATCGTCACCATAGCTGTGGCGTTCCTGACTTCTGGCTGCCTGTGGGGCGTCGTCACGGACGCCGAGACAGGCATTCCCCTGGGGGGTGCCAAGGTTCGTGTCCTGGACTCGGAGAACCAGGGGTTCGAGGCTACGACCGACTCTAACGGCATATATGTGTTCGACCTGGAGTCAGGGCCGGTCCCCTCGGTTGGACCCGCGAAATTCGCGATCTGGCTTTGGGGGTGCGACACCGCCAAGCACTGGTACGAGCGGGTTATCCAGTACGACGACTACCCTTGGGTCAGCGACCCTCAGGAATACTGGGAGGTTCAGCACCTCAGTCCGTCGTGCTCCGTGGCGCCCACGGCCACCCCTGTGCTTGCGACTCCTACAGTGGTTTACGTGCCACTACCGCTGCCGACTCGCACGCCAACCCGGCCTCCACGTTGATGCGCGACGCGAAGCAACAAGGCATGGCTGCATCCTCTGTCTTATACCCAAATGGTCACCGAGCTGCAAGCGACCTGCCCCGACTGGCAATGGCCGGACCCCTGCCTGGGGATTGGCGGCCTCTATAGTAGATGGTAGAATTGCACAGCCTGCGGCGGACCAGGCGAGCCCACAGTTCGTCTGCATCGCCGTCGCATAAAACCCCGGTCTGTGGAGGATGCTATGGCCGTCTATTGTGAGCCACGAACGGACGCAGAGGTCTTCGATGAGACTGTGGATGCAAAGCGCATCTTGGTGGTGGGCTGTCCATTTTGTGCGAATGTAAGTTACTCGCTTCATAAGAAGCTGCCCCTGTATGAATTTACGTCGGCGGGTGTCGAGGCGGTTGGTACTAGGGATGAAATACACAGGATGGCTCAAATACTTGCTCAAAGAGGATTGACCGTGGATTCCTGGCTTCCTAGTTTCCCAGCCAGCTTGTGCATGCTAGACGAAGGAGCGCGTAAGAATCTCTTCAATAGATGTCAGGACATCGATACGATAATCACATTGTCTTGTGAGACAGGCACAAAGAGTGTGGGAGATGTCGCGAGGGGCAAGAGGGTAGTTGGCGCTATGAATGCAAGAGGGCTCTTGGCAGGAGTAACAAAGGCAGAAATGGGCAATTTGTCCATTGACGAGGAGACAGTATACATCAAGAGGTTCGTGTTCCAGTGATGCCGGTGACGAGACAAGATTTCGTGTGACCCGCTGCGGTGTGACAAGAAAGAAGGAGCGAGAAGCACAGCGACTCCTGAAGGGAACACGAGGGACGATGTCTGTTGCCCGTTCAGAGCGGGTAATGCATGATAGTGGAGCCGGGAGACTGAGAGGAAAACGGCTATGCCCTACTGTCCCAACTGTGGAGCCGAGAACGAGGCCGACGCCGCCTTCTGCGAGTCCTGTGGCTCTCCCCTAAGGGCGGCGGCAGCGCCACCGCAGTCGCCACCACCACCAGCAGCAGCAGAACCGCCCCCTCCCACTCCTCCCGCTCCTCCACCACCGCCCGCCCCTCCTGCGGCAGGCCGGCGCTTCCCCTGGGTCGCCATCGGGGGCATCGTCGTGCTGGTGGCCGTGATCGCGGGCGGTGTCCTGGCATACAACGCCTTGTCGGACGATGAGAACGGGAAGGATGCCGTTTCCGATGAGGAGGACAAGGAGACGATGGCGGCACCCACCGCCACTGAGCGCCCGACGGCCGAGGCCACGGAAACCGTTGAACCCTCGCCGAGCCCGAAGCCGTCTCCCACCAAGCCGCCCCCGACAGAGGAGATGCCTGTCATCGGCTGGGACACGCCGGCCCGGGCCATCGCCGCCTATTTCGACCAGTACGGCATCGACTACGCGGGCGATTGCTCTCAGGCCGACCTAGAGACCGATGCCGGCAAGTACTGCTGGATGTCCTGGGCGGACAGGGGCGACACCCTGATCTACGTCATCGGCCCGACCTTCTCGGAGCCGGACACCTGGCTGCTGCTCGCCTGGCAGGAGGGCGGCGGCTGGTTGGTCGTCGATGCGATCCAGTTCATCCCCGGACCCCAGGACACCGTGCCACCCTGGCCCTAGCGGCCCCGCCTCACAGAGACCAGAAGCAAAGACCCAGAGCGGCCGTTCCGGGAGCTAGGGACCTCCCGTCAGCGTTGCCGAGCCGTCCGTGATCTCCAGGCTGATGAGGTTCGGCTCCAGGTCCAGGATGTCGGCGTCTCCCCTCTTGATTATGTTGTTGATGATCCAGGTCGTGCCGAACCCGGGGAAGTTGCCGGCCTTGATCGTCTGTACGTCTATCTTGGGCTTGGGCCCGGAGAGGTCCAGCGTGCCGCGCAGCAGTACCTTGATGTCCGGGCCCGGCGTGTTGATCGTCCCCAACGCCTCGCCCAGGCCGTCCTCACAGAAGTGAACGCGCAGGTCCTCGAGGGGGATATCCTTCTCCTCGATATACTCCACCCCCCGTGAGGTGACGCCCACCTCATCGAAGGTGATCTGGGCCTGGCCCGCAGCCGCCTGCTCCTCGAAGGCGTCCCACTGCGCCCGCAGTTGGTCGCTGGCGGCCGTGGAGGGCTCGAACTCCCGGTCCGTGCACGGGCTGGGGCTGCCGGTGAAGATCAGGATCGCCCCGACGATTGACCCGCCTACGGCGATGCCGACCAGGCCGATCAGGCTGAGCAGCCCCCACTTTATGATGGCGCCGATCAGGCTGATGGCTCCCCCTGCGGCAGCGGCGCCAGCCCCTGCAGCGGCGCCCGCCCCTGCAGCAGCGCCGGCACCAGCAGCGCCCGCCGGTGGTTGTATCGAGGGTGGCTTAGGTGGCGCTCCACCTGGGGGCGCTCCTGCAGTCGGAGGTGCTCCACCCGGAGGTGCCCCTGCTGTCGGAGGCGCTGCTCCTGGGGGAGCTGCTCCTGGGGGCGCTCCTG
>CAZSRY010000086.1:0-7004 GCA_964609475.1 uncultured Dehalococcoidia bacterium
TAGCCGTCCTCGCCGACTCACAGACGCCGCTGCTGCGGGGCCTGTTCCACGTCGGCGCCCTCATCGCCGCCATCGCCGGCGCCGTCTGGCTGCTCCTCATCGCCGACTCGCCGTCGGCCTACGTGGGCGGAGCGATCTTCGCCGCCAGCCTCATCCTCCTCTACGGGACCAGCGCCGGCTACCACCGCAGCGGCTCGCGGCTCCTCCTGCATCAGATCCTCCGGCGAGTGGACCACTCGATGATCTTCATCCTCATCGCCGGCACCTACACACCGTTCTGCCTCAAGATCAGCCCCGCCTGGGGTATCCCCATCCTCTCCGTCGTATGGAGCATCGCCGGCGCCGGCATCCTCCTGAAATCGTTCTGGCCCGACTGCCCGCGATTGCTCAGCGTCACGCTCTACGTGATGCTGGGCTGGGTAGGGCTGGTGGCGGCGACGGAACTCATAGAGGAGTTCCCGCTCGGCCCGCTCGCCATGCTAGTCCTGGGAGGCGTGCTCTACACGCTGGGGGGGATCATCTACGCCGTCCGCAGGCCGGACCCATGGCCGTCCGTCCTCGGCTACCACGAAGTCTTCCACCTGTTCGTCGTCGCCGGCAGCGCCGTCCACTACGCCGTCATCGCCGCCTTCGTCCTGCCGCACTGACGACGCCTGATACCCTGACGAGCAGCTTGCCACCGCCATTGCACCACGAGAGTGTTGGCCGTGACTCGCCGCTCGTCAGGGGGTGAACACGAGCTGGCGGCCGCACTAAGCCTACCAGCTCTGGTAAGGGACGCCGCTGAACACCAGCTCGCCATAAGGCAGATCGTCGAACCAGCAGGCCTCCGCAGGGAGTGGCCGCGAGAAGAAGCGCCCCTCGTCGCGTGGGTCGCGCGCCTGGTGATACTTCAGGAATATCCGGCGCTCCAGGCCCTCGCCCTGGACGCCCACGATCTCCATCTTGCCCGAGTAATGGGACATGACGTAGCGGACGCGCTTCGCCAGCCCGGAGCAGCCCCGCTTCGCCGCCTCGACGATGGCGTAGCCGCGCGCCAGCGACACCCGCGAGTGGAGACTCCCCATGACCGGTCGACACTGGAACACGTAGTAGGGAGCCACGCCTGCGTCGGACAGGCGCCTGAACAGGTCTCGCAGCGTCTCTGGATTATCGTTGATCCCCCGCAGCAGGACGCACTGATTCACCAGCACCACGCCGGCCTTCAGGAGGCACCCGATGGCGCGCATCGCCTCCTCCGCGAGCTCCCGCGGGTGATCGAAGTGCGTCACCACGTACAGGCGCTTGTCTCCACGGGTATGCCGCGAGAGCACCTTGAGCAGGTCGGGATCCTCCGTGATACGGACAGGCAGGAACGCCGGCACCTTGCTACCGATTCGGATGGTCCGGACGTGGTCGATCTTGCGGAGGGCCGACAGCAGCCCATCCAGCCGGTGACTGGCCATGACAAGCGGGTCGCCCCCGCTGACCAGGACGTTCGTGATCTCCGGGTGGCGGCGGATGTACTCGACCGCCGGCTCCAGGTCGCGGATCGTCTCACCGTTCGACGGGCAACCGCGGTCGAAGAGCCGCTTGCGGAAGCAGTAGCGGCAATAGGCGGCGCAACTGTCACTGCTGAGAATGAGCGCCGTCGCCCGGTACTTGTGCTGCAACCCGGGGACACGTGTGTTGTCCGCCTCGCCGCTGGTGTCCAGCATGCCGCCGCCGCGAAGCTCCTCGCAGGATGGGACCACCAGGCTGCGAATCGGGTCGTTGGGATCACGGACGTCGATCAGGCGGAGGTAGAAGCGCGGGATCTGCATGGGGAACCGCTGCACGACGGCGCGCAGTCCCGCCTCCTCCTGAGCCGTCAATGGCACATAGCTCTTGAGCTCGTCGACGCTGCGAACAGCCTCTTGAAGCGCTCTCTGCCATAGTTGAGCCATGATAGCCCCCCTTCCGGAGAGAGGAAGAGCCCAGCGGCGCATAGAAAGAGCCCGAGGCATAGCCCCGGGCTTCTCTGCGCGGACTATCCTCTCCCTTGTGCCTACGAGGTTAGCTGACGGGTTCGGCAGAGGGAGTTTGCCTACTCCGAAAGTGTCGGAGATTCACCCCGATAGTCGGGTCCCCCGTCCCCGGCGCTGGCGCCGGAGTTCGGCCGTTGATAGTATTCTGTTTTTGTTCTGCTATTATACCATCGGGCGTTGAGCGGCTGTCAAGCCCCTCGTATCGACCGCCACTCTCCAACGAGCTAGCCAGTCGACGCCCTTTCCATCCCCCTCCCTATCTATATCGTCCGATCGAGGGATACCTGTTGCAGTAGCGATCTCACGGCAGAAAACGCACAGATGTTCGCGGCCCTCCAGCAACACGGCATCCCCTAGATACCGCTACTTCGCCCTGACCGACTACCGAACCATGCCTGAATATGGTACTATTCGGGCGACCGCTCCGCCCCAAGACCATCGGCGCGCATGGTCATAATCAGGTCGGCAGACCCTTTCTCAGCCAAACCCGGGAGGTGAGAAGATGAGCCTCAGTCGAAGAGAACGTCGAGCGAAGATAAAGCTCAACCAGCCCTTCGCCAGGCCGGTGGAAGGGCTACGCCACCAGGCACTCAAGCGCGAGGACTACGACCCCGCCACACTCTTCACCTGGGGCCAGATGATGGCGGTCTCCGTCCTGGAAATGCTCAAGGCGGTGGAAGCCAAGTTCGGGCGAGAGGGACAACAGATGTGCACGGAAGCCCTCACCCGCGTCGGCGCCCGCCTGACAAGGGAGGGGATGGAGGGGGCCGAAAGGCCCGCAGGGCTGTCCGACATCGAGGCCATCTCCCTGTTCGCCACCTGGATCAACGAGCAGCTCTACGCCTCCGTCGAGAAGCCCAGCATCGATGGCCCCGACGAGGCCTCCTTCGACATCCTGTGGTGTCCGCACCAGGACGTCTACGGCCCCTTCGACTGCCGCGTGCAGCGATACCTGGTTGAAGGGATGATCCAGGCGGCGCAGGAGAAGTGGGGTGCCGGCTTCGGCCCGTTCAACCTCGCCTGCGACAGCACGATCCCGGCAGGAGCCCCGACCTGCCACTTCCGCATCTGGCGGGCGAAGGAGGGGGAGGACAACGCCTGGATAACCTACTCGCGGGAGTTGGAGGAGAAAGCGCTCTCTCAGAAGCGAGCCGAGTCGTAGGCACCAGCGCCGGCCCTCAAACTGGAGACGAGCGCTGTCGCCTACTGCTCCTCGACCTCGATCCCCAGAATCTTGTCGCCCTGGACGAGGCTCTCCACGACATCGAGCCCCTCCACTACCTGTCCGAAGGCCCAGAACTCCCCCGTCTCAAAGCTCGAAGAGGTCGTGAGGGCAATGAAGAACTGGCTGCCGTTCACCATACCCAGGGTTCCGGCGGCAAAGGTATGGGAATTAGGCTCCGCAGCGATGTCGTAGCCGGGGCCGCCCGTGCCGGTGCTGGTCGGGTCGCCGGTCTGGACGGAGAAACCCGGCTCAACGTAGTGGAAAGGCAGGTCGTTGTAGAAGCCGTCGCGGGCCAGGAAGACAAAGTTGTTCACCGTATTGGGCGCGTCCTTGGCGAAGAGCTCCACCCGAACGTCGCCCTTCTCCGTCTTGATAGTGGCGAAGTAGCTCTTCTCGGGGTCTATGGTCATCGACGGCGCCGCCCCGTACTGCTTGACAGCGGGCGGCGTGCCAGTCGCACTGGGGGTCACCTCCGCCGTGGCCACAGCGGTCGATGTCGGCGTCGGCGTGACACTCTGGCCACCGCTACCGCGAGCGCAGACGCTCATACCGCCGCCCGCCAGGCTACCACCCATTATGATGACGCCTAAGACATAGAACAGCTTGACATTGCTGAATATGCCGAAGGGGCCATGTCTCGTCGCAGGGCCCGACCAATCGGCGACGCCGGTCGGTTGCCTCCCCTTGCGCTTCTTCGTCTGCCTTGCCCGTTTGTCCTTGGGCATGAAGCCTCCCCGGTAGTAGAGATGTCCCGCCTGAATACTCGGCGGCCGCCTATTCAACGCATAGCCAGTATAGCAAAAGGCCCCCGCTCTAGGCGAGGGCCTGGCGATCCTAGCTAGTGGTACCCCCGGCGGGACTCGAACCCACGCACCCGGCTCCGGAGGCCGGCGCTCTATCCGACTGAGCTACGGGGGCCCGTAGTCATGTTATCTCTTTGCGCCCCGCCTGGCAAGGCCAGCGAGCCCGGCCATCACCAGCAGAGCGCCTCCCGCTGCCAACGCGTACCACCACGCCGCGACACCGCCTCCCTCCTCAGCCAAGAGTCCACCGCTGCCCGTTGGCGGCGCCGGAGCCGCTATGGGCGCTTCCTCTGCCGCAGGTACGGGCAGTATCTCCGGCTGCTCCTCTCCCGCCGCAGGAATATCGCCGCAGGCCACGAACACGTCCGATTCGTCGTCTGACTTCTGAACGGCGATGGCGAAGTTGCCCGTCTGCAAGTCGCCCCCGGGGACGTCTTTAAGCACTGTGTGGGACACCCCACCGGCCATGTCCGTCAAGGCGAAGGCGACTGGACCCAAGTCCGCACAGGTTCCTTCGTGAATGTTGACGGGCTGAGGCACACCTGTCGGGCCGGGTGCGATTCTGACGCTGACGGCACTGAAGTCGGGGTACAGTTCCAGCAACGCCGTGCCCGGTGATTGGTCAGCGTCACGACCCGGCCCCATCGCGATAGTGGCGCCGGGCTTGGCGGTCAACCACCACTTGTACCACTCGGCCGTCTGAGAGTCTTGCATGTCTAGTCCAGAATGGTACGACACCACCGTATCGCCCTCGAGCTCAAGGGTTTCCCAATAGATGGCCCGGTCTACTCCTGCCGCTTGTTCATGCCAACCTCGTATCTCACCCGTGACCGCAACAGTGTTACCCGATATTTCGCAGCTGGTGATGGTGAGCTGAGTGTCCAGGGCGACCAGATACTCAACGTAGCTGCGAAGGGCATCTTTGCCGACGCACTCCTCCAAAGAACATAAGGGACCACCCACGAAGACCATGTCGTCGGCGTAAACCTCGAAATCTGGCTCGCCGCGGTTGAAGGCGTCAATCACTTGCTGGTACCTCTCACACCAATCGTCCTGCGCCCTGGCAGGCCTCGCCGTATCTGGGAGTCCCCAAACCCCCGCCAGGAGCACGACTGCCACTATCCCCCACCCTATCAGCGTACGCTTCCTGATACGCACGGCCTCTTGCCGCTCCTTTCTGTTGCCCTTCCCAAGCCAACAATGATCGGCTCAGCTTCCTTCTGAGAAACGCAGCGCGTGGATCATATTGCTGAAGAGAGGATTTGTCAAGCCTATCACAGACAGGAATCAAGCTGACTTGAGGCCCACGCCCACCAGTACCTTCACTGCTGACAGCCAGGCTGCTATCGCCGGCCCAAGCCGCGCTTCACGCGCCCCGCTGACGGTACTGCACCGCCTCCGCCAGGTGCTGCGACGCTATCTCCTCCGACCCCGATAGGTCCGCTATCGTCCGCGCCAGCTTGAGCACGCGGTGGAACGCCCGCGCCGAGAGAGAGAGCTGATTCATCGCCAGCCGCAGCAGCGCCTGCGCCGGCTCCGCCAGGTGGCCCTGACAGTGCTCCCGCACCTCCGTCGGCGTCATCTCCGCGTTGCAGGCGGTGCGATTGCCGGCGAAGCGCGCTCCTTGGCGACGCCGCGCCTCCTCCACCCGCTGCCGCACCTTCTCCGATGGCTCGCCGGCCGTCTCAGCAGCCAGCTTCTCGTACTCCACCCGCGGCACCTCGACGAAGATATCGATGCGGTCGAGCAGGGGCCCTGATATCCGCTTCTGATAGCGGCTGACGGTGGACTCGGAGCAAGTGCATTCCTTGGTGGGGTCGCCGTAGAAGCCGCAGGGGCAGGGGTTCATAGCCGCCACCAGCATGAAGTTGCTGGGGAAGGTGACGGTGCCGCGGGCGCGGCTGATAGTGACCGTGCGGTCCTCCATCGGCTGACGGAGCACCTCCAGCACCGCCAATCCGAACTCGGGCAGCTCATCGAGGAAGAGGACGCCGCGATGACTTAGCGTGATCTCGCCCGGCCGCGGCTGACGCCCGCCGCCGACGAGCCCGGCATGCGATATCGTGTGATGGGGCGCCCGGAAGGGCCGCTGCCTGATGAGGGGCGTCTCCGGCGGCAGCAGCCCGCCGACGCTGTAGATCTTAGTCACCTCCAGCGCCTCATCCGAGCTCATCGTCGGCAGGATCGAGGGGAGGGCCCGTGCCAGCAGCGTCTTGCCGCTGCCCGGCGGGCCGGTCATGACCAAGTTATGTCCTCCGGCGGCGGCCACCTCGAGAGCGCGCTTCACGTGCTCCTGCCCCCTGACGTCGGCGAAGTCGTTGCCGTCCCAGGTGGGATGATCGACCGCAAGCGACCCCGTTTCGGCGGCGAACGGGGCGATCGGCTGCAAGCCACCGAGGTGGGCAGCGAGAACGGCCAGAGAGGCCACCGGCACGATAGTCGCGCCCTCTATGAGAGCCGCCTCAGGGGCGTCCGCCTCAGGGACATAGACAGTGCCTATGCCGCGCCCCTTAGCCATGCCCACCATGGGGAGGACGCCGTGAGCGTGGCGCACCTGGCCGTCGAGGGAGAGCTCGCCCAGGAAGAGGGCGTCGGAGAGATCGGCCACCACCTGCTCCGAGGCCAGGAGGATGCCGACAGCGATCGGCAGGTCATAGGCGGGGCCCTCCTTGCGCAGGTCGGCGGGCGCCAGGTTGACAGTGATGCGCTTCTGGGGGAACTGGAGGCCGGAGTTGCGGATGGCGGACCGGACGCGCTCCTTCGCCTCCTGGACCGCCGTGTCGGGCAGGCCGACGATATAGAACGCGGGGAGGCCGGAGGCGATATCCACCTCCACCTCGACGACGGCCCCATCCAGGCCCACGACAGCGCAGGAGAGCACCTTGGCGAGCATCGCCCCCATTTATCTCACATCCAACTGGGGTTAGACAAGAGGTGGTTGAGAGATGAAGGGGAAGGGGGAGTGCAGAG
>CAZSRY010000087.1:0-6913 GCA_964609475.1 uncultured Dehalococcoidia bacterium
GTGCCGGCATTACACTGCATCCAGACATCGAGAGTGGGATTGCAGCTACCCATTTCTTCCGCTTCTTCGTCGTATAGCGCGCCGTATTCGATAGCCATGGTGTCACTGCCAGTTGCGAGGGCTTCAAACTGAATGACGGCGAGGACGCCCGCGGTCTCGTCGTCGCCCAGAGTATGTGGGCCGGTGCTGCTGAAACACACGATGAAGGCATCGCCGTGGCCGGGGCCGGTGGCGGGGTCCGTGTCCCCCTCGGGATACTCTAGGCCAACGGCTGAGCAGTCCCAGCCCGACCCCAAGCCGTCCCCCCACTGGGTGACGCCGGCGTTGGCGTCGGGGTTGTCGTCAAGGGCATATCCAACGTCCGCAACCTCAGGCGCTCCATTGATCGTGTCATCGTAGATCACGTCGAAATTAAGGGCTGCGATGGGAGCGCCCGGAGTGAGGTTGCTGACGCAAATCCCCACGTCATAGATCTCACCTTCGGCGTGACTTGCCGAGCTGTCGATGTCCGCGCACGGCCCGCCGTCTTCGGTGCTGGCGTCCATGTCGAGGGAGACAGCTATGGCTGGCACCGGCGTTGCTTGGGAGGTGGTGTCGGTGAGGAAGAATGCCAGCAGTGCCAGGGCCAGCACCGCGGCTATACGCAACCGCGCGCTCCGACTGCTGGTGGCCTCTGGAGTCTTCTTGCCTCTGGCCGTAGCCACGAGGGGCGTCCTGCTGTGCATCAGATCCTCCTTGCCCGCCGCAAGGGATCCGTGGCATATGTAACTGGGCCGTCGCCCAAGACGAGACAATAGATGAGGGTTAGAGGGATTATAGCATGATGATGCATTCTGTCAAGCGGGTGTAGCTTGCAAATAAATGGCCCCATGCTATACTACATAAGGTTTTCCCGTGGTCCCCGCTTGAACTGCTGTTCACTTTGCACGGGCAAGATGAGCCAAGAGCGCATAGACCCTCCGGACGAGCGCCGGCTCGTAACGATCCTCTTCGCTGACCTGGTCGGCTATACATCAATGTCCGAGACGCGCGACCCCGAGGTGATCCAGGCAGCGCTGAACCTCTGCTTCGACTGCCTTTCGGCAGAGATCAAACGATTCGGCGGCTACGTGGACAAGGTCGTCGGCGATGAGATCATGGCGCTCTTCGGCGCCCCAAAGGCGCAGGAGGACGATGCCGGCAAGGCGGTGGCAGCAGCCCTGGCCATACAGCGTGCGCTTAGGGAGTTGACGCCGCAGCTTACGGATCGACTCGGCCAGGGGTTGAGCATGCGCATCGGGGTGAACACCGGGCTCGTGGTAACGGGCGCCGTCGGCCCGGGCGGCTACACGGTCACCGGCGACGCCGTGAACGTCGCCGCCCGTTTGGAAAAGGCGGCCGAACCGGGCGCAATGCTGGTGGGCGAGACGACCCGACGTCTGGCACGCCGCCAGTTCCTATGGGGAGACCGGCAGGAGTTCGCGGTCAAGGGTCGCGCGGAGCCGGTGGCCTGCTACTGCGTAGAGACGCTGGCTGCGGCCCCTGCCAGGCTGGTCCCCTCGCCAAGCGAGACGCCCTTTGTGGGCCGCGAGCAGCACTTGCGGCATATACAGGAGCTGTGGTCCGCGACCATGGCGGGACCCGCACGCGTGCTGCACATTGTGGGAGAGGCTGGCATCGGCAAGACGAGGCTGCTGGCGCATCATTTCACGACGGCCGGGACACCTCCTCAGCAGGTCCTCTACACCCGCGCGGACACACCACCTTGCACGTTCGGGCCGTTGCTGCAGCTACTTCCTTCCCTGCAGGAGGACCTGACGCCGAGTTTCCGGAAGCGGCTGGAAGAGTTGGCGCACGTTCACGAACTCGCGGAGGCCCCGGAGGTTGAACGTGATTGGCTGGTCGATGGGCTGGCCGAGGTAATCGGAGCGCTGGCTGGAAACGGTCCCGTTGCCCTTGTTTTGGATGACATGCATCGCGCCGACGGTGCCACTGTCGATGTTGTCGAGAAGCTCCTGCCGCGCCTGGCTGCGCTACCCGTGCTGACTCTGCTGCTCCGGCAGCCCAAGGGTCGCCGCCTCCACGGTCTGCCGACGGCGGACTCCATTACGCTGAAGCCTCTTACCGAGGAGGAGGCGCGAGTCCTCGTGCTCGCCGCCGGCCCCGACCTGTCCGAGGAGAGAGCCACGGAGATCGTGTCGCAGGCGGGCGGCAATCCCCTCTATCTGGAGCTGCTGGCAAAAGCCGCCGCCGCGGCACCTGAGGGAGGGCACCTTCCCGAGTCCCTCGAGACGGCCGTGGTCGCCCGCGTTGACGAGCTGGACGAGACGAGCCGCCAGGTGCTGCGGGAGGCGAGCGTCTTCGGACAGTCGTTCTACGAGGAACCGTTGAAGCTGGCCACGACGGTCAGCGAGCGGCTGTACGAATCTCTGGCCCAGCTTTGCGAGGTTGGGTTGCTCGACGAGCTCCCTGGCACTGAATACCGTGGCTGTCAATTCCGGCACTCTGTAGTGCAGCAGGCGCTCTATGAGGGGCTGCTGCGACGTGAGCGAGCCGAGCTGCACCTGAGAGCGGCGGAGTCCCTTGAACTGGTGCGAGAGGAAGGGATGGAGGTTGAGCCGGAACAGATCGCCTTTCACTATCGGGAAGCGGGCCATGCAGAACGGGCGGCAGCGTACTATTTGGCCGCGGGTGAACGCGCTGACAGTCTGCAGGCACCTTCAGAGGCCAGGAGCCACCGGCGCATCGCCAACCGACTCTTGAACATGGCCTCTCTAGCAGGACTGTACACTGTCCATAGGCGGCCCGCAGGACTGACCCGCGCGACGGCAGCAGCGCTGCAGGCGTCGCTGGCGCTGGCGCTGGTCCTCCCGGAATTCCTACTCCTTGCGACTCGCCGACCGGAGCCCAACATGCTCACGCTCGGTCTGCCCTTCGAGGTAATCGATTTCAACCTCTCATCGATACTGCTGGCCGTCGTGCTGGGTGGCCTGCCGCTGCTGGTGGCCGGCATCGTTTTC
Organism: uncultured Dehalococcoidia bacterium; assembly: GCA_964609475.1. Lineage (GTDB taxonomy): Bacteria > Chloroflexota > Dehalococcoidia > DSTF01 > JALHUB01 > CAZSRY01. Next base: position 3,000 of record CAZSRY010000087.1, read on the forward strand.
GCTCACCTGGCGGTGCCCGTGTTGATGAAAAGGAAGGTCCCTTTGCCGGTCCTCATCGGTGCGGCGTTGGGCGGCTGGCTCCTAAGCCTCTTGTTCGTTCTCGCGGGATACGGAGCACTGGTGGGACTGCTGCGGTTCAACGCTCTCGATCGGCTCTCGTCGATGTACGTGGGCGCGGCAACGCTGCGACTGCTGCTCGGGGACTACTCACTACTCCTTGCGGTGGTTCTCGGCACCCTCGTTGTGGCCGTGGCCTGGACAGTGCTGCTGCGACTCCAGGCACGAGGCTGGGCCCGCCTGCGCCGAGCCGATCTGGGCCCGCGACAGATAGAAGAGGGGCGCCGCTGGGCTGCGCTGCGGCAGCTGGGGTTGCTGGTTGCAGCGGGAGGAGTGCTGGCAGTGGCATTGCTGGCCTGCTATCAATACGACGTGCTGCCGAACGCTGATGTGCAGGCCGGGCTGCAAGGGGGGCTGTTCACCGGACTCATAGCTGTCCTATCTGCCATGACGATTGTCGTTATGGTCGCTGCCTCGCTAGCAGGCCGCCGCGTGCGCGCGAAGACGGCGGCCTACCAGTTGGGCTTCTTCGGGTTCGAGGTGCCGCTGATCATGGCGATAGCCTTCGGGCTGGTGGCCTGGTTTGGGATGCGACAGGCGGTCATCGTCTCCGCCAACGAGGTGGACACGCCGGGAAACCTCGAGAGCTTCAACCGACTAGTCAAACTCTTCCCTGACATGGGCATGGCCCACTATCTGCGGGGTGAGCGTTACCTGGCCGCAAGCGACTTCGAGCGTGCCCGCGCTGACCTTGACCGGGCAATCGAGCTGGACGGCGACTTGGCTGCCAGCTACCTGGCGCGAGGCCGTGTGCTGATACAGGAGGGTGAGTTGGAGGCCGCCACCGCTGACGGCGACCGTCTGATCGAGCTACGCCCCGACCATCCGGCTGGTTATGCTATCCGAGCCTGGGCAGAAGCAGAGCAAGGCGACCTCGCCGCCTCTGCAGAAGATTTCAATGCGGCGACGCGGCCCCTCCCTGCGGATGCCGAGGCCTGGGATGCGTATTTTGTTCGCTGCCTGGCTTTGGCCGCCGTCAAAGACTACGAGCGGGCCGAGGGGGACTGCCTGCGCGTCCTTGAACTGAACCCGGGCCACATAATCTCCCTCGACCAACTCGCGCTGATGGCGTTCGATCGGGGTGAGTACGAGGCGGGCGTCCAGTACACGACAGAGGTGCTGGGGATCCAGCACGAGAACCCGGCGGCCTGGTTGAACCGGGGCACTGCATACAGGGTCATGGGTCGCTACCAGGAGGCGGAGGCAGACCTGACGCAGGCCATCGAGCTGGACCCCGACAGTGCCCTCGCGTACAGCAACCGGGCCATCGCACGCTTGTACCTAGACCGCAAGGCCGATGCGATGGCCGATGCGAACCGCGCCGTAGAGCTGGACGAGCGCGAGCTCTACAGCCGCCTCTATGTGGCCCGGTACTCAGGGGAATACGAGACCGCCATTGAAGACGCCACGAGCTTGCTACAACTCGAGGGACACCCGACTCCCTATTTGCTGAGCAGTCGGGGGCTGGCCTATGTGGACTCTGGGCAGCTCGAACGCGGGTTGGAGGACCTCAATGCGGCGCTGGAGCTTGACCCGCAATACACGGCAGGGTTCGACAGACGTGGGTATGCCTACTTCCTGCTTGGCGACTATGAACGCGCGGAGGCAGACCTCGATGAGGCGCTGCGCGGCCTTGCGACGCTTCCTCCACAGGCCCGCGCTGAACTTCACTATCATTGGGCGCTCCTGTTGCAGGCGCAGGGCCGCTTGGAGAACGCGCGCGCGGAGGTTGACGAGGCCCGCAAACTGGTCGAGGTGCCCGATGTGCGGCGGGCGATCGAGGAATTGCTCCGCTCGCTGGAAGGCTAGGGTCCGGTCAGCCATTGGGCGTGGTTCGCATGAACATCAGAGACGGAGCCTTCGCAGGAGGGTTGTTCCATGAGATTTTGTAGGCGTATCGCGTTGGCTTTGGCGATATCCGTTGCGGCTCTTCTGGGAGGATTGCCCGGGCTCTGGACGGGAGAGGAGGCTACGGCTCGTCCTACCGACCTCCTGGCATTGTCACCCTCCATCTGCATTGCGTTGCTGATGGACGGTACCATCCCTCTCGACTGCTACACGATGCACATCCCATATAGCCTCCAGAGTGTCGCCGCTCTGGCGGCCCCCGATAGCGACCTCCCTTTGGAGCCGGATGATTTCGCGGAAATCGACTTGGAGGCGAACCAGATGCACAACAAGGACGGCCAGCTATTCATCCTGGCGTTCGTGAACGACGATGAGCCCGTGACCTTCGAGACAAGCGCGGGCATGTTTGATCGCACGAGCCTCTGGGGCGACGAGGACGACGAATGGGTGTGCGACACCGAAGATGAGGACTGCGACGATGACGGCGTAGCGGGTGACGGCGTAGCAGTTGCCTGGCTCTGGCCTTGCGAGAGTGGCAACCCGGCGGCGCCGGCAAGGACGTGCTTCGAGAGGTCGGAGCCCGGGCCCGGAACTGTCACTGTACAACAGGGAAGGCGCACGATGAGCCTCGACTTTGCAATCGTGGGTGAGCCCAAAGACGTGGAGCTCGTCGTGGTCGAGAACACCATCCAGACGGGGCTCGATGTTGACTCCTGTCCTATGGAGGATACGGCGGAAGGGTTCGCCGAGGCGCTCGGGCTCCCCGAGAAGACCGTGATCCTGGCGCGGGCTCTGGACAGCGAAGACAACGAGGTGACCGGCGCCTTTATCGATTGGAAGACGGATGACCGAGACAAGGGGGTCACAGCGGACTCCCTGACCCCCACGCTCGACCTTGGTGACTTGGGAGTCGGCACAGCGATCGTCCTCTGCGGCACCGATGAGACCGGCAGCGTAGCCGTCACCGGCAGGATCGTCCCCCTCACCGCGCGCCTGGACGGCAGCCTCTGCTACGGAGACGTCAAGTGTCCCTTCGAGCTCGACCCATCGGCTCAGCCCGACCACAAGTCCGTCGAATTGACCGTCGTCGGACCGCCCGCCAACCTTAAGGTCGCGGCAGAACCAGCGAGACTACTCTGCGACGGCACCACCGGTTCGACTGTGTCCACAACGGTCACTGATGCTGAAAGTGTCGCGGTAGCCGACGGCAATGAAGTCCGCTTCGATGTGCGGGCAGTGGGCGCTGCCAGCCCGATAACGGTCAAGACGATTGATGGCACTGCCGTCTCCACTGTCACCCCGTTCTCGGGAGTCCTCCAGGGCGTACCCGTCGTAGTGACGGCAGGCGATGTCCAGGAATCCGTGTTGATAGCCTGTGAGGAGGCAATGCCGCCGCCGGCTTCAGCAACATCGCTCCCACTTCCTCCACCGGCAATGTCCTCGCCGCCTGTCGGCGACATTATGCCGCCGGCGACGGGCAGCGGCGGCCAGGGAAACGCATTTTCTCGGCGATGACCTCGTCTTGGCGGCGCGGGCGCAGCGGCTCCCTGTCGATGGGCTGAGCCAACTTACACAGCCTTCTACCCGGTTCTTCCCAAGCAGATGCTCATGCGCCGCCGGCGCGCCAGCCGCCGATGAAAGTGGCGGCGCCCGGAACTGATGCGGCCGTGGTGTTGCGGTGGCACGCCTCCCTCCCAAGGAGGAAGCGGGTGTGGGCGGACAAGACCCCATCCGTATCTGTAGGGCTCGCGCTCTGACCTAGCCCTGTGCGTGGTCAGCAACACAGACCACCGTTCCCCCTAACGACGGCCTGCGGCCATCCGCGTGCCGGGCAGAGGGTCGCGGGCTGGAAGGATCATCCCTCGACCGGTTCTTGGTGGTCTCCACCACAAGTACGAATGGGTGGCTGCTTGACATACGCAGAGACGGATGCGATATTGGCACCCTAC
>CAZSRY010000088.1:0-6898 GCA_964609475.1 uncultured Dehalococcoidia bacterium
CTGCACTCCCCCTTCTCACGTAGAACAGCGCGCTAGAACCAAGCGCCAAGCTTCCGACAAATGGCAGCGAGCGGATTCGCGGTCAATCGTGGACTTCGACGCGCATGCCCGGCTCGCCGAAGAGCCAGAGGTACTGGGCGTCGTGGAGCTGGAGGCCGATGCAGCCGTGGCTGGTGGGGGTCGCGCCGAAGACCTCCTCCGGTCGCCAGTAGTTGAGGTGGATGGCGTTGCCGTAGCGGTCGAGGTACTGGGTGAAGAGGACGCGCTCGACGTCGTAGGTGGCCTGCTGGGCGGAGTAGCCGGCCTGGGAGGCGGTCATCCTCTCGATGACGATGCGGCCGTCGGGCTCGATGTGGTGGGTGCCCTTGGGGGTAGGGAAGTCGGGGCTGCCGGTGCTGGCGAGGGCCATGTAGATCGCCTGGTCGCCGATCATGGCGGCCACGGTCTGGTCGGAGACGTCGACGTCGATCCACTTCTCGAGGCCGCCCGGGTCGCGCAGGGGCGAGGTCTCGTCGGGGAGGAGGGTGAAGATGAAGGCGCCGTATATGTAGCTGCCGTCGTCGAGCTGCATCCAGTCGCTGGCCCAGGACGGGGTCTGGGAGAGCCAGGTCTGGGAGCCGAGGAGCCAGTTCTCGCCCTGCACGACGGCGATGACGTTGACGGGCTGGCCGTCGGGGAGGACGCCGATCGGCTCGTTGAAGGTGGAGGGCTCGGGACGCTTGCGCACGTCGCCGCCGACGACGATGCTCATGCCGGGAACGAGCTCGGGCCTGGGGGTGGGCAGAGGCGTGGGGGTATCGGCGGGAGTTGTCGGCAGGCGGGCTAAGGCGACGGTGGGAAGAGGGGTGGACGTGGGCTCGGTGAAGTCGAGGTCGAGGTCGAGGTCGCAGGCGGAGGTAAGGGCAAGGCCCAGCGACATCGCCAGTAGAGAAAGGGCGGCCCTGCGAGCGCGCTGGCGGTTCACGCGATACGGTCCTCCGGCATATCTTGTGGCGCTCGATTACTCGCCGATCATCTGGGCGACGATCTCGCGCCGCCGCGGCCGGACGTCGAAGTCAAGGTGTACTATCTGCTGCCAGGTGCCCAGGGTCAAGGCGCGGTTCACGAAGGGCACGGATAGGGACGGGCCGACGAGGGCGGCACGGACGTGGCTGTGACCGTTGCCGTCGCCCCAGCGCTCGTTGTGACGGTAGTAGCGGTTGGGGGGCACGACCTCGTCGAAGACCTGGTTGAGGTCGGCGAGGGCGCCGGATTCGTACTCGATGGTGGTGAGGCTGCTGGTGGAGCCGGGGCAGAAGAGGGTGACGACGCCGGACTTCAGGCCCGACTCGGCCACGGCCTTCGATACGGCGCCGGTGATGTCGCTGGCGTCGCCGTTGCCGCGGGTTTGTAGTGAGAGCTTGGTGGTGATGACCATGGTTCAGACCTCGCTTGTGGTGATGGCATAGATCTTAGGACAGAGGGGATGGCTGGTCGAGGGGGTGGGGGAGATACTTGTCTCCCCCACCCTCCATTGGCTGCGCAGCGCCTATGCTTTCAGGTTAGGTATCTCCTCCGCGGCGTAGCGGTAGGCGCGGAATACCCAGTTATTCTCGCCAAGCATTTCATGTTGGGCAATGAAGGGGTTGATGTACTCCCAGACAATCTCTTTCTCCGTCGTCACTTCGAAGAGGCGGCCGAAGTTGCCCTCGGTTATGAGGGTGTTGCCGTTGGGCAGCCTCTGGGCACCGGAGATGAAGGGGCTGAAGAAGTCGAACATGTTCCGGTCTGTGTACTCCCAGACGACCTCGCTGGTCTTGGGGTCGACCTCGATGACGCTGGAGTAGGGAACCGACATGTCGAGCCGGTGGGCGCCGTTATCGAAGATGAGGATGTTGCCATTGTCAAGGCAACTGGGATGATGCTGCTGGGCGAGCACCGGCGGCCCCAGCCTCCATATGACATCTCCAGTGCTACGTTCGATGATGGCCACTGTGTTGATGTTGCGGAAGCTGATGAGGATGTTGCCGTCCGGCATCTGCTCGACGGAGTTGCCGTGCGTCCACTCCTCCCGAGTGTCGCAGGCGTTCATGATGTCGATCTCGGGGTCGAGGTGCTCCCAGGCGTGCCACTCCCAGACAACCTCGCCCTCTCGAGTCACCTCTGCCACCCAGTCGCTCCAGGTGTCCTCACTTTGGCCGGGCATGCCTCCCTGCACCTTCGCGGCGACCTCTGGGGGGGCTATCTCGTTGTTGAGAACGAGGATGTTGCCGTTGGGGAGGAGGCAGGTGTCGTGGTGCTGGGCCGGCTGCTCCAGTTGCCAGACGATATTGCCGTCCCAGTCAATCTCCATGAGAAGGCCGCCCACGAAGACCATCATAGGGGCCTGGGTCGACGGGACGTGGATAGAGTGAAAGAGATTGCCGTTGGGCATGAAACAGGGTGCCCAGGCGAAGCCCTGTTGCTCGGGCGGCAGGTCGAGCTCCCACTTATGGGCAAGGTTCCCATCCATGTCGATCAGGTAGACCTCGCGCTGGTTCATGTTTGAGCAGAAGAGGGTATAGCCATCGTAGGTCTTGGTGGGGTCCCAGGCGGTGAGCCCCGTTCTTATGCGGCGCCACTTCTGCTGATCAACGGGGCTGATGACGCCGGAGGTCGGCTGGGCCGTCGAGCCGGCCACAGCACTCTCCTCCTCGTCGTCCTTGCCGCAGCCCACGGCAGCCAGGCCGAGGGAACCGATCGCCGCTCCCGTGCCGGCCCGCAGTAGGGTCCGGCGCGACAGCTTGCATCCTTGCCAATCCAACCGCTGATCGTCTTTCAAGATATGTCTCCTTTCCTGCAGGTCGCTCGAGGGGGCGACCACACGCTGTGGGATGATAGTCAGAAGGGATGCGGACGGTCAAGGGCCGGCGAGGGATTGGCCCTCCTCCTACGGCGGACAAGTCTCTGCTGCTTCCTCTTCCGCCCGACAGTGCCGGGTGTGGATAGTCGTGGGCGATCCTGTCGATTGAAACCCGCAGCTAGAGGTGCAGCAGAGCAGGCTCGATAGGGTCAGCGCCGGCGGCCGGTGGCGCGGGCGTAGGCCCAGAGGGCGCGCTCCGGGCTGGCGAAGGTGGGCACGCCGTGGCGGGGGAAGGAGCGGTCGAACAGCACCTCGCCGCCGCCGACTGAGGACTGGAGGATCGGCTTGCCGCTGCGTCGAGTGATGTCTTCGATGGTCTCGGCATAGGCCTCCATGGTGCCCGCACTGATGGGGCCGCCGATGACCAGTAGGGCGTCCACATTGGGGTCCATCGCCACCGCCTCGGTGGAGCGATAGTACATCTCGGCTGCCCCTACGATCGCCAGGCCCATGTCGATGGGGTTGCGGACGCTGGTGCCGGCGCTGGGGACGATGCCACGCAGGACTTCCTGTGTCCCCAGCGAGATCTGCGCCAGGAGGAGGCCGTTCTCCTCGCAGGCGTCGGCGGCGGAGACGGCGGGGCCGCCGGGGCCAGCCAGTATGGCCAGTCGCGGCCCGGCATCGGCGGGGATGTAGCGGCAGGCGACGAGGATGTCGAGAAGCTCGTCCATGTCGTGCACGGCGATGGCGCCCACCTGCTGGAGCAGGGCAGACCAGACCTGGGACTCACCGGAGAGGGCGCCGGTATGGGAGTTGGCGGCGCGGGCACCGGAACTGGTCCGTCCGGCCTTCCAGACGACGAGGCGCTTGCTTCGGGCGGCGCGGGCGAGGGCGCGGCGCAGGCGGCGTCCATCCTTCGCCCCCTCGATGTAGGCGGCGATGATGCCGGTCTCGGGGTCATCGGCCAGGTACTCGAAGAAGTCGGACGCCTCGAGATCGGCCTGGTTGCCGATGCTGATGACCTTGTTGAAGGCGATGCCGCGGCCGTGTCCGACACCGACGACGAAGGTGCAGAGGGAGCCGCTCTGGGAGACGAAGGAGATGGGGCCGACATCGGCGGGCATGCCGGGTAGCATGGCGAGACCGACCTTGGGAACGTAGACGCCCATGCAGTTGGGGCCGAGGAGTCGGAGCTTTCCACGACGGGCGGCAGCCAGTAGCTCAGCCTCGCGCTGGCGGCCTTCGTCGGTGCCCAGCTCGGAGAAGCCAGCGGTGAAGAGGACGGCCGCCTTGACGCCCTTCTCGACGCACTCGCGGACGATGGGGACGGCCACCGCCGTGGGGGCGACGATGATGGCGAGATCGACGGTCTCCGGCAGGGCGGAGACGGAGGGGTAGCAGCGAAGGCCGGATATCTCGTCGGCGTTGGGGTTGACGGGGTATATGGAACCGCTGTAGCCGGGGTCGAGGAGGCCCTGGAGGAAGATCTGGCCCGTCTTGGCGCCGCGGGGAACACCTACTACGGCGATGGATCGAGGCTGGAAGAGGGCCTGGGCGGGAAAGGCGTCGCGATCAGTCATAGCCGCCTGTACAGAGTGACTAGGAATGGTCACCACTATTGTGGCACGCAGCGATGCTAGACGGAAGGTCGGCTTGGCTGAGGGGCGTTGATCGGTGCTATACTCAGAGTATGAGGCTTGCATCTGGCGGCGCTGGTGGGGTGTGAGCGACATGCAATACACGCACATCGAAGAGCTTCCCTCATTGCGTAGCCCGGTCATGCTGGTGGCGTTCGCCGGCTGGAACGACGCCGCTGAGTCGGCAACGGCGGCGGCGAGGCTGCTTGTCGAGAAGTGGTCGGCGCGCCGCTTCGCCGACATGGACGCCGAGGAGTTGTACGACTTCACGAGCACCCGTCCGCGGGTAAGCGTGAGGGAGGATTTGCAGCGCGAGCTGCAGTGGCCCAGCAATTCCTTCTTCTACCACGTCGACCCGGCGCTGGAGAAAGACGTGGTGATCCTGGTGGGGACGGAGCCGCAGTTGAAGTGGCGGACGTTCACGGGGGAGGTGGTGGAGGTGGCGCGGCAGTGCGGCGTGAGCATGGTGACGACGCTGGGGGCCATGCTGGCCGATGCGCCCCACTCGCGGCCGGTGCCTCTGATCGGCTTCGCGACCGATGAGGCGCTGCTGGAAAGGCTGCGGGGTCTCCAGATCGGGTCGACCCGCTACGAGGGGCCGACGGGCATCCTGGGGGCGATATACGACGCCTGCCTGCGGGAGGGGGTGCCGGCGATGAGTGTTTGGGCGAGCGTGCCCCACTATCTGGGCGCGACGCAGAACCCGAAGGTGACGGCGGCGCTGCTGCGAGCGGTGGATGGGCTATTCGAGCTCCGTCTCAACCTGGAGGATCTTGACAGGGCGGTGAAGCGCTTTGAGGCGCAGATAGAGAGCACGATAGCCAGAAGCGCGGAGGCGGCGTCCTATGTGAAGGATCTGGAGCGACAGGCGGACGCGGCCCGGGAGGCGGAGGCAAGGGAGGGGGCGGAGACGGCGGAGCTGCCGCCGAGCGAGGCGCTGATCAAGGACCTGGAGGAGTTCCTGAAGCGAAGGCGGGAACAGGAGGGCGGCGACGGCTCACCCTGAGAGGCCCACGCTCTGTGGGGAAAGGGACGGCAGTGTCCGACCAGAGGGAGACCTGGACACATCGCTTCGTGGAGACGAACGGCATCCGCATGCACTACGTGGAGCAGGGGGAGGGCTATCCTGTCCTGCTCCTGCACGGCTTCCCTGAGCTGTGGTACTCGTGGCGGTACCAGGTCCCAGCCCTGGCCGAGGCGGGCTTTCACGCCATCGCGCCGGACCTGCGGGGCTACGGCGACAGCGACGCGCCGGAGGGGGTGGAGTCGTACACCATCCATCACCTTGTTGGGGACCTTACGGGCCTGCTGGACGCCCTTGACTACGAGAAGGCGGTCATCGTCGGCCACGACTGGGGCGGGATCATCGTCTGGCAGTGGGCGCTGCTGGCGCCGGAGCGATTGGAGCGGCTGATTTCGCTGAACACGCCGTTCACGGGGCGGGGACGCAAAAGGCCGACGGAGCTGTTCAGGAGCGCGCCCGACGGTCGCTTCAACTACATCCTCTACTTCCAGGAGCCGGGGAAGGCGGAGTCGGAGATCGAGCCGAATCTGGACGCCTGGTTCGAGTCGATTCTGCGCAGGATCGCCGTCAATGAGAGCTTCATGACCCCTGAGGCGCTCAAGACCTTCTGCGACGGCTTCCGCAAGAGCGGCCTGACAGGGCCCATCAACTACTATCGCAACTTCGACCGCAACTGGGAGTTGACAGCTTATCTAGGGAAGCGTAAGGTGAACCTGCCGGCGCTGATGATCTGCGCCGAGGGCGACCCCATACTCAGTCCGGATCAGGCGAGGGGAATGGAACGCTATGTTCCGAACCTGAGAACGGAACTCATCAGGGACTGCGGGCACTGGACGCAACAGGAGCGGCCGCAGGAAGTGAACCGGCTGATTATCGATTTCATCGCCGGCCTGCGGTCGTAGGTGCGACGGCCGGTCTTGGCGTACTGAATGCGCGGCTCCATCACTCCCGCCCTCGCACGACGAACAAGCGCTCAGCATCCGCGACGCCCTTCAGCGACTGCTCGCCCCGATCTTCAAAGCCGACATCCGCCGACGTACGCGCCAGGCTCCGTACCGTATCCGACACCAGGATCTCCCCCGGGGCAGACGCCGCAGCTATCCGCGCAGCCACGTTGACGGCGCCGCCATAGACGTTGTTGCCCTCGCGGATGACGTCCCCGGCGTGGATGCCGAGATGCAGCCCCAGCCCTGTTCCTGCCGTAGCCGCGTTGCAGCCGATGGCGGCGTGAATCGCTTGACGAGCCGAGGTGAACACCGCCATCACCCCGTCCCCCAGCACCTTGCCCTCGACCGGCGTGCCGCCCGCCTCGCCGATGACCGACCGCAGCCGCTCGTCGAGTTCGCGAGCCTTGGCGCGGAACGCCGCGTCGCCCAGCCGCTCCGTGAGCAAGGTGGAATCGACGATGTCCGTGAA
>CAZSRY010000089.1:0-6682 GCA_964609475.1 uncultured Dehalococcoidia bacterium
ATCAGGCCCAGCAGCTCCGGGGCACCTAATACGTCAGTGAAACGCTGAAGGGTATCGCGCCAAGCGATGCTGCCCCGACGCCAGCGGTCGACAGCGGTGAGGCTGATATTGGCACGCTCGCAGGCGCTCTTGAGGCTGAGGCCCGCCCGTTCTAGGGCGTCGGCTACGGCACGGTCAAGGGGCGTCTCTCGGTTCAGCCTGCTGCCCATTGCAAGCGCCTCCTACAGCCTATCGCTCGGCGAGAGCCGCCGGTGAGCCGCCTGCGCCCTCTCAGCGGCAGTGCTGGCGGCGTAGCGCTGCAACATGGCCCTGCTGCGCCAGCCCGTGATCCGCATCAGATCACCCTCAGTGCCGCCGCTGGCGAGCCACTGGTGGGCGAACGTGTGCCGGAGCTGGTGGGGATAGAGGTCGCCGAGCCCCGCTTGTCTCCCCCGCCGTAGCACTACCTGGGCGACCCCATGAGGCGTCAGCCGCCCTCTGTGGCCGATCCACAGCCATGGCGAGAGCGCCGCCGTGTGGCGTGCCCGCGTCCTGAGGTAACGATCCAGGGCCTTGACGGTCTTGTTGCCGATGGGCAGCAGCCTTTGCCTTCCCCCCTTGCCCACGACGCGCAGCAGCCGTTGCTCCAGGTCGATATCGTTGCTCTCATCATCGTCAAGGTCGAATCGCAGGCCGGCGAGCTCGGACCGGCGCGCTCCGGTGTCAATGAGCACCCTGATAAGGGCCGCGTCGCGCCGCTCCTCAAACCCGTCGCCCTGGCAGGCCTTGAGGAGGCGCCGCAGGGCGTCCATTCCGAGCACGGGCACCGGCTGTTCTGGCACCCGCGGCGGCTTCATGTGGGCCATCGGGCTCACCTTGATCTCGCCCTCCTCCGCCAGGAACTTGAAGAACTGCTGGAGACTGCGGAAGCGGTTGGCGGCCGTGGCGGGCCTGCGCATGTCCAGGACGTGGCTGATGTAGCCCTCGACGTGCTCCCGCTTGATCTTCGCGACGTCCTGCGGCATACCTTTCTCGGCCAGGAAGAGGGCCAGTTGTCGGGCTGCCTCCCTATAGGTCTGGACGGTGAGAGGGGAGAGGTTCTCGGCCCGCAGATGGCGGGCGAAGGACTGAATGTTGACAGCGATATCGCCCTGTGCTTGAATAGGCGGTGATGAGACTTGACGCATGGGCGGCCTCCTTTTCTGGACACCAGCGGTCGATGCAATTATGTGCTCACCGAGCGCTGTGCGTCAACCCCCCACAAGTCATGTTCTCTCCACAGATTCAGAAGGGTGCCGAGGTAGCTCAGTTGGTAGAGCACATGACTGAAAATCATGGTGTCGGCGGTTCAATTCCGCCCCTCGGCACCAAGCTCGTCTCCCGAATCCGCTGACCGATCCCCCAAAGCGCGAATCGACACACTCCCTCCATAGCCACCAGCGACTAAAGCAAGAGCCTCATCTGACCGATAATCACCGGATTAGGAGTTGATAAGTAGGGCTCCCTAAGTTATAATTAGGACGGCCTAATAAACTCCACCGGCGCATGGCTGGAGACCGACGATGACCGACGAACGCACGGAGATGTACCTGAAAGCCATCGGCCAGATAGAGGACGAGGGCGAGGTGGCGACAACCTCTTCCCTGGCCGGCCGTCTCGGCGTCTCCATGCCCTCAGTGACGGAGATGCTGCGGCGTCTCGTGGCAAGAGGGCTGGCGGAGCGCGAGCCGCGCCGCCCTGTCCGCCTGACGGCGGAGGGCCAGCGCCTCGCCGGCTCCCTCGTGCGACGCCATCGGCTCTGGGAGACGTTCCTCTTCGATTCCCTGAAGATGCCATGGGACCAGGTGCACGAGGAGGCCTGCCGCCTGGAGCACTGCACCTCGCCCGTCGTGGAGGAGCGGCTGAGCGCCTTTCTCAGCGGTGCCGAGCGGTGTCCACACGGGCATGCCATCCCGCGTGAAGACGGTCGCCGCCAGGAGGAGCCGGCGGTGCCCCTCACCGAGTTCCCCCGCCCCGGGAGGGCGCGTGTCGTCCGCATCCAGAGGGAAACGGCCGACGACCTGCGCCGCCTGGCCCGCCTCCGGATCGCGCCCGGGCGGACGCTCGCCATCGAGGCCGTCTATCCGCGTGACCGATCGGTGAGCGTGCAGGTCGCGGGGCACAGGCGTCGCGTGGGACACGAGCTCGCCAAGCAGGTGATGGTCGAGCGGGCAGGAAACCGGCCGCCTGGCAAAGAGAGCGCAGATTGACGATAAGAGAACTGAGCCAACTCAAGCCTGCTGGAGATGGCGAGAAAAGGTGAAGCCGTCATGACCGAAACGTTTACCGTTGCCCTCGCCGGCAACCCCAACTCCGGCAAGAGCACCATCTTCAACAGCCTCACCGGCAGCCGTCAGCACGTGGGCAACTGGCCCGGCAAGACGGTCGAGAGGAAGGACGGCACCTGTCGCCATGAGGGACATGAGATCACCGTCGTAGACCTGCCCGGCACCTACAGCCTGACGGCCTACTCTCTGGAGGAGATCATAGCCCGCGACTACATAGTGAATGAAGGGCCCGACGTGGTGGTAGGCGTCGTTGATGCCTCCAACCTGGAGCGCAACCTCTATCTGGCAGTGCAGATCCTGGAGCTGAACGCCAACCTCATCATCGCCCTCAACATGAGCGACATAGCCACGTCGCGCGGCTACAAGATCGACTTTGCCAAGCTTTCCGAGGGTCTCGGCGGCATCCCCGTGGTGCCGACGGTGGCGAGCAGAGGCCAAGGCATACCGGAGCTGCTGGACCAGATCGTCAGGATGGGCGAGGCCAAGCTGGGCGAAAGAGTTGCCTAGGAGACCACGACTGCACGAGAAGCGGGAACCAAAGAGGAGCCTCCGACCTTGACCACGCACGACACAGCATACCCCCGCAAGGGACGTCCCCTGGTCGACTACGGCCGAGAGGTCGAGGCCGAGATCGCCAAGCTCTACGAGCTGATTGAGTCGGCGGACACCCCCGTCGATGGATACCCGCCGCGCTGGCTGGCCCTCAAGCTCCTGGAGGAGGACGAGGAGATCCAGAGGAAGGTGGCCGCAGTCCCCGGCGGCTCCAGGCTGCTTGAGGCGGCGCAGGAGAGCGTGGCCCACCTGCGCAAGATCTACGGCGATGACGTGGATACGGTCGTCACCGACCGCAGGTACGGCTTCATCAGCGGCCTGATGGCAGAGGCCGTCGAGAGGCCGCCGCTGGACCGCCTGACCCTGTCCGACAGGATAGACAAGGTCGTCACCAACCGGATCCTGGGGATCCCCATCTTTCTCCTCGCGATGTGGCTGCTGTTCAAGCTGACCACGGACGTGGCCGGCCCCTACATGGACTGGCTCAACGACTTCATCAGGGGGCCGCTCTCCCGCTGGGTGGGTGAGGGCCTCGTCGCCATCAACGCCCCCGACTGGCTCAACTCCCTGTTCGTCGATGGGATCATCGCCGGCGTGGGCGGCGTCGCCATGTTCATCCCCCTGCTGTTCCTCCTCTACCTCTTCATCGCCCTGCTGGAGGACAGCGGCTACCTGGCGCGGGCCGCCTTCGTCATGGACCGGCTGATGCACCGCCTGGGGTTGCACGGCAAGTCCTTCATCCCCATGCTGATCGGCTTCGGCTGCACGGTACCCGCTATCTACGCCACACGCACGCTGGAGAGCCGCCGAGACCGCATCATGACGGCGCTCCTCACGCCCTTCATGTCCTGTGGCGCGCGCCTTCCGGTATACGTTCTCTTCGCCGCCGCCTTCTTCTCCGCCCATCAGGGCTGGGTCATCTGGTCCATGTACCTCCTGGGCATCGCCATGGCGATCGCCAGCGGCATCCTCTTCAAGCACACGCTCTTCGCCGGCAAGGAGGAGTCGCCCTTCGTCATGGAGCTGCCGCCCTACAGGCTGCCGACCCTCCGCGGGCTTCTCACGCACATGTGGGAGCGAAGCAGCGCCTTCGTGCGCAAGGCGGGCACCTACATCTTCGCCGCCGCCGTCGTGATCTGGTTCCTCCTCAACACCCCCTGGGGAGTGGATGAACAGAAGGACAGCGCCTTCGGCAGGGTAGGCCAGACCGTCTCGCCGGCCTTCGCTCCGGCGGGGTTCGGCGAGTGGGAGGCCACAGGCGCCCTCATCAGCGGCCTCGTCGCCAAGGAGGTCGTCGTCAGCACCATGAGCGAGATCTACGTCGGCGGCGATGAGGAGGAAGAGACCGCCTCCGTCGGCGCGGAGGTGCGGGACACCGCCAAGGGATTCGGCCTGGCGATCCGCGATTCGCTGAAGGCGCTGGGCAGCGTCGTGCCGGGCGTGTTCAAGGCGGCTCCGCAGGAGGAGACCGACCTGCAGTCGGCCCTCAAGCCCGTCTTCAGCGAGCGGGCGGCCATCGCCTTCATCGTCTTCGTCCTCCTCTACATGCCCTGTGTGGCGGCCCTCGCCGCCTTCAGGCAGGAGTTCGGCTGGGGATGGGCCGGCTTCGCCGCCCTCTACCTGACGAGCGTGGCCTGGATCGCGGCGGTGGTTGTCTACCAGGGGGCCGGGATATTAGGCCTCGGAGGATAGCGAATGCTCTCCCAGATCCTGCGGCAACTCGATAGCGCAGAGGGCCCCCTCGACCTCAACGGCCTCGCGCGGCGGCTGGAGGTGCAGCCGAGCGCCCTCGAGGACATGATCCAATTCCTGGTGCGCAAGGGCCACCTACGGGAGATAGAGTGCGAAGACGCCGCCGCCTGCGCGGCCTGTCCCCTCCGCTCGACCTGCGGGCCGACGCTCGGCACCCGTCTCTGGGAGCTGACGGAGAGGGGACGACAGCGGCTGGCCCGAGAGAAGGCAGCTCTCTCCTAAAGACCCCCAGAGCCTATTCCGCGGCGCTGCCAGGGCCTCATCTTGGCGCAGTCAGAGACAGATGGTACCATGACCGATGTCGGCCGATCCCTGTGCTACGCCGACGCCCCGGAAAAGAAGCTCTATGAAACGACCTGCAAGAGGAGATTGACTATGCGAGATGCGGTAATCTGCAGCCCCCTACGCACGCCGGTAGGCCGCTTCGGCGGCGCGCTCCGTGACGTGAGCGCCGAAGTGCTGGCGGCGACGGTCATCAGCGCGGTGATGGAGCGGACAAAGCTCGACCCGCATGCGGTCGATGACTGCATCTTCGGGCACTGCTACCCCAACGGCGAGACACCGGCGATAGGTCGCATCGCCCCCCTGCACGCCGACCTGCCGGTGGAGGTGGCGGGCTATCAGCTCGACCGCCGCTGCGGCTCCGGCCTGCAGTCGATCTGCAACGCCGCCATGCAGGTGCAGACCGGCGTTTCCGATGTCGTGCTTGCCGGCGGGGTCGAGAGCATGAGCAACGCCGAGTTCTACATCACGTCGATCCGTTTTGGCCCAAACCGCGGCACCATCGACCTCATGGACCGCCTGGACCGCCCCCGCGTTACCGCCGGCAGCTTCCGCTATCCGGTAGAGGGCGGGATGCTGGAGACGGCGGAGAACCTGCGCCAGCAGTACAAGATACCCCGCGAGGAGCAGGACGAGCTCGCCCTCCGCTCCCACCAGCGCGCCGTGGCGGCATGGGAGGAGGGGAGGTTCGACGCCGAGACCGTACCCGTGCCGGTGCCGGCGAAGAAGGGCGAGGAGACGCTCTTCGCGCGGGACGAGCATCCGCGCGCCGATACGAGCCTGGAGAAGCTGGCCTCGCTGCGACCCGTCCGCATCAAGCAGGACCCGGAGTCGACCGTCACGGCCGGAAACGCCAGCGGCCAGAACGACGCCGCCGCCTGCTGTATCGTCACCTCGCCGGAGAAGGCGGCGGAACTGGGGCTGAAGCCGATGGGAAAGATCCTCTCCTGGGCAGTGGCCGGCGTCCATCCGGCCTACATGGGGATCGCCCCCGTGCCCGCTACCAAGAAGGCACTCGAGCGCGCCGGACTGACACTCCAGGACATGGAACTGATCGAGCTGAACGAGGCCTTCGCCGCCCAGGTGCTGGCCTGCACCCGCGAGCTGGGACTCAAGGAGCGCGACTTCGACCGGATGAACGTCAACGGCTCCGGCATCTCCATCGGCCACCCCGTGGGCGCCACCGGAGCCCGCATCATGGCGACGCTGCTGCACGAGATGGAGCGGCGGCAGGCCCACATCGGGCTGGAGACGATGTGCATCGGTGGCGGTCAGGGTATCGCCGCCGTGATCGAACGCGTGGAATAGGGGCACCGACCTTCGGTCTACGAGGTCACCTGAGGGCGCGCCTCAGCGGCCGCCCCAGGAAGGCGCTCAGCAGCGCGCTCACAAAGCTCACCAGCAGCGCCCCCAGGAACGCCGCCCAGAACCCGTCGACGCTGACGTCCAGGTCGAGCAGGCCGGCGATCCAGGCGGTGAGCGCCAGCATGGCGGCGTTGATGACCAGCGCGAACAGGCCAAAGCTCAGGCAGGTGAGGGGGAGACCCAAGAGCTGCGCTGCAGGCTTGATCAGGGCGTTCACCAGCCCGAAGATGGCGGCGGCCGCCACCAGCGACTGCCACCCCTCGATGTCTATGCCGCGCACCCACTGCGCCGCCAGCCAGAGCGCGCCGGCGTTGATGGCCAGGCGGATGACAAGCGAGAGGAGCCGCGACGGCGTCGACTCCTCAGGCTCTTCGAACTGCCGGACGAAGATAATACCTCTCACCCAGGACTCCCCATCTTCGAAC
>CAZSRY010000090.1:0-6669 GCA_964609475.1 uncultured Dehalococcoidia bacterium
ACGCCGGTGGCTCCCTCACCCCCTAGCACCGGTTCGGTCCTCGCACTAGGTCAGCCCTTGTCAACCCCGCTGGCTCTGGCGTACGATTCATATCAAGTAGCGGCAGTGCGCGCAGCTAGGACAGGTCGAGGGGCACAGCAGCCGTCGCGCGTCTAGAGAGGTGTGAACCATGCGCTCTGACCAGATAAAGAAGGGCTTCGAGCGGGCCCCGCATCGCGGCCTGCTGCGGGGCACCGGCGTCATCCGCAGCGAGGAGGACTTCGACAAGCCGTTCATCGCCGTGGCCAACTCCTACGTCGATATCGTACCCGGCCACGCCCATCTCCAGGAGGTGGGACGGATCGTCAAGGAGGCGATACGAGAGGCGGGCGGCGTCCCCTTCGAGTTCAACACCATCGCCATCTGCGACGGGGTCGCCATGGGGCACTTTGGCATGAAGTACTCCCTTCCCAGCCGTGAGCTCATCGCCGACTGCGTGGAGACGATGGTCGCCGCTCACTGCTTCGACGCCATGGTCTGCATCCCCAACTGCGACAAGATCGTGCCCGGCATGCTGATGGCTGCCATGCGTTTGGATATCCCCACCATCTTCGTCAGCGGCGGCCCCATGAAGGCAGGGCATCTGGCCGATGGCCGCCCGGTGGACCTGATCTCTATCTTCGAGGGCGTGGGCGCTCTCAGCGCTGGCCGCATCAGTGACAAGGAGCTTCGGGAGCTGGAGATGGTGAGCTGCCCCGGCTGCGGCTCCTGCGCCGGCATGTTCACCGCCAACTCCATGAACTGCCTGATGGAGGCCGTGGGCCTTGCCCTGCCTGGCAACGGCACCATCCTGGCCGAGAGCGAAGAACGCAGGGGGCTTTACGAACAGGCGGCGTGGCAAATCATGAGGCTGCTGGACGCTGACCTGACGCCCCGCCAGATCGTGACGCCGCAGGCCATCGACAACGCCTTCGCCCTGGACATGGCGATGGGTGGCTCCACCAACACCGTCCTCCACACGCTCGCCCTGGCCCACGAGGGCGGAGTCGACTACCCGCTCCAGCGCCTCAACGAGGTGGCGGCCCGCGTGCCCCACATCTGCAAGGTGGCGCCCGCCTCCACCGTTCATGTGGAGGACGTGGACCGGGCGGGCGGCGTCAGCGCCATCCTTAAGGAGATAAGCCGCAAGCCCGGCGTCCTCGACCTCAGCCAGAGGACGGTCACCCTCAAGACACTGGGGGAGAACATCGCCGATGCCCAGATACGCGACCCCGAGGTCATCCGACCGCTAGATAACCCCTACAGCGAGACGGGCGGTCTGGCGATCCTCTTCGGCAATCTGGCGCCGGAGGGCGCGGTGGTCAAGTCGGGCGCCGTTGACCCGGCGATGCTCGTGTTCAGCGGCCCTGCCCGCGTCTTCGAGTCGGAAGAAGAGGCCGGCACCGCCATCCTGCGAGGCGAGGTCAAGGCAGGCGAGGTGGTCGTCATCCGCTACGAAGGACCGAAGGGCGGGCCGGGAATGCGGGAGATGCTGGCGCCCACCGCCAACATCGTGGGCAGCGGCTTGGGCGACAAGGTCGCTCTCATCACCGACGGTCGCTTCTCGGGGGGGAGCCGTGGCGCCTGCATCGGCCACGTGTCGCCGGAGGCGGCGGCGGGCGGGCCGATCGCTGCCCTGCGCAACGGCGATCTCGTCCAGATCGACATCCCTAACCACAGGCTGGACGTTGATCTATCGGAGGGGGAGATGGAGCGGCGACTGGCGAAGGCGAAGCCACCAAAGCGGGAGCTGCCGAGCGCCTGGCTGCGACGATACACCGGCCTGGTGACGAGCGCGAATACCGGCGCCGTGCTGCGCGAGTCCTAGGCTGCCGCCTCGCTCAGCGGCTGCGCCCGTCGCGGCAGGGCCAGCATGAGGGCAGCGGCGGCAAACCCCGTCGAGGCCCCCAGCCAGAACGGCGTCGGCGGCCCTACTGTGTCCCACAGCACGCCCGCCAGCACGCTCGACGCTACCGCCAGCAGGCCGATACCCGTATGATACAGGCCCAGGAACGTCCCTCGCCTGTCAGCGGGGGCCAACTCGGCCACGAAGGCCCGCGCCATGCCGTCGGTGAGGGCCATGTATACGCCGTAGACCGCAAACAGCAGCCAGAGGTGACTCCCCTCGCCTGTCAACGCGAACCCTAGATACACCACGCCGTACAGGAAGAAGCCGCCGGTCACAACGATCCGTTTTCCCAATCGATCCGCCATTACTCCGAAGGGCATCGCCAGCAGGCTGTAGGCGACGTTGTACAGCACATACATGAGGATGACGAGGGTGAGTCCCAGTCCCAGGTCCTTGGCCCGCAGTATGAGGAAGGCGTCGCTGGAGTTGCCAAGGGCGAATAGGAGGCTGATGCCCAGGAACATCCAGAAGACGGGGCCGGCGCCCGACAAGTCTAACCTGCCAGAAGTGGTCGCAGGTTTGGGCTCACGCCTTCGCTCGCGCACCAGGCCCACCAGGAGGACGCTGATGAGGCCGGGGATGACGGCTATGAGGAAGATGGGCCGAAGATGCTCCTCACCGTAGATAGCCAGCAGCGCCAGGCCGATGAGGGGCCCCAGCACAGCGCCCGCCGTATCCGCAGCGCGATGGAAGCCGTAGGCGCGGCCGAGGCAGGCCGGCTCGGTACAGTCGGCGATGAGGGCGTCGCGTGGGGATGTGCGCACCCCTTTGCCAAACTTGTCGGCGACACGGGCGATAAGAACCTGGGGCCAGACGAAGGCCGTCGCAAGCAGCAGCTTGCCAAGGGCGGAGAGGACATAGCCTACTGCCACCAGCGGTCGCCGCAACGGCAATCGATCCGAGTACCAGCCAGATGCCACCTTCATCAGGCTGGCGGTGCCCTCGGCGATGCCCTCGATTACTCCCAGAGCGGCTACTGGTGCGCCGAGGGTGACGGTCAGGAAGATGGGTACCAGCGGATACAGCATCTCGCTGGCGATGTCTTGGGTGAAGCTTACCAGTCCTAGGGTGAAGACGTTGCGGCTGATGCCTGGCACCGGCGAGCGTTCTTGTGCCGCCGTAGTCGGGGTCTCGGGAGTGTCGTCTTGCATCTGCTACGTCCCGTGATGCGGCGGTCGCGGCTCTCTCAGCGGAACAGGTCCTTGTCCGGCTCGCGCAGCAGTTGGCGGCCGCTGCCGTGTCCAGGGGAAGCGGAATAGCCCCTTATGATGGCCGCTGGTATCCGTTCCAGCTTCCCCATGACCAGCTCCGCCGCTGCTGCCATCTCGTCTGCCACCGCCACCTGGGTCAGTCTGAGCTCATATCCGTGGGGGTCCTTACGGCCGCTGTAGTCCCTCAGGGGTGTTAGGCCGGCTACTCCTAGGGCCACCTGGTCGATGCCGGCACGCCAGGGACGGCCAAAGCTATCGGAAATGATTACCGCCACGCTGGCCCCCGTCCGCTTCTCTATTTGGGAGCGAATCTCCTCAGCGGAGCGGTCGGGGTCGTCGGGCAGCAAGGATACCAATCCCTGTCTGCCTGTGTTGGAAGAATCGACGCCGGCATTGGCGCATACGAAGCCGTGCTTGGTCTCCACGACGAGGATACCCCTGTCCATACGGACTATGCGGCTGCTCTCCCTTAGCACCACCTCCACGAGTCTGGCGTCCCTGCCCCATTGGTCAGCAAACTGGCAGGCGAACTCAGAGGGCTTGACCGTGCTCAGCTCTACCAACCTGCCATCCGCCTTCGATACCACCTTCTGGGTCACCAGCAGCACGTCGCCTGCCCGAAGGGGTGTACCCTGGTGTTCCGCGGCCTCCAGGATGAAGCCGGGTAGGTCGTCGCCCGGCGCCACCTCCGGGATGCCCTTGATCCCTATGACCCGTATTTCGGGGACCATCAAGTGCTTTGCTGCGTCGGTCGGCCGCCTGCGTCGGGTCACTTCAGATACCCGTGAACCTGATGCTGGCCTGGGCCTTGTAGATGCGGTTGAGGGTAAGAAGGAGGGCAGTGATTTCCTCCAGGCAACGGGCGTTGGCCAGACCGCCGCCGTCGAGGGCCCGCACCCCCTGGATCTTCTGGGCCAGGGCCACGGCCGTCCTCTTGGCATGGGAATCGTCGCTGCATACCACGACGTCGGCATCAAGAGGCCCGTCGCCATTGGCGAGGGTCTCGGCGCTGAGGTTCTGGAAGGCAGCAACCACTCGCGCCTGGGGCAGAAGCCTCTGCGCCTGCTGGGCAGCGGAGCCCTCCTTCACGGGTAGGGCGCTGATGCGGCCCCTCTCAAAGCTCAGAGGCACCACGGCGTCGATGACAACCTTATCGCCGATATGATCACGCAACGACTCCAGCGTCTCCCTTTGCCCTTCGAAGGGGATCGTCACGATAACCACATCGGCCTCCTGGATGGCCGCCGCGTTTTCGGCACCTCGAACCTCTGCCTGGGGTAGACGTGCCTTGATCTTGGCCGCCGCCGCCTGTCCCCGAGCTTCACTCCGAGACCCTATGATTATCTGCTCACCCGCCAGCGCGAATCGCAGCGCCAGCCCCATACCCTCAGGTCCCGTGCCACCGATGAAAGCTATCATGCGACCCTCCAGCACATACGGGGCAGCAGCCGATTTCAAGGAAGCCGCACGTTGCTGGTTGCGGTGATTGCCCGCACCGAACCCGCGTCATAGAATAACCTAAGCGTCATTGGCTGCGCTAGCAAGTGTAGCTTTATGTTAGGGTCTCTCTGCAAAGAGGACAAGGCTGTCTCAATCCCAACGTCACGAGCGGCAGCATGAGTGATGACTCCGCGATGCACGTAGCCGTCGGAGGGCTCAGCAAGACCTTCCAGAACGGCGACAAGTCGCTGCCCGCGCTCGCCAACGTCAGCCTGGGGATACGCTGGGGCGAGTTCGTCTCGGTTATCGGGCCCAGCGGTTGTGGCAAGACCACCCTTCTTCGACTCATCGGCGGGCTCATAGAACCAACCGTCGGCACCGTGCGAGTAGCGGGCAGAGCAGCCCGCGGGGCCCAACGAAGCAAGGAGATCGGCTACGTCTTCCAGGATGCCTCTCTCCTGCCCTGGCGCACCGTCATAGGCAATGTCCGTCTGCCTCTGGAAGTCAACCGCAAGAACGGCTCCGGGGACAAGCGCCGCCCGGAGCAACTTCTGGAGCTGGTGCGGCTGCAGGAGTTCGAACGCTATTACCCGTGGGAGTTGTCTGGAGGCATGCAACAGCGGGTTGCCATCGCCCGGGCGCTGGTGTTCGACCCTTCCCTCCTCCTCATGGATGAGCCCTTCGGGGCGCTGGACGAGATCACCAGAGAGGCCATGCGTTACGAACTCCTGCGCATCTGGCAGGCCCCCTTTGCCGAAGGACAGGCGACAAGAAACACGGTCATCTTCGTGACCCACAGCGTCCCTGAGGCTATCCTTCTTTCCGATCGGGTGGTGGTCCTGTCCAGCATGCCCGGCACAGTGCGGGCGGTAGTGGATATCGACCTGCCGCGGCCCCGAGGCGAGGGTATAGAAACCGACGGCGCATTCTTGGGCTATGCTGACCAGCTACGCTCTCTTCTGAAGGGGCCCTGACATATGAGTCAGCCGTTGATTGAGCAAAGCCAGCGAGTGTTCTTGGCAGCCCGCCCCACTGCGGCTGCCTGGGGTCTCCGCAGGCTGCGCAAGGCTCTCACCACCTCTGGCCGCGACCTTCTACCGCCGTTCCTGGCCCTAGCGGCAGCCGCCGGCATCTGGGAGGCCTGGATCCGTCTTCGCAATGTTCCTGAGTATCTGGTGCCTGCCCCTTCCGCCATAGCCGGTCGCCTGGCGGAGGATCCTGCCTTCTTCGCCCGACAGGGCGGCATCACCCTCTACGGGGCTTTGGTTGGCTTCGGCTTGGGGGCAGTGGTGGCCATTGTGCTGGCCGTGCTGATGGCCCACTCTCGCTTCTTGGAGAAGAGCCTGTTTCCCCTAGCCATCATGGTAAAGGTAACTCCCATTGTAGCCATAGCACCGCTGCTCGCCATCTGGTTCGGATTCGGGCTCATGCCCAAGGTGTTCATCGCTGCCCTTATCGTCTTCTTCCCGGTAATGGTCAACGCGGTCGTGGGGTTTCGCTCCGTGAACCCGTGGGCCATGGAGTTCCTGCAATCGCTGGCCGCCTCACGCTGGGAGGTCTTCTTGAAGCTGCGGCTCCCCAGTTCCTTGCCCTATCTCTTCGCCGCCTTCAAGGTGTCGATACCCCTCAGCGTAATCGGCGCGGTGGTGGCCGAGTGGTTCAGCGGTCAGGACGGACTGGGCCGCGTGATTCAGGTGGCCAACAGCAACCTGGACATGCCCACAGCCTTTGGGGCCATCATCTCCCTGGCCGTACTGGGCATCGGCCTGTACCTGCTCACGTCCTTCATCGAAAGACGACTCCTGTTCTGGCACGAATCGGCCATCAACGTGTGAGGAGCGCATCTCATGCGAACGCCCCGTCTCGTCGCTTTGTTGCTCGCCGCCAGCGTGGTGATGCTCGCCCTCCTGCCGGTCGCTTGCGGCGATGGCGAGGGAGAGACCCGGTCAGCAGGGACAATCGAGACGCCTCAAGCCCTGGAGAAGGTTACCTTCATGGCCGGATTCAAGCCGCAGGCCAACCTGCCCTTCGTGGGTGCCTACGTGGCCAAAGAGAAAGGCTTCTTCCAGGAGCAGGGCCTGGACGTGGATA
>CAZSRY010000091.1:0-6666 GCA_964609475.1 uncultured Dehalococcoidia bacterium
GGCAGCCAGTCGGGGGCGAAGCGGCGCATGATGTCGTCCTGGAAGGAGACGTAGAAACGGGAGCTGCCGGGGTCGCCCTGGCGTCCGGAACGACCACGGAGCTGGTTGTCGATGCGACGGGCCTCATGGCGCTCGGTGCCGATGATATGGAGACCGCCGACCTCTACGACCTTGTTGTGCTCCTCCTGCCACTCCTCGGCGGGGCGGCCGTCCGACTTGCCGCCGAGGATTATGTCCGTACCGCGGCCGGCCATGTTGGTGGCGATGGTGACCGCCTCGAAGCGCCCGGCCTGGGCGATGATCGGCGCCTCCTTCTCGTGGAACTTGGCGTTCAGCACCTGGTGGGGGACGCCCTTGCGCTTGAGCATCTCCGAGAGGTACTCCGACTTCTCGATGGAGACGGTACCTACGAGGAGCGGCTGGCCGACTTTGTGCTTCTCCTCGATCTCTTTGGCAACGGCCCGGAACTTGGCCTCCTCATTGCGGTAGACGAGGTCTGAATACTCGTGGCGGATAAGGGTCTTATGGGTAGGGATGACTACGACATCGAGCCTGTAGATCTTGTAGAACTCGTCGCGCTCCGTCCAGGCGGTACCGGTCATGCCCGCCAGCTTGCCGTAGAGACGGAAGTAGTTCTGGAGGGTGATGGTGGCGTAGGTTATGGACTCCTGCTGGATCTTCACCCCTTCCTTGGCCTCGACGGCCTGGTGGAGGCCGTCCGACCAGCGGCGGCCGAACATGAGGCGGCCGGTGAAGTCGTCAACGATGACGACCTCGCCGTCCTTGACCACGTAGTCGCGGTCGCGCCTGTAGAGGATCCCCGCCTTGAGCGCGGCCTCCATGTAGCGGGTGAGACGATAGTACTGGGGGTCGTAGATGTTCTTGACCCCCAGCCACTGCTCCAGCTTGGAGACGCCCTCCTCGGTGAGAGAAACGGCCTTGTGCTTCTCGTCTATGGTGTAGTCCACCTCCTGCTGGAGGCGAGGGACGAGGCGGGCGAAGGTGTAGTAGGTCTGGGTGCTCTCCTCGGCGGGGCCGCTGATGATGAGGGGGGTGCGCGCCTCGTCGATGAGGATGTTGTCCACCTCGTCGACGATGGCGTAGCGCATCTCCCGCTGGACGACGCGGTCCGGGTCAACGGCCATGTTGTCGCGCAGGTAGTCGAAGCCGAACTCGTTGTTGGTGCCGTAGGTGATGTCGGCGCCGTAGGCCTGGCGACGGGGCACGGGCGTGAGGTGCTCCATGTTGGGCACGTCGCTGACCTTCTCGCGAGTATAGAGATGGGCGGAGTCGTGCTGGAGACACCCCACCGACAGGCCCAGGGTGTCGTATATGGGGCCCATCCACTGAGTGTCGCGCTTCGCCAGGTAGTCGTTGACGGTCACCAGGTGGGCGCCGCGGCCCTCGAGGGCATTGAGGTAGAGGGGAAGGGTGGCGACCAGGGTCTTGCCCTCACCGGTCTTCATCTCGGCGATCTTGCCCTGATGAAGGACGATGCCGCCGATGAGCTGGACATCGAAGGGACGCATGCCGACGTGGCGACGGGCGGCCTCGCGCACCACAGCGTAGGCCTCGGGCAGGATGTCGTCCATGGTCTCGCCCTGGCCCAGGCGAGCGCGGAACTCCTCGGTCTTGGCGCGGAGCTCCTCGTCGCTCAGGGCCTGGACGCTGGGTTCCAGCTCGTTGATCTTGGCGACGATGGGCCGCAGCTTCTTGACCTGCCGCTCATTGGCGTCGCCGACGATCTTGCTTGCCCACTTGAGCATCTATCTCACATCCTCCGGCACCGCCCCCTCGAACAGGGCCCCTACCGATTGACCGGTGTGGATGCGCCTGATCGCCTCACCCAGCAGCGGGGCCACTGAGAGACAGTGGATCTTCTCCAGACGTTTCTCCGGCGGCTGGGGAAGGGTATCGGTGATGACCACCTCTTCCAGCGGGCTTTCTCCCAGGCGCTCGATGGCCGGGCCCGAGAAGACGCCGTGCACGGCCGCCGCCATCACGCCGGTGACACCGTTCTCCAGGAGCAAGGTCACCGCCGCCGACAGGGTCGAGCCTCTGTCGATCTCATCGTCTACGATGAGGGCATTGCGCCCTCGCACATCACCGATTATCTGTAGGGCCTCGGCTTGCTGTATGTTACCCGTCCTCCTCTTCTCCACGATCGCCAGGGGGGCATCCAGCTTGGCGGCTATGTTTCTGGCATCCTTGGCGCGGGCCAGGTCCGGCGCCACGACCACCAGCCTATCGTGATCCCTACCTCTGAAATAATCGCCCAAACTGGGGAAAGCGGTAAGCTCGTCCACGGGTATCCGGAAGAAGCCCTGGATCTGGGGCACGTGGAGGTCGACGGTGAGGACGCGGTCGGCGCCGGCGGTGGTGATCAGGTCGGCCAGGAGGCGGGCGGTGATGGGCACTCGTGGCTGGTCCTTCTTCTCGCTGCGGCCGTAGGCGAAATAGGGGATCACGGCGGTGATCCGTCCCGCCGAGGCGCGGCGGAAGGCGTCTGTCATGATGAGCAGTTCCATGATCCGGGTATTCACCGGCGAGGCAAGGGGCTGGATGAGGAACACGTCCCGCTCGCGTACGTTCTCACAGATGCGGACAAAGATATTCTCGTTGCTGAACTCGAATACCTCGCACTCCCCCAGGGGCACATCCAGATAGCGGCAGATGCTGAGAGTCAATTCAGGGTGGGCGTTACCGCTGAAGATGCTCAAATCTTGATACACTAGGCTCCTCCCACTAAGCGGCTTCTCTCCGGGACACACCGGTTCTCCCTCCAACCATGTCCAGCCACGCTATCCGTGGTCCTGCGAAAAGGCCGAGCCGGGACCCTTTGGCCACACCCTCGGTCCCGCCCCGGCCCTCTACCCTGTGCCCTGTGCCATAGCGTCTGTCTGGTAGACAAATTCACTATAGCACAGCCCAGAGGGCACTCGCAACGATAAGAGGAAGGTGGAAGCGGCCTCTTCGGCTAGTTCGGGGGCACCCCTTACGCCTCCCTGCCAGCCGAATGGCAAGGAGACCTGCCCCAGCAGCCGGCGGGTCGAGCTGGTTTCGAGCCGAGCATCGAGCGGGGGGTTTCTACGCCCGCTGAGCGATGTCAGCCAGGAGGTGTGCCAGCTCTTGGACGGTGAGGCCCGCTTCCCTGCGCTCACGAAGGAGGGTGCCATAGTGGAGCCAGTAGCGATTCCGCCGCCCCTCTTTCCGGCGGCTGATCAGCCCATCCTCTTCCAGCGCCCGCAGGAGAGAGAGCGCCGCCCGCTCCGTAATGCCAACCGCCTGGGCAATCTCGCGCAGGGTTGAGCGGGGATGCTGTCCCACGCGGATCAGGACAAGCGCGTGATTGGTGAGAAGCTTCCATTTTCTCATAATTTTCGCCCTCTGCCCTCTTGACAAGGGCCAACTACCGAAGTAGAATACCAGTAGATAATATCTGGTTACTCTGTTCTGGTAAGCAACTTCAAGCAGCGATTATCCGGTCTATAACGTCCGGTAATAGTTTTCTTGATTATTCTGTTAGTGTCAAGGGCTGCGCGATGGCAGGATACTCACTGGCCCTTGCTCCTCCCCGGTGGCGCGATCTCAGCGCGACCATCCTCCCCTACTGTCCAGCAGACGAACCAGGCGACACCCTGAGGTCTGGCCGAAAGGGGTCAGCCTTCTTCATCGTCCGGACGTCAAGTAGCGCAGCCTGAGCACCGCTGCTCAGAGGCACAGGAGGGGGTACAAGATGAGATCTCAAGTGTTGCCAATCCAGACCAGTTCCCACCCTGTCGCCCACCGTGGTGAAGCATTACCACCGGCCAGTGTGGCTGGCTCGGGCACGAGCCCACCTTGCCCGCGGAATGGGTCCATGCTGATCCTGAGCCGCAAAGTCAAGGAGGAGATCGTCATCGATGATGCCATTGTCGTCAAGGTGCTATCGATCAGGCGCGAGAAAGTCAAGCTGGGTATCTCTGCCCCTAAGAGGGTGGCCATAGCCCGACGGGAGATAGCCCACCTTCCCGCAAAGCCCGAGAACCAAGGGAAGGCTTGCCGTAGGACGTCCCTTCGTGCGCCGCCAAAGACGGCGTCGACCAAGTAAGACGGCTAGCTACGCGACCCGTGCGGTTGCTGCAGTTGTTGAGGCTACGCTGTGGAGAGCGAATGGCTGTGAGACGGTGGGGGGGCCGGCAGGTGGCAGAGTCTTGGCGGGGGGACACGGCCATAGACTGCTGGCCCTTCCGCCCATATCCGGCGTCGATATGAGCCAGGACGACCACTAGGAGAAGCGTAGGAGAAGCTGGTAGAGATGAAGGTAGAGCTTGGCGCTATCCACGACCAGCGTGTGGGCGGCCCGATGAGCCGTGGGCTCGACGTGCTCAAAGATGTTCACCTCGGTGTAGTGAAGGTGCACCTGCCCCTCAAGGGCATCGCGCAGCCGCCGCGATTCCACGTAAGGGATATAGCGGTCCGCGCGGTCATGCAAGATAAACGTCTCCGCCCGCAACCCCTCCAGGTGCCCGGCCAGGGAGAGCGACCGCAGGGACTCCAAGGCCTCAGGCGGGAGCCGATCCAGCAGCCCTTCCACCCGCGACGGGTCGCTGTTCTTCAGGAGGTCGTAGGCAGCACGGCCGTCCGAGGATAGGCGTGCCACGTCGTCCGCCTCCTCCGGCTCGCGCTCCACAAAGATACGAGTAAGGATCTCCCTATCCTCGGCCTCGTCGAGCCGCTCGATGACCTGTTTCGACATGACCTTCACGCTGTGCCAGCGGGGGTCCCAGGTCTCCTCGTGGCCGTCGTAGGAGATGACGTCGGTGGTGATGGAGGCGAGGAGGTCGAGGGTATCGTAGTAGCCGCCGAAGGAGACGACGTAGCCCACGTCATCGTTGATCCTTTCGTCGGCTGCGGCCAGGAGAGCGAGGGGGGCGCCCACGCTCACGCCGATGTAGCCGATCTTGTCCGGCTTCACGTACGGCTGGCGCTCCAGGTACTCGAAGGCCGCTACCAGCGCATCGACCTCGCGGGGCAGGATGACCTCCTCCTCCAGATCAGGGGAGTAGGGCACCAGCATCACCAGGCCCGCCCGCGCCACGTCGCCGGCCAGCCTGATGAGGCGCGAGTCGTCCGGCTCCAGCGGCGGCGCGCCCGGCGATAGGATCATGGCCCCATGCCGACCGCCGTCGGCGGGACGATAGACGTCGGCGGGCATGTGGTAGGAGCCGTAGGTCAGCGTTATCCGCTCCTTTATCGGCTCCGCGGTGACCCAGGTGACGGGCCGGACGGGCAGGTCGGTCATGAGGTCGGGGAGGAAGAAGAAGCTGGTGACGGCCGCCCGACCGTACTTGTTGCTCGATAGGGCGATGCCCGCCAAGAGGAGGATGATCAGCGCGATCGCCAGGGGCCAGGCACGGCGCATGCTGGAACCCGGTCTTCCGAACCGCTGGAACATCTCTCCCCTTCCCTAGCTCAAGACGATGTCAGGGCCGCCCGGCCCAACGGTTCAGTTTGCCACCCCACCCATGGCGCGGTCAACGCGCGCTACCCCTAGCGCCGACCGGTCTACGATGCCAAGAGGCCAGGCCTCAAGCAGACCCGGCCTCCGCGACCTCTCGGCGAGATCATCGCCTCTTACCTGATGACGTCTACTTCTTCTTCCCTTCGATCGTGCCCTTGGCCTTGACCTTGATCGTCTTGGGCCTCGCCGCCGCCGCCTTCGGTATGGTGAGCTTCAGGACGCCGTTCTCAAAGACGGCCTCCGCCTTGTCCGACTCCACCTGCGAGGGTAGGCTGACAGAGCGGACAAAGCTCCCGTAGCAGCACTCCTGGCGGTAGTAGTTGGGCTTCTCCTCCTCTTCCTCGTGCTTGGCCTCGCCCTTGATGGTCAGGGTCTCGCCGGTGATTGTGATATCCACATCCTCCGGCTTCACCCCCGGCAGCGATGCCTTGACCACCACGGCTTCCTCGGTTTCGTAGAGGTCAAGGGGGAAATAGGCCTCGCCAGCCTCCCAGCCGAGCAGACGCCATGGTCGGGGTACACTCTCCCCGAACCAACGGTCCACGGCGCGGCGGAGAGTCGCCATCTCACCGAACGGGTCCCAACGAGTGATGTTCGCCATCTTGTATCACCTCCGTGTTCCTGATACTACCTTCGTTGATGGGTACTGGCCGCGATTGCCTCACCCATCCACGGCTACAATATAGCATGCCGATCACTTATTGTCAAGACTCTTGATAATAATTGTATCAAGTCTCTTGACTTTCTGTCGACAAATGTCTATAATCTCCATAGGTGAAAGTCGATGGCCGGTAAAGACTATTACTCCATACTCGGCGTCAGCCGCAGTGCCTCCGCTAAGGAGATACGGCAGGCCTACCGAAAGCTGGCCCGCAAGCTCCACCCGGACGTCAACCCGGGCGACAAGGCGGCCGAGGCCAGGTTCAAGGAGATCAACGCCGCCTACGAGGTGCTCTCAGACCCAGAGAAGCGC
The DNA here is from genome assembly GCA_964609475.1 of uncultured Dehalococcoidia bacterium. Lineage (GTDB taxonomy): Bacteria > Chloroflexota > Dehalococcoidia > DSTF01 > JALHUB01 > CAZSRY01. Next base: position 6,477 of record CAZSRY010000091.1, read on the forward strand.
AAGAGGTACGACAAGTACGGCGACCAGTGGCAGTACGCCGACCAGTTTGAGCAGGCGCAGCGCCAGAGAGGATTCCGCTGGTCGCAGGGTCCGGGCGGCTTCAGCTTCAGTGATATCCCCCTCGACGGCGAGGGGCTCGGCAGCCTGCTGGACGGCCTGTTCCGCGGCTTCGGCGGCCGTCGCACGGCCC
>CAZSRY010000092.1:0-6660 GCA_964609475.1 uncultured Dehalococcoidia bacterium
AGGGGCTCATCGGCGAGAAGGAGCTGCGGATGGTGAAGCCCGGCGTGCGCATCGTGAACGTGGCGCGCGGCGGCATCGTCGACGAGGAGGCGCTGTACAAGGCGGTGGAGGAGGGAAGGGTGGCCGGCGCGGCGGTCGACGTGTTCAGCAAGGAGCCGCCGGAGGCGGACAATATCCTGCTGAAGAGCGATCGGATTATCGTCACGCCTCACCTGGGCGCCTCCACGGCTGAGGCGCAGGAGCGGGTGGCCCTGGACGTGGCGGAGCAGATCAGCGCCATCTTCCGGGGTGAGCCGCCCCAGTATTCGGTCAACGCTCCCCTGGTGCCGCCGGAGACTATGGCTGTCATCGGCCCCTACCTGGACGTGGCCACGAAGGCGGCCTCTCTGGCGACTCAGCTCAGCGAGGGTCAGCTAGGCAACGTGGGCGTGGAGTACCTGGGCGAGATCGCGGATCACGATGTGACGCCTCTCAAGGCGGCGATCATCAAGGGTCTGCTGGAGCCGGTCAGTGAGGAGAACGTGACCATCGTCAATGCCAACCTGGTGGCTGAGCACCGCGGTCTGCGCATCAGCGAACGGAAGGGCTCCTATGAGGGCACATATATCAACTTGATCCGGGTCGAGGCGGCCACCAGCGCGGGCAAGACGACCGTCGCCGGGACCATGGGCCACGACGGCCCCCACATTGTCCAGATCAACGAGTTCTGGGTGGACGTGTCGCCCGGAGACGGCTACCTGCTCATATGCGAGAACGTGGACCGGCCGGGGATGATCGGGACGCTCGGCACGATTCTCGGCGGACACGGCATAAACATCAACTCCATGCGCGTCGCCCAGGACAAGCGGGGCAGGGCGCTGATGGTTCTGGGGCTGGGCAGCACGGCGAACGATGAGGTGATGAAGGAAGTGTCCGCCATCCCCGACATCTTCTCGGCGCGGCAGGCGAAGATATAGAATCGAGTTCAGTAGGTGAGGGCGGGGCGTCCATTGATGGGGCGCCCTGCTTGTTTTGTGTGGCAAGGCGGTCTGCCGGTCGGAAGCGGGGGCTGGCGGGCGTGAGCGTCTAGTCGAGGGGGTTCATGACGAGGCCCGCGGGCAGCTTGGGCTGGAAATAGGTCGATTTCTGGGGCATGCGCTCGCCGGCGTCGGCTACCTCGATCAGCCGCTCCGGCGGCGTGGCGTTGAGGAAGAAGGCGAGCTGGCCCGACTCCACCAGTCGCAGGGCCGCTTCGCCGTCGTGGGTGAACTCCAGCGAGTCCCCTTTCACTCCCAGGATACCTTCCAGCACCAGCGCCTGCAGGACGGCGGTGCCCAGGGAGCACCAGGAGGCCGGCTTGTCCGACGGCATGAGGCGGACTATCTCCTGAGGGTCTCTGACGGTTAGGATCAGGCGGAGCTTATCTTGCTGGCCGGCGACGCCGATGGCGATTCGGTCGCGGCCCGCCTCGGCCAGGAGCGCCTCCATTCGCTGCCAGGCGTTCTCGCCGCTGACCTCGCTGCGGACGTCCTCTACGTGGAACAGCCTCTCGAGTCTGGGGATGAGATCGGCGGGCAGGGATGCGCTCTTGATCAGTCTGTGGGTGGGAAGGACGAGCAGTCCCGGGTCCTCTCCCGCCACCAGCGTCAGGAGGACGAAGTTCTCGCCCTCCTCGCCGGTCCAACTCTGGGACTGAGCTTGGCGCTCCTGTCGATACGCCAGGGCGGTCTCATAGCGGTGGTGGCCGTCGATGACGTAGATGGTCTTGTCCTGGAAGAGGGCGCCGATGCGTTCGATGGCCCGGCGGTCGGTGATCCGGTGTAGGCAGTGGGTCTGTCCGCCGGCGTCCGTGGCCTCCAGCAGGGGAGAGCGGGCCTCGTCGAGCATCTTTCGCACCTCGCCGGCGGGGTCTCGGTAGAGGGCGAGGATGGGGCTGACGTTGAGGCGCAGGGCGCGCAGGAGCTTGAGGCGGTCCTCTTTGGGGCCGCTCATGGTGAACTCGTGGGGGCGGATTATGCCTTCGTCCCAGTCGTGCAGGCGGACGCGCGCGAACAGCCCGCGACGGGTGAATCGCTTTCCCAGGTGGCTGAACCCCTGGTCGTAGACGTAGAGGGCGGGGGCTTCCTCAGGGGCCAGGACGCCGCTTCGGCGCCACTCGTCGAGGGTGGCCGCCGCCCGCGTGTAGCGGTTGTCGGCGTCTGTATCGGCCGCGCTCGTCTCGCCGTATTCCAGCCGGACGACGTTGAAGGGGCTGCGTTGGTAGAGCTGCCGCTGCTCGTCCGTCGATATGATGTCGTAGGGGGGACATAGGACGTCGGCCATGTCGGGCACGACGCCTTTCTGAAAGCGGAGACCGCGGAGAGGGCGAAGCTCTGCCACTGCTAACTCCTTGGAACGTTACGCTCTCGGGCGAGGGCTGGAAACGGGGCGCATTGACGATCAGCGGGGCCCATCTCTAGAATAGGCCCGGCTCGCCCTTAGCATACCTTCGGAGCTATTAATGGTCTACTGTACCTTCTGCGAGATCGTGGCGAAGAGGGAGGCCGCTGAGATCCTCTACGAGGACGAGGAGATCATGGTCTTTCGCAACCGGCTGCGCTGGGCGCCGGTGATGCTCCTGGTGGTGCCCAAGCGGCACGTCAGCCAGGAGGAGCTGTGGCAGAACATGGGCCGTGTCGGCGAGGTGGCGGTGGAGATGGGCCAGACCTACTGTCCGAACGGCTTTCGCATTCTCTCCAACTTCGGCCGCGACGCTATGCAGAGTCAGAATCACGGCCATGTGCACGTCATCGGTGGTACGTGGCTGGGGGAGTACGCGTAGAGTCGAATCGGTCACTCCAGGGGGACGCCGATCTCGGCGAGGGCCAGGTTCTGCGCCTCCAGCAGTTCGCGGATCCCCTTCTCCGCCAGGCCCAGCAGTTGGTCCATGGTGGCGCGCGCGAAGGGGCTGCTCTCCGCTGAGCCCTGCACCTCGACGAATTCGCCGCCGGCGGTCATGACGAAGTTGAAGTCGACGTCGGCGCGGGAGTCTTCCTCGTAGGAGAGGTCGAGCAGGGGAAGGCCGTCGACCACGCCCACGCTGGCCGCCGCCACGGCGTCGCTCAGGGGCATGGTGGAGAGGGCGCCCTTGGCCAGCAGGCTCTGGAAGGCTTGGCGCAGGGCGACGTAGGCGCCGCTGATGGCGGCGCAGCGGGTGCCGCCGTCGGCCTGGATGACGTCGCAGTCGATGGTGAAGGTGCGCTCTCCCAGTATCTCCAGGTTGGCCACGGCCCGCAGGGAGCGCCCGATGAGACGCTGGATCTCGTGGGTGCGGCCTCCGACGCGTCCCAGGGTGGACTCGCGCGGCGTGCGGGTGTGCGTGGAGCGGGGCAGCATGCCGTACTCGGCCGTTATCCAGCCGCCGCCCTTGTCGCGCAGGAAGGGGGGCAGTCTGTCCTCGGCGCTGACGGCGCAGAGGACCTTGGTGCCGCCGAGCTCGATGAGGGCGGAGCCCTCGGCGTGGTCGAGGTAGCCGGGGGTTATGCGCAGGGGGCGCATCTGGTCGGGGCGACGGCCGTCTGTGCGTTCCAAGGTTGCTCCTCCCGCTTCGCTCAGGGGACAGGAGGGAGTATAGCATCCTCGGCGCGCGGTGAGAAGGTGGAGGGCAGGGCGGGCGGCTCCCGCTCTGTCGAAATCCAGAGGCGCTCGCCGTCGGTGGACAAGCTGATGTCCCCCTGCTCGTCGGTGCGGTAGAGGATGGCCTCGCTCAGTCGCTCCAGGGTGTCCGGCGACGGGTGGCCGAATCGGTTCTCCTCGCCTACGGAGATGACGGCGACTAACGGCCGCACGGCCTCCAGCAGCGAGTCGCTGGTCGAGGAGGAGGCACCGTGATGGGGCACTTTGAGAACTGTCGCTTGCGGATCGACGCCGCTATCAAGAAGACGACGCTCGCCTGTAGTCTCCACGTCGCCCGCCAAAAGAAAGCTCACCCGACCCCAGACTAGCTTCAGTACCAGCGAGTTGTTGTTTGCGTCGGAGCCGGTGCCGTGGAGCAGGTCGTCCTGCGGCGCCAATATCTGGAGTCGCGCGCCTTTGCCCAGATCGATCCACTCGCCGGCGGTCGCCTCGTGGTAGGCGATGTCTTTGTCGTCGATTATCGCTTGCCATGCCTCGAAGGTGCTCGTCTCGGCCTCCCAGGGACTGGCTACCACCTGCTCTACGTCGTAGCGCTCCAACACTGTCACCAGCCCCGCCAGATGATCCTCCTCGGGGTGGGTCAGCATCACCATGTCCAGGTCGCGGTCCCAGAAGGGCAGCTCCTCCCCTAGAGCCTCGCTGATCACGCGTCCGCTCGGCCCGCCGTCTACCAGCAGCTTGTGGCCGGCGGGGGTCCGGATGAAGATGGCGTCGCCCTGGCCGACGTCGAAGACGGTCACTGTCAGGCGGCCGTCGGGCGCCGAGAGGACGACGGTCCAGGCAAGGGCGGCGGCGATGGCCAGCCCGCCCGCCAGCCAGACGGTGGGAACGGTCCGCAGCGGTCGATTCGCCAGCTCCGCCGTCTGCACGAACGGCCGCCATAGCCGCCTCAGCAGCTCCTCGCCCGGTCGACGGCGGCTCATCCACCAGGTGAGGGCGGCCAGCACCACGTAGAGGGCGACGGCATGACCCGTGTTGAACCCTCGCAGCTCTAGGGAGGCGAAGGGCAGGTCGGCGAGGAGGCGCACTGTCTCGATCATGTAGCTGAGGCCCAGCCAGGCGACCCATCCGAAGACTGTCGCTAGGCCCTCGGAAAGCAGGCCCGCGATGGCCGCCGCCGCCGAGGTCATGAGGATGAAGGGGAAGGCGGGGACGACGAGCAGGTTGGCGGGCAGCGCCACCAGCGATATGCGCTGGAAGTGGAGGGCGATCAGGGGCAGGGTGGAGGCTACGGCGGCTAGGGTGATGATCGCTGTCTCGAAGAGCATGCCCGTGAGGCCGTGGTAGAGGGAATCGGGGCGCCTCAGGAAGGGGGACGCGGCTTCAGTCGCTCGCTCCCGCATCAGGGGCGCCAGGTACACCAGGCCGGCGGCGGCGGCGAAGCTGAGCTGGAAGGACACGTCCTGAATGACAGGCGGGTCGAGGCCCGTCATGAAGGTCGCCGCCACGACGATCGATACGAGGCCGCTGTTCGGTCTCCCCAAAAGGGTGGCTATCAGGTAGAGCCCGCCCATGATCGCCGCCCGCACCAGGGTCGGCGAGGCGCCGGTCAGAACGGTGTAGGCGGCGATGGCCGCCAGGGCAAGCAGGGCCGCGTTCCGGCGTCCCACCAGCCAGGCCAGTGAGCCGATGATCAGCGCGGCTACCACGGTCACGTTGTAGCCGGAGAGGGCGATGATGTGGGAGGTGCTGGTGTCGTTCAGGTCGTCGGTCAGGTCCTGGGGCAGGGCCGAGCGCTCGCCCAGGAGGATGCCCTGGCCCAGCGACGCCTGTGGCTCGGGCAACGCCCCCGCCAGCGCCGACGACAGCTCGCGCCGGAGGCCGTGGATGGCGGCCAGCGCCTTGTTGCCCCGGCCCGACTCCAGCAGGCGCACCTGGGGATAGTCGGCGATGGAGACGATGCCCCGGCGGGCTAGATACTGACGGTAGTCGAAGTCGGGGAACTCGGGCGGGGTCTCCAGCTTGCCCTCGATCTCCAGGAGGTCGCCATAGCTGTAGCGGGGGAAGAGGCCGCGCCTGAGGAGGACGCCGCCGCTGGTGGGCTGCCACTCTCCGTCCTGCCAGATCTCCCTGGTCGACAGCCGTATCCTGACCGAGCGGGTCCTCTCCTCCGGCTCGTCTGTCACGAGGGCTCGAAAGCGGATCGGGGTGTCGCTGTCGTTGTAGAGGGCGATGCCGGTGGGCGCGGCGGGCGGCTCGCTGCTCTGGAAGCGGAGGAGGCCGCCCGTGAAGAGGCCGGCGCACAGGAGGGCCAGCAGGGCCAGGCCGATGTTACGACGGAGGATGGCCAGCGCCGCCGCAGACAGGCCGACGGCAGCGACGACGGCCCACGTCAGCGAGCCGCCCGCCGCGCCCAGGGCGCCCGCGACCGTTCCCAAGACCCAGGCTGCACCGAGATAGGCTAGCGTCAAGGCCCAACCGTAATCTGGTCTTTGATCTTTTCGAACGTCGAGCGGGGGATCAGCTTTCGGTCCACCAGGTCGTCGATTGTCTCAAACGGGCCGTTGGCCGTGCGCGAGTCGACGATGCGCTGCGAGTAGACCTCGCCGATGCCGGGCAGGGATTCGAGGAGCTGGGCGGAGGCGGTGTTGATGTCTAGCTTCTGGGCGACGGCGGTCGCGCCCGCCACCCCCGTCAATGGCTGGCCCTCGCGGGGCACTATCACCTGGTCCTCGTCGTGCAGCCGCCGCGCCAGGTTGAGGGCGATGAGCTCGGCGTCCTCCGTCGGGCCGTCGGCCATCTCCAGGGCGTCCACCACGCGGTCGCCGTCCTTGAGCGGATAGACGCCGGGCTGCTGCACGGCTCCCGTCACATAGACCTTGATCGGCTCGCTATCGCCTGTGGGCTCGTCGAAGCGTATCTCCAGCGGCTGCGGTCCGCTTCGGTGCTGCAAGAGGAGGACGATCAGGCCCACGACCAAGGCCGCCGCCAGAGCGGTCACGATCGTATTGCGGTGTCGATCCAGCCAGGGGCTCATCGGGCGCCGTCCTTGTGCTGCCGGATGAG
>CAZSRY010000093.1:0-6585 GCA_964609475.1 uncultured Dehalococcoidia bacterium
TCGAAGCCTGGCTCGGTGGCCGTCATGGTCGTCGCTGAGGTGTTGCGCCCGTTGCCGACGACCTGGGTTTCCAGAGGCAGCTCGAACTGGGAAACCACCGCCTCGACGTACGGCAGGCGCGTGGGGTCTCTCAGCGCGTCGGCGTCGTCGGTGGTCAGCGTCATGGCGCCGATGCCGAAGCCACCGCCCCGCTCCGTCTCGCCCGGCTCAACGAAGACCAGGTTGCTGCCAAGCCCGCTCACCTCTTTGGTCACGCCCTGCTGCGCGCCCTGCCCGGCAGCCATGAGGGCGACCACAGCCCCCACGCCGATAACGATGCCCAGCATGGTCAGGCTGGTGCGGAGCTTGTTTGCGCCCAGCTCCACAAATGCCATCCTGAGTGTGCTAACGGCGATCATATCCCCTCTCCCTGCTCGACCCACGTTGAGGTCGGCATAGCGGCGCCTTCCGAAGGCCCATCGGAAACGACCCGACCGTCCCGCATTCGGATCACACGACGCGTATAGGCCGCCACCTCCGGCTCGTGGGTCACCAAGACGATCGTCATGCCGCGTTCGGCGTTGAGGCGGACGAACATCTCCATCAGCTCCGCCGAGATCTTTGTGTCAAGGGCACCCGTCGGCTCATCGGCGAGGATGATTGCGGGGTTCGTCACCAGCGCCCGGGCGATGGCGACACGCTGCTGCTCGCCGCCCGATAGCTGCGTCGGCCGGTGTCGCGCCCGCTGTGCGAGGCCGACCGTCGCCAGAGCGCGCATCGCCAGTTTCCGCCGGTTGCGCGTGCGCCTGTAGATGAGCGGCAGCTCCACCTGGGCGATCGCGGGCAGACGTGAGAGCAGATTGAACGACTGGAACACGAAGCCGACACGCCGGCTGCGGACCCGGGCGAGCTGCCTATCGCTCATTCGGTGCACGTCGTGCCCTTCCAGCTCGTACGTGCCGCGCGTCGGTCTATCGAGACAGCCCAGGATATGCATGAGCGTCGACTTGCCGGAGCCGGACGGGCCGACGATGGCCACAAGCTCCCCACGTTCGATGTCCAGGTCCACGCCCCGCAGGGCGGGCACCGGCACGTCGCCGGCGCGGTATACCTTCCTGATGCCGCGAAGATGGATCACTGCCCACGCCCTCCCCCGCCGATGATGATGGGGCCGCCCTCGCCCGGCTGTCCGCCCTCCTGGAAGCGGAAGCTAGGCCCCTGGAATCCCGCGGCCGGGGTGGTCTCTGCCGCTGCCGCCGTGCCTGTGGGCAGGATTATCGTCTGCCCCTCCTCGAGACCGCTTACGATCTCTATGTTCGTTCCATCGCTGAGCCCCGTCTCAACGACAACCATCTCAGTCGTCCCGTCATCCTTCTGGACCTCGACCACGCTGTTGCGCCCCTCGCTCTGGACGGCGTACTCGGGAACCATGAGGACGTCCTGGGCCTGATCTATGATGATGGTCAGCGAGGCGTTCATGCCCGGCAGCGGTTTCACGCCGGTGTCCACGCCAGCAGGTAGCTCTCCGGCAGCGGCGGGCAGCTCCCCGTCGCCGGCGGCCGGAGTGGCTCCCGCAGCGGGGGTAGCCCCTGCGGCGGGGGTAGCGGCCGGCATCTCCGCACTGCCCACCGACGCTCCCCTCGGCCGCATCCCCGCGGCAGCGGCGAGTCCTTCGGTTTGGATGCTGGCCCACGCCTGGAACGTGACGACGCCCTGCGTCGTGGTCGCGTTCGTCCCGACCGACTCGATTGTGATGGGGAACGTTCTGTCCTCGATCGCGTCGAAGGTAGCGAACCCCGACTGGCCGACCTCTACGTCCGTCACGTCTGATTCGCTGACGGTCAGGCTGATTCGGATCGCATCCGGCGTGTTGAGGACGATCGCCGCCCCTTCACTGGCTCCGCCAGTCGCCTCTCCTACCTCGATGTTGATCTCCGCCACGGTGCCGTCGAAGGGGGCGACGAGCTGCGCCTTCTCCAGGTCCTTCCGCGCTTCCTCAACGGAGAGCTCGGAAAGCTGGACCTGCATGCGCTGCTGTTGGACATCCTCCCAGTCGGCGCCGTCGTACACGTCGTCGCGCTTCGCCTGCGCCGATGTGAGTGACGCGGCGGCCGAGTCAAGGCTGTATTGAGCCTGCGCCAGATCATCCTCCGTCGCTCCCTGGTTGAGCTCCACAAGGTTCGCGAACGCGATCTCAAGCCCCCGCTGCGCCGAGACGACCGACGCGTCCGCCGATGCTATCTCCTCAGCGCTGGGCCCGGCCTTCGCCTCGTCGAGCGCGTCCTCGGCCGCTTCAATGTCCTCCTCCGCCGAATCAACGGCGTCCTCGGCCCTCTCCTCCGCCTCAAGGGCGTTCCCGTAGGCCGTGTTGGCGGACAACACCGATGAGGCCTCCTTCGCGAGGTCCGGGGAGCCGGTGACTGTGATGTCCATCAGAACGGCCCTATCCGCGGACGAGACCGGCGCCGTCCGGCTCGTGCAGAAGGAGACGGCGGCATCGGGGTATGCGGGGTAGTCCGGACAAAGGCAATAGGCGGTCTCCGCGCTCTTCAACGACGCCTCGGCCAAGTCAACGTCGTCTTCGGCGTCGTCGACCGCGTCCTCCGCGTCCTTCAGCGCGTCCTCCGCCTTATTCACGGCATCCTCGGCGACGGCGATCGCGTCCTCGCTTGCCGTGTCCAGCTTGGCCCGGGAATCCTGCGCCTTGGCCAGGTTCGACTGAGCCGAAGACACGTTCTGCTCGGCGGAGAGCCGGTCACTCTCTGAGGGACCGTCCATCAGATCCTGCAGAGCTCGATAGGCCTGATCGTAGTTCGCCTGCGCCTGTAGGACGCTTTGATCGGCAGATGCCAGCTCCGACGCGTCGGAGCCCTCCAGGAGCTGGTTCAGCTTGATCTGGGCGGAGGTAAGGTTCACCCCCGCCCTCGTGACGGCATCCTGGAGTGAGTCCGCCTCGATCTCGGCAAGCACATCTCCCTTCTTGACCTCCTGTCCAAGCGTGACGTTCACGGCTGTGACATCCCCGGACTGGCTGAACGAGAGGTTACTCGTCGACTGGGCGACGACGGTGCCGGTGGTGCTGATCGTCGTCGTTATGGACCCGCGTTCTACCGTCGCTGTCTGGGTCTCCGCCGTTGACGATCCCTCACCGCCCAACACGATCGTCCAGAGGGCATAGGCGCCGGCCGCGACCAGCACTCCAAGCACGGCGAGCCAGATGAGGCGACCGCGCCAGGGGTGGTCGGCGTCGTCCAGCAGATCATCGTAATCGTCTGGCACCTCTGGGGTGCGCGACTTGCTCATATCGTACTACCTCCTCGACTTTGCTCGGCCCGCGTATTCCCCAACCACAAAGCCTGTCCGAGCTGTCTTGTGGCTGCTCCATCCAGAGTAGGGCCTCGTCATTGGAGCAGTATTGGAGGAAGATTAGAGTTGGTTAATGGAGGGGATGTAGGCGCTCAAGAGGGAGGAGGGCAATATGAAGGAGGCAGGGCCCATCACCGAGTCCGGTACCCTGCCTCCTTCGGGGGTAAGGGCGTAGTCGCTACTAGGTTGTCCCGTCAGGTGCGGCCATGCTCCCAGCCGCCCCATCATCAGAAGGGGCACCGAACCACCGTCCGCCGAAACCGCCTCCGCCGCCTGGCGGGCCGCCGAAACCGCCCGGACCGCGTCGTGGGCCGCCGCAACCGCCGAGACCTCCCTCAGCGTTCACGATGCTGTCGATGTTCTCCTCGGTGCGCTGAAAGATCTGGTCGGCCTGCTCCTGAGTGAGTTTGCCGTCGGCGACCAGCGCATCCAACTGCGCTTTCACCTGCGCGAGCAGCGCCTCGCTGAGCTCATCGACGCTCATCCCCTGCCCCTCAGCTACCTCGGCCAGCGACTTGCCGTCCCTCAATTCCTGCATCAGTTGATCCTGGGGGATGCCCAGCGCCTCGGCAGCGGCCTCTGGCACGACACCAGCGCCCGGCCCGCCGAACCCCGGGCCTCTTCCAAACGGAAACAGGGTGGCGCCCTCTTCGGCGCGCTCCCTCAGCCGCGCCGCCTGCTCCTCGGTGAGACGGCCTTCGGCCACCGCCTCGTCTATCATCTCGACCTGGGTTTCCTCGATGGCGCCCTTGAGTTCGTTCTCGCTGACGCCCAGCTTCTCGGCGACCCTGCCCAGGAACGTCCCGAGGGGACCTTCTCCATCCTGAGCCGAGGTGACGGCCCCACCGACCATCACTGCCATCAGCCCCAAGACCACCACCACGGCCGCCATCTTCAGCAGTCTCTTCATGCATTTACCTCCTTTGAGTATTCGACTGACTACTGAACCCAGCCTAGACCGTCGTCCTTAAGGGAACGTTGGAGGAAGGCTAGAGTTTCTTAATGAAAGGGATTCTTTAATAATTCTTTAATGTCGGGTGTGTACGATACCGATATAAAGGGAGGGAGGAGTGGGCTCTTGTACATCCTGACAGTGGAAGACGAGCGGCGGCTGGCCCAGGTGGTGCGGAAGGTGCTGGAGGAGGAGGGCCACACCGTCGACGTCGCCTACGACGGCGAGGAGGGCCTGGCGATGGCCCTGGATGGAACCCACGATGTCATCGTCCTCGACATCCTGCTACCCGGCATCGACGGGATCGAGGTCTGCCGCGCCCTGCGCGCCCGCCGCGTCGACACGCCGATCCTCCTTCTTACCGCCCTGGACGCCGTCGAAGACCGGGTGCGCGGGCTGGACGCCGGTGCCGACGACTACCTGCCCAAGCCGTTCGCCTTTCAGGAGCTGCTCGCTCGTCTGCGGGCTCTGGGCCGCCGACGCGTTCAGGCCCGCGAGCCCAACCAACTTCAGACGGCGGACCTGGTGCTGGACCTGCGACGACGCCGCGGCGAGCGGGATGGCAAGACCATCGAGCTCAGCCCCAAGGAGTTCGCCCTTCTGGAGTTCCTGATGCGCAACGAGGGCCGTGTGATCACCCGCACCCAGATCCTGGACCACGTCTGGGGGTACGATTACGCGCCCGACTCCAACCTGGTGGACGTGTACATCACCTACCTTCGCCGCAAGGTAGACCGCGGCCACGATCGAAAGCTGATCCGCACCGTGCGCGGTGCCGGCTACGCCCTGGGGGACTGACGTGTTTCACACAGCGCGCTGGCGTCTCACTATCTCATTCACTCTCGTTCTGGGGATCATCCTGGTCGCCACCGGCGCATTGGTGTATCTCACCACCCGCGCCGCGCTGTTCGACCAGGTGAACAGCGACCTGGAGTCGAGGGTGGGCCGGGAGCGCCCCCTGCTGCAGGTGCGGCTAGGGGACCCCGGCCGCAGCGCCCCACCGGCCGAAATCGCCATCGGCCCGCAGTTCACCACCGGGGGATACTTCTACGCCCTCGTGGATGCTACGGGCGAACCCGTCGTGGACATCCCCAACGTCGATCCTGCCGGCCTGGCCGACGTAGATACGGTCAAGAAGGCGCTTGAAGAAGGGGACGCCTTCGCCGACACTGAGTCGTCCGAGGGGGACTCTCTGCGCGTGTACGTAGTGCGTCTGGACAGGCCGGGCGACCAGCAATTTCTGATGGAGGTGGGACGCAGCACGGAGCCGGAGCGGCAGGCCCTACGGCGGCTGCTGCTCGTGCTCATAGGAGGAGGTGCCGCCGGGCTGTTGCTGGCCTGCGTCGGCGGATACGTGCTGGGGGGCAGGGCCCTGCGCCCCATACGGGCCGTGATCGACTCCCAGCACGCCTTCATCGCCGACGCGTCCCACGACCTGCGCACCCCCCTCTCGGTGGTCCGCGCCAACGCCGAGCTGCTGAAACGCCACGATTCGGAGCCGGTCAACGCCAATCGTGAGGCCGTGGACGACATCATCGCAGAGTCGGATCGTCTGGGTAAGATGGTGGGGCAGATGCTCACACTGGCCCAAGCCGACGCCGGCCAGGCGGCGCTGTCGCTGTCCGAGGTGGCGCTGGACGAGCTGGCCGAGGAGGTCGCCCGCAACATGCGCTTGCTGGCCGAGGAGCGCGGCGTCTCGCTGGAGACAGACGTGGGCGGCCCCGTGCGCCTGCAGGGCGACGGCGACCGCCTGCGAGAGATGGTGGCAATACTGACGGACAACGCCATCAAGTACACGGACGCCGGCGGCAAGGTGCGCCTGGAGGTGCGGCGCGCCTCCGGCGGAAAGGCGACAGTGCGGGTATCCGACACCGGACGTGGCATCCCCGCTGAGGCGCTGCCTCACATCTTCGACCGGTTCTATCGAGTCGACAAGGCGCGCTCGCTGGAGATGGGAGGCGCTGGCCTGGGGCTGGCGATCGCCCGCTGGATCGCCGAGGCCCACGGCGGCTCCATCCGCGCCGAGAGCGAGCCGGGCACGGGGACTACGATGACGGTGGAGCTGCCGGCCTAGCGCCGAGCGGTGTCTATGGGGAAATGCTCTCAGGCCAATCGAGCGGCAGCTCGACGAGAAACATCTCCACCTCTTCCGTGCCAGACCGGCCCCAATTGCTCGTGAAGACGACGCGGCTGAAGTCCTGGTTGACGCTGGCGTGCGGCTCGGCCCAGTAGTCGTGCTCCTGGTCTTCGTCCACCAGCGAGTGGGTATGGGCCAGCCTCAGGACGCG
>CAZSRY010000094.1:0-6566 GCA_964609475.1 uncultured Dehalococcoidia bacterium
GTGTCATGGGGTCCTGCTTCTCACGGGTGAAGAACGGCACGCTCATCAGCCCGATGCCCGTGGCGATGAGGCCGAAGGCACGTATCACCAGAGGAAAGAGGATCCACTCCGAATCGCCGGTGAGCCTGAAGATCGCTACCCCCAGGATCATCGCCCCGATGTTCTCCGCTGCGGTCGACTCGAACAGGTCGGCGCCACGGCCGGCGCAGTCGCCCACGTTGTCACCGACCAGGTCGGCCACCACTGCCGCGTTGCGCGGGTCGTCCTCGGGTATGCCGGCCTCCACCTTGCCCACCAGGTCGGCGCCCACATCCGCCGCCTTGGTGTAGATACCGCCGCCGAGCTGAGCAAACAGGGCAACGAAGCTGGCCCCGAAGCCAAAGCCGACAATCAGGAACGGGGTTTCATCCATCGGGTTGTCCAGGATGCGGCTGTAGAAGGCGAACAGAGTCGCCACACCCAGCAGGCTGAGGGCCACCACCAGGAACCCAGAGACGGCGCCGCCCCGCAGCGATACCGTGATAGCCTCGCGCAGACTGCGGGTGGCGGCCGAAGCGCAGCGCCCGTTGGACTGGACCGACACATACATGCCGATGAAGCCGGCGGTAGCCGAACAGGCCGCCCCTATCATGAAGGCGATGCCGGTGAGCACACCGGTCTTCGTGCTCTCATCGAAGTAGCCCACGATGAGGCCGATCACGACCGCCGTCACTACTGAGAGCATAGCGATCGTCTGGTACTGGCGACGCAGGAACGCCATCGCTCCCTCGAAGATCATCCCGGCGATCTCCTGCATCTTTGGCGTGCCCCTATCACGCTTGAGCACGTCCCAGGCAAGGCCCATAGCGAATAACACTGTCGCTATCCCCACCGCCGGCACTATCCATACCATGTTCATCTTTCGTCACTCCTCTTGGACGGTCGACACCGATTGCTGTTCAGAACCTCCGCGCAGGGGAGAGGCTCTCTGCTCAAGCGTCTGCAGTGTAGCAAAGGGTGCGGTCAATGGACAACGGCATATCCTGGCTCGCCCCTTGGGGATCGCTCTGTGCCTTTCCCGCCTTGCAGCAGCCGTGGGAAGGGAGTATAACGCTCATATACCAGAAGCTGAGTTAACCTGGCACGGAGGCGATGGTTGGCCAGCATCCTCGCAGTCAGTGCCGACGCGGGTACAGCAGAGGTCTGTCGCCAGGCCCTGAGTGGTGCAGGCCATACGGTCACCGTCTGCCGCAGCTCCGCTGAGGCCGTGCGAACCCTCGCTGCTCTCAGGGTCGATCTTCTCTGCCTCGACGCCGCCTGCGGTGCTCCTGGCGTCGATGACTTCTGCCGCTGGCTTCGCTCCGATCCAGGCCGATCGGTCATCCCCATACTCTTTCTACTCCCGTCAGCCGGCCTTTGGACGGAAGGCGCCCTGCCCTCGGCCCTGCGGCCCGAGTACGACGACTACCTGGTCAGGCCCCTGGACCTTGCCGAGCTGACGGAGAAAGCGGCTGCGCTGCTGACCGTCGCTGCGCCCCTGGGGCATCCGAAGAGTCGGCGCTTTCTTCAAGCGGGTCCCTTCACTCTGGATAGTGAGACCTACGAGCTGTGGGCCGACGGTGGGAAGGTCGAATTGACGCCCACTGAATTTCGCCTGTTCGCCTATCTGATGAAGCGGGCGGGAACCCCGGTTTCCGTCGCCGAGCTGCTGGAGAACGTCTGGGGCTACTTCCCCGGCACCGGCGCAGCGGAGGTGGTAAGGGCCCATGTCAGCAATCTGAGGCGCAAGATGACCCGTCTGGGGGAGGGCGTTTGCCTCCTGCGAACGCTGCCCCACCGGGGCTACTGCCTCCGAAAAGGAGATGGGCCGTAGATGGTGTTTCGGGGAGAGGTAAGGGCTACGAGTCGATCCTAGTTCCTCTTGACGGCTCGCGTTGGGCTGAGGCTGTGCTACCGTTCGTCATGGGCCGGGGCAAGCAGTACAGGGCAAACGTGACTCTGCTCGGGGTTGTCCCCGCGTTCCACCAACCGAAGTGTGGGGTTCGTCTCAGAGGATGAAGTACCTGGCGGCCACTGTCTCCAGTAGCCCAGTCGCGCGCTCCTTGGCCAGTTGACCTAGCTCTTCCAACTGGCGATACAGCCAGACACGCAGGTCGTGCCTTCCTATTACCAACTGCAGATAGCGTGCCCTAGACTGTCTCTCCTCCTTGGGCATCCTTAAGGCCTGCCAGAGTGCCTCCGCCGTGCCTTCGACATCCTTCGGCTCGATGCCGAGCACCCCTCGCCGCAACTCGTTGTAGGAGCCCGCCTCTCTGGACAGAACTACAACTCCATCGCGCTCGTTCACGATGGGCCCCTCTTTGGATACCAGGTTCATGCCATCGGCCACGGAGTTGACCAACAGAACATCATAGAGCGCCATGCCTGCCAGTGCCTGCACGTAGTTGTTCTCCTCGAACGTCTCAATAGGTCTCCAGCCATCCCGACCATAGCGGGCATTGATCTCTGCCACCCGTCGGCGGATTCGATTGGCGTACTCCTTGTATTCGGGGACGCACTTCCGCGATGGCACCAGGAAGGCCAGCAGTTTCACCTCGCCCACCAACTCGGGGTGTCTCCGCAGCAGCAGGTCGAGGGCGTCAAGGCCGCGGATGATGTTCTTGCTTGGGTCCAGGCGGTCCACCTTGACTATCGTGTACCTACCGGTCAGCTTCGACAGCCGGTCTCGGTACAGCGCGAAGTCGGGTGAGTTCATATGGCTCCCCAGACCGTCGACGTCCACTGATATGGGATAACTCCTCACCCTTGTGCGGTGACCTCTGTAGGAGACCACGGATTCTGCGTCGTCTATCGTGACATAGTCCAGGAAGTGCTCGCAGGTAAGAAGGAAGTTGCGGGCTGACGCCTCCGTCTGGAATCCGACGATGTCCGTGGTCAATAGACTCCGGCAGATCGCCTCTACTAATTCTCGGGGCATCTGTTCCCAGACCTCCGGCGCCGGCCAGGGGATGTGCACGAAGTGCTGCAGGATAGCCTGTGGGGCCATCTCTCGAACGTACGATGGGCACATGTACAGATGATAGTCTTGAATCATCACGTATGAGGGCCGCTGAGTCCCGTTTAGCTCGGCGACAATCGCGCGAGCAAAGGCGCGGTTGGCGGGCAGATACCCCTCTTCCCAGGCCTTCCGCATCTGCTGCCCCAAGTCCGGCCTGTTCAATCCATCCCACAGGGAGTGCTGCAAGAACCAAAGAATGGGATTGCTGAAGACGCTATAGTAGAGGTGGTACGTCTCCCTGGGGATAACCACGAAACGGTGACGGAACTCTCCTTCTCCCGGGCCGGTGTTCGATTGGCCATTGCGCCCTTGAGCCACCCTCCTGTCGCCGTCGGTCATGGCGCCAGCTACCCAGGCGAAATCAGCCAGAGGGGCCAGGCCGCTCAGGGCCGTCACCACCCCTCCGTTGCCGTGTCTGACCCCCAGTTGGCCATCTTCGCCCAAGTGATACTCAAGGAGGCCGCGGTTGCTGGCCAGGACCAGCCGCCTTAGCATATCGCCATCTGAGGGTATTCTCAGTGGATTCTCGCTTGGCTGAAAGTCATTGCGTCCAGGCAGAATGGTCACCCCCTTCCCTGGGGCAGGTGCTAACTATGGTTCCCGTTCGGTCTACCTTCTGTCGTAATCCGAGCGTTTGTACTCTATCAGTGTCTCAAGAAGCGTCTTGAGGGCGGGTCTCTTCTGGAGGTTGGGCCCCATTCCCGCTCTGAGGTATTCCAGTTCCTGTGCGGATAGCCGCAAAGCGTAGCAGAGGGGGTCACCCTCCGGCAGCACGGCCACTATCTGGCCGTCCCGCAGGACTACAGTCTCGCGCAAGTCATGGTTGGTCTTATCCGCCAGATTGCTGCGCTGTGTCCTTATCTGGATCTTCGGCGACATCGCACACCTCGCGTAGATACGCATCTCCTTACTTGAGTAGGGGGAACCCCCTAATTCATCCCTTTGGATAGCCTGTCTGAAAGGCCCTGCAGGAAGCCTGCGACCGCTCTTGGCCCCGGGAGAAGCACATCGGCCTCGCGGACCAACTCCGCAGGCGTCTCTGTTCCTTCGACTCCCACAACTAGACCAAGCAGTTCCCCTTGTTGCCATAGCTCTTTCACGGCCCCGAAGGCATCGACATCGGTCAGGTCGTCACCCAGACATACGATGCCCTTAAGCGCGTACTCCTTCGTCAGCCTTCTCACCACGGTTCCCTTGTCGACCGCCAGTGGGGGGTGGATCTCGATCACCTTCTTCCCTTCGGCGATGGTCAACTCGGTACGCGTCAGTGTTCTGTTTGTAGTCTCCAGGATCGCCCGACGGGCGGCAGCTGCATTGGGCGAGGAGCGGTAATGGACGGCGATGGCGACACCTTTGTCCTCCAAGCGCACCCCCTCCATGCTCCCCAGTTCGCTCCTCAATGCCCTCAGCGTTTCCGCCATCTGCACCCTGTAGGGTTCCGCGTCGCTCTCATACCCTCTCGTGCTATCCCAACGCTCCAGGCCGTGGTTCCCGATGTATACCAATTGGTCCAATCCCACCAGTCGACGCGCCTCCAAGGCCGGCCTGCCGGATAGGATCGCCACCAGGTCCAGACTCTGCGCCAGACTCTGCAGGGCACTCTGGCATTCTGGTAGTACCATCGCCTCTTCTGGTGAAGGCACTATCGGGCTCAGCGTGCCATCGATATCGCTCATGAGCGCCGCCGGCCTGAGCCGCAGCACTTGTACGGCTCGTGCTTGGTGCTCATCGACCTGTAACTCAGGCGCGGAGCTTCCTGGGGCCTCCGGCTTCTCAGTCTTTGGTCTCACCGCTGCCCTTCGTATTCAGTTCTCAAGCTCAAGAGGTGGAAGTTTGGACGGCATCCCTGCCGAACTAGGGTGGGCGGGGCAGGGGATCAATACGTTGTGGTTGCCTATCTTCACCTTCCTTGCCGGTATCTGCCTGGCATAAACAAAGCCGAAGGACTTGCCTCCGGCTTGCCATTAGCGGATGCCAGCCCTCTTTCAGAGGCCTACGGGGTTAGCTGTCGGGTTAGGGCTGAAAGAGACTGCCCCTCCTGCAGCCGCAGGATGCACCCCCGTCTCCTGGTTCCCCCGTTTCCGAACTCACGATCTCAGAATTCGGCCTAAGCTATCACTTCGTAACATTCTACCAGGCGCTATCGGCCTTGTCAACCCTGTGTCCGTGAGGTGCGCTCTTGGGACGACCGTGAAAGCAGCCTGTAGCCAGATAGTTAGCCCCTTGCTAAAGATTTGCCTTTGCCGTATAATTGGCGGCATGGATAATAAAAACGCCGAACTGCTGGAAACGGCTCTTCGCACCTACGTGAAGACTCTGACCATCCTGGATCCCGTCCGTCTGCGCTTCTGGGGCAACCGCGACCTGACCATGCCTCAGCTCCGCGTCATGCTCATCCTGTCGCCGCTGGGCGTCATTACCCCCGGCGCTCTGGCGGAGATCATGCACGTTACCCCCTCCACCATCACCGGTCTTACCGACCGCCTGGCGAAGCAGGGGCTCATCGTTCGCCGGGAGGACCCAAGTGATAGGCGTTCGGTACGCCTCTCCCTCAGCGAGGAGGGCCGCCGGGCCATAGGCGAGCTGGAGACAGCCGGACGCGCCTATCTCATGGAGATCCTGGAGAAGCTGCCGGCCGACCATCTGGAGCATCTGGCGCAGCTATTGGAGGAGCTGCTGGCCGCCGCCGAGGACGTGCGATCTCGCAAGCCCTTGGTCTGAGAGTCTCTCTACCGTCATGACCGATCTCTGCACCTGCTGATGAACGAGAGAACCACCCTCCAACAACTTAGTGGCCGCGCCAAGGCCGTCGTTGTGGCTGGCACCTTGCTGGGTCTGATGGTGGCGGCCCTCGACCAGACCGTGGTCAGCACCGCCCTGCCGCGCATAGTCGCTGACCTGGGCGGCCTCAACATGTTCAGTTGGGTATTCACCGCCTACATGCTCACCGCCACCACCGTTATTCTACTGGCGGGCAGGCTGTCTGATATCTACGGGCGCAAGCCCTTCTACATGGGGGGCATGGCCATCTTCATGGCGAGCTCCGCCCTCTGCAGCGCATCTCAGGACATGACCCAGCTCATCGTCTTTCGCGGCATCCAGGGGATAGGCGGCGGAATGATGATGGGCAATGCCTTTGCCATCGTCGGCGATATCTTTCCTCCCGCCGAGCGCGGGAAGTACCAGGGGCTGTTCGGCGCTGTCTTTGGCTTCTCCAGCGTGATCGGGCCGACCCTCGGTGGGTATCTCACCGACAACCTCAGTTGGCGGGCGATATTTTACGTGAACATTCCCGTCGGCATCCTTGCTCTGGTTGTCCTGTGGGTGGGTTTCCCCTGGCAGCGTACATCCTCGGTCGGCAGGCGCATCGACTATGCGGGAGCGCTCGTCCTGGCGGCGGCCGTAGTGCCGTTGCTCCTGGCTATGGTATGGGCCGGAGACCTCTATCCCTGGGCCTCGCCCCAGATCATCACCTTGCTCGCCATCTCCGTGACCATGGTTGTCCTGTTTGTCTTCGTCGAGCGCTCCG
>CAZSRY010000095.1:0-6471 GCA_964609475.1 uncultured Dehalococcoidia bacterium
TTGTCTTCGAGGGTCAATGACTCGTCGCGGGGGAGACGCGAGGCGGCGGACGACAGTTCTGAGGGATGAATCCCTCAGCCTTCGCAATACAATCGCAGCCTCAGCAAAGGCTGCAGGTTTCAACCTGCAGAACGCTATCAAGAGACAGCGAAGTGGAGGGCTGAAGCCCTCCGCTACTCTCCTTCGGCGGCTACTGGGCAGTGAAAGAGGAGAGGGCGAGACGGATCTTGTCTTCGAGGGTCAATGACTCGTCGCGGGGGAGACGCGAGGCGGCGGACGACGCCTCCGCCTGCGTGTAGCCCAGGCTGACCAACGCCGCCACGACCTCCTCGTCGTCGGAGCGGAGCGCGCCGGGGATCACGACGCCGGCGGGGACGTGCTCCGGCAGACGGCCCTTGAGGTCGAGGATGACGCGGCTGGCCGTCTTGGCGCCGATGCCGGGCACGCCCTTTATCCGCTCCACGTCGCCCGAGGCGATCGCCTCCCAGAGCTGGTCGCCGGGCAGGACGGAGAGGATGGCGAGGGCGCCCTTGGGGCCGAGGCCGGACACACCGATGAGCAGGCGGAAGATGCGTAGCTCGTCGGCGGTGGCGAAGCCGTAGAGGGCGATCTCGTTCTCGCGGACCTGGAGGTGCGTGTAGAGAGCCACTTCGCGGCCGGGGACGCCCAGGGCGTCGCGGGCTCGGTCGGGCACCTGCACCTGGAGGCCGAGGCCACCGACCCTGACGACCAGACCGTCGGGCCCGACATCTTCCACCGTTCCCCAGAGACGGGCGATAGCGCTCATACCGGCTCCTCGAGCAGACTCTTGGCGCGACGGCGGATGAGGTGGCAGAGGGCGGTGGCCAGGGCATCGGCGGCGTCAATGGGCTGGGGCGCCGCGTCGAGGCCGAGCTGAAGACGCACCATCTCCTGCACCTGCTCCTTGGGGCCGCGTCCGTAGCCGCAGACGCTCTGTTTCACCTCCGCCGGCGAGTACTGGTAAACGGGCAGCCCTGCCTGGGCGGCGGCCAGCACGGCGATGGCCCGCGCCTCGCCCACGGCCATGGCGGAGCGCACGTTGGCGGCGACGAACGGCTGCTCTATCGCCACCTCTGCCGGGGCGTTGTGGGCGATGACCTCTCGCAGGGCGTCGAATAGGGTGCGCAGACGCTCCGCCAGCGGCAGACGGGCATCGACGGCGAGGACGCCGTGGCCCAGGGCGCTGATCTCGTTGCCCGACTGCACGACCAGGCCGTAGCCGGTCACTCTCAGGCCGGGGTCGATGCCCAGGATGACAGGGCTGTCGCGGGAGGATTGCCGGCGGGCTTTCTGAGCCATTTAGCCGCCGTAGGCCGCCAGGACTTCGTCAGGGAAGTCGGCGTTGGAGTGCACGTTCTGCACGTCGTCGAGCTCTTCGAGCTTGTCGAGGAGCTTGAGGGCCTGGATCGCTTCCTTTTCGCCGAGATTTATGGTGCTCTTGGGCACCTTGGTGAGCTCAGCCGACTCGATGGGGATCCCCTGCTCCTCCAGGGCACTCCGAACCTTCTCCAGGTCTTCGGCCTTGGTGTGTATCTCCACGCGCTTATCCTCTACGTTGACGTCCTCGGCACCGGCGTCGATGGCGATGAGGGCCAGCTCCTCGCCGTCTCTATCGCCGGCGTTGACGATGACGACCCCCTTGCTCTCGAACAGCCAGGCGACGCAGCCGGCCTCGCCGAGATTGCTGCCGGCGCGGCCAAACGTGGCGCGGATGTCGGCGACGGCCCTGTTGCGGTTATCGGTGAGGACTTCGAGGAGGATGGCCGTGCCGCCGGGGCCGTACCCCTCGTAGGTGGCCTCGCTCAGTTCAGCGGCGTCCGGCCCGCTGCCGCCGCGCTTGACGGCCCGCTCGATGGTGTCGTTGGGCATGTTGTTGTCCTTCGCCCTCTGGATAGCGAGGCGGAGGCGGAAGTTGACGCTGGGGTCGGCGCCACCGCGGCGGGCGGCGACGCTTATCTCGCGGCCGAGCTTAGTGAAGAGCTGACCTCGACGGGCGTCGGCGGCGCCTTTCTGGCGTTTGATCTGAGTCCAGTGGGAATGGCCTCCCATACGGGGTCCCCCTTGTCGGCTGAGATCTGCGCCACCATTTTAGCATCGAGACGCGGGCACGGCAAAGACAGGCGCTCGCCGCGCATGAGGAGACAGAATCCACCATCATGTGTCCGACCGCCTGCAGGGTCGGGTGGCGGAAGGCGACTAGTTGGCGGCCACCTCAGTTTCGGCGACCGGGGAGGGTCTCTGCTCGCCTACAACGACGTTGTCGATGAGACGGGTGTCGCCGATGCGCACGGCCAGCGACACCAGGGTCGGCCCCTCCATGGTCTCCAGCTCCTGCAACGTCTCGGGGTTGGCCACGCTGACGTAGTCCGTCTTGGCCAGCGGCTCGCGGGCGATAAGGGTCTGGAGACGGTCGCGAAGCTTGCTGGCATCGCGTTCGCCGTTGCGCCACACCCTCTCCGAGAGGCTCAGGGCACGGAAGAGGATCAGGGCGGCCCGGCGTTCGTCGGGCGACAAATGGACGTTGCGACTGCTCATCGCCAGGCCGCCGGTCTCACGGACGATGGGACAGCGCACTATCTCCACGTTGAGGTTGAGGTCGCGCACCATCTTGCGGATGACCACAAGTTGCTGAGCATCCTTCTGGCCGAAGTAGGCCCGATGGGGCTGGACGGCGTTGAAGAGCTTCAGGACCACGGTGGTCACGCCGCGGAAATGGCCCGGCCGGTGGACGCCCTCGAGAACATCGGTGACGGTTCCCACCTCGACGTGGGTATCGAACCCCTCGGGGTACATCTCCACGGCGGAGGGCATGAAGACGATGTCGGCGTTCTCCTGCTGAAGGAAGGCCAGGTCGCGCTGAGGATCGCGGGGGTACGTCTTGAAGTCCTCGCCGGGACCGAACTGGGTAGGGTTGACGAAGATGCTGACGACGACGATGTCGTTCTCGGCGCGGGCGCGGCGGACGAGGGAGAGATGTCCCTCGTGCAGGTAGCCCATGGTGGGCACGAGGCCCACGCTTCCTTCCGCCTGGGAGCGGAGGCGACGCATGCCGTCCGTGGTCGCCACGACCTGCATCGTCGGTAGGCTAGGGATAGTATCTGAGAGGGTCATGTTACACCGCCATCTGTGATAGCTCCACCAGGGCGGCTTCGTCCATGGGGAAGCTTTCCTTGTCAGTCGGGAAGGTCCCCGACTGCACCTCTTCTATGTAGCGCACAACGGCGCTGTGAATCTCGTCGGATAGGTGGGCGTACTGCTTGGCATGCTTGGGCACGAAGTCGGGGTACAGGCCCAGGAGGTCGTGCAATACCTGCACCTGGCCGTCGCAGTGAGGGCCGGCGCCGATGCCGATGGTGGGCAGGCTCAACCTCTCGCTGAGGACCTTGGCGAGGGGAGCGGGAATCGTCTCCAGCACGATAGCGAAGGCGCCGGCATCCTGCAGGGCCATGGCGTCGTTGAGGAGTCTGACGGCGGCGGCCGGTGTCCTTCCCTGCACCTTGTGACCGCCGAGCTGGTTCACCGACTGCGGCGTGAGGCCAATGTGTCCCATGACGGGGATGCCCAGCGAGACGAGGCGGCGCACGGTCTCGGCCATGTGTACGCCGCCCTCCAGCTTGACGGCGGTGGCTCCAGCCTCCTGGAGAAAGCGCCCAGCGTTGCGGATAGCGTCTTCCACGCCGGTCTGGTAGCTCATGAAGGGCATGTCGCCGACAACGATGGCCCGCTCGCTGCCCCTCACCACGGCCTTCGTGTGATGGAGCATCTCGTCCATGGTGACAGGGATGGTGGAATCGTAGCCGAGGACGACCATGCCCAGGCTATCGCCGACGAGGATTACGGGCACGTCCGCCTGGTCGAGGATCTTGGCGGTAGGGTAGTCATAGGCGGTGAGCATGGCGAACCTCTCGCCGCGGCGCTTCATCGCCTTCAGTTGATGCACGGATATTCGACTCATAGCTAAACCTCCTATGGTGTCGGAACGGGCGTCCTCTCCTTACTAGAAGGTGAGCGCCGGCTCCTCCACCTGGGGGCCGATCGAGGCGATGCTGTTGTCCTGCTCATTCATGAGGACTATCGTGGGCAGGAAGTTGCGCGCCTCCTCCTCCTCGACGTCGACGTAGCTGAGGATGAGGACGATATCGTCCGGGTGCACCAGGTGGGCGGCGGCCCCGTTGATGCAACACACACGACTGCCTCGCTCGCCGGCGATGGCGTAGGTGATCAGCCGGTTGCCGTTGTCCACATCGAGGACGTGGACCTGCTCATAGGGCAGCATGTCGGCCGCCTCCATGAGGTCTGGGTCGAGGGTGATGCTGCCCACATAGTCGAGGTCAGCCTCAGTGACGCGCATTCGGTGGATCTTGGCCTTGAGCATTCTCCTCAACATGCTACCTCCTTTGTCTATCCCCAGCGGGGTGACAGCAATACCGGCCGCTGCACCAAAAAAGCCCTCCCGGCCGAAGCCGAAAGGGCACAAACATGCTTATCCAACCGTCTGCACCGTCTCGGTCGACCAGCGATCCAAGCGGGCTTTTTGGGTTTTAGATAGGCAGGCTAACCCGCCTCACGTGTCGAAGGTCAACCCCCCGACATAGGTAACCGCCCCAAAATAGAGGTCAGCGCCAAGCCCAGTATATCAGACGCCAGGAAGTTGTCAAGTAGTCCGAAAGTATGATGCCAGACTGAACTTACGGGTACACGCACTTTTGCGTAAATACCGACAGGTTACGGCTGCTACTGGGCTCATCGCGCCTTGCGGAAGGCCAGTCAGGCGGAGCTTTGGAGTCTAGCGACCCTCTTTCAGCGGAGTACTATCCAGCCACTCGCGCGCGGAGGGGACACCGGCCAGCCCCCTGGCCTCGCGGACGGCGCGGAGGACGGCCCGCTCGACGGCGCGGGCGGCAAAGGCGCCGATCAGGCCGGCATTGACCTGCCCCGCTACGTCGCCGGTGGCGAGGACGAAGAGGGCATCGCCGTCGCCGGGGGTATGCGCGGGACGAACGGTGCGGGCGATGCCGTCGTGGGCCATCTGGGCGACGCCCGTGGCCTGGGTCTTGGTGAGGGCAACGTTGGTGGCGATGACGCCGATGGTGGTGTTGACGAGGGGAAGGACCGCCGACGCGCCCGCCTCCCGCATGAGGTCGATCGTGCTGCGGAAGCGGCCCGGCTCGCCGCGGGGGCCGGCGACCATCTCCCCCGTCTCGCTGTCGACGATCTCCCCGAAGGCGTTGACGGCGACCAGGGCAGCCACTATCACTTCGCCCACGCGCTCACTCGCGGTGCCGATCCCGCCCTTGACGCCGTGCTTGACAGTGAGGACCTTGGCGACGGTCGCGCCGGTGCCGGCACCCACGCTCCCCTGAGCGATGCGCCTCCCTTTGGCCGCCAGACAGGCGCGGTAGCCGGCCTGGGCGTCGGGGCGGACGTCGGAGCGGCCGATGTTGAGGTCGAACAGCACGGCGCCGGTGACGATGGGAATCACGGCGCCGCCGTAGGGGAAGCCGACGCCCCGCTCTTCCAGATAGCGCATGATGCCGGAACCGACGTCGAGGCCAAAGGCGCTGCCGCCGGTGAGGAAGACGGCGTGCACCTTCTGGACGAGCGCCTCGGGACGCAGCAGGGCGGCCTCGCGGGTGCCGGGGGCGCCGCCGCGGACGTCGAGGGCAGCGGTGGCCCCCTTCTCGCAGAGGACGACGGTGCAGCCGGTGGCAGCGCGACGGTTGGTCCAGTGGCCGACGCGGATGCCGGGAACGTCTGTAATGGAGTCGCTGAGGCGCTCGGGCGTCATGATGGCTCAGTCACCTCCTGCGGCTGGCAGTTCGGGCAGAAATGGGTGCTCCGCCCGCCCACCTTTGTGCGCTCTATAGCCGCGCCGCAAACATAGCACGGCTGCCCCGTCCGGCGGAAGACCTTCACATGAAATTGATGCGTCCCCTCACGGCCGTCGGCGTCCAGATAGTCGCGAAACGATGAGCCACGGTCGCCAAGCGCCTCCCGCAGGACGCGGCGGATGGAGCGGTGCAGACGGCGAATTTCGGCTTCGGATAGGGTGCCCGCGTGTCTGAGGGGATGGATGCGGGCGTCAAACAGCGACTCGTCGGCGTAGATGTTGCCCAGCCCGGCGAGGGCCCGCTGATCCATCAGGACGGCCTTGATGAGGGCGCGGCGCCTCCCTATCGCCCGCCGCAGGCGAGCTGCGTTGAAGCGGACGGCGAGCGGCTCGGGGCCGAGCCTGCCGATGACATCCTGCGGGTCGGCGACGAGCCAGAGGCTCCCCAGCTTGCGGAGGTCGCTGAAGCGCAGCTCGCTGCCGTCGTCGAGCGCGAAGACGGCGCGCACGTAGGGATCGGCGGCGTCGCTGGCGCCTCGATGCAACAGCGCGCCGGTCATCCGCAGGTGGACGATGAGATAAAGGCCGTCGGAGAGGCGAAACAGCAGGTACTTGCCGCG
>CAZSRY010000096.1:0-6462 GCA_964609475.1 uncultured Dehalococcoidia bacterium
CACTCCCTCATGTTTCCCGGCGTGGTCAAGGCCTGGCACGTCCACCCCACGCAGACCGACTGGTGGTACGTGGTCGCCGGCGACCTGAAGGTCGCCCTCTACGACACCCGCGATGGCTCCCCCACCAAGGGCCAGCTCCAGGAATTCCTCCTGGGGGACCACTACCCGGCGCAGCTTCTGAAGATACCGCCCGGCGTCGCCCACGGCTGCAAGGCGATCGGCGGGCCCACCCACCTCGTCTACCTGACCTCCCGCGTCTACGACCCCGAAGAGGAGGGGCGCATCCCCCACGACGACCCCGCCATCGGCTACGACTGGCTGGCGCCGCCGCCCATAACCTAGGCGCCGCCTCCCGCGGGCCTCGCCAACGACCGGCGAGACCGCGTCCAGCCGCGATCTAGGGTCGGTCTGGCGCGTCCGCCTCACTGCCGGCGTACAGGTCGTCGTAGTACACGTCGCCACTCATGCTGCCGCTGATCGGTTCCCCGGAGTCGTAGCGGGCCTCGAAGAATACCCTGAGCTCCTGTAGATCCTCGGGTATGCTGCCCCAGAGCTGCTGGAAGTCCTCCCTGATGTTGCGCTCGAAGTACACCCACTCCCCGATCGGCGGCTCATCCTTGCTCAGGAAGACGAACTTCGAATTATCGATGTGGAAGGGCTCAGCATCGGCGCCCGCCAGAAGATACCGGATCTGGATGTTAGGGAAGTTTCCCAGCGGGACCTCTGGAAACGCAATGACCGCGAACTGCAAATACTGGAACCTAGTGTCCTTCTGCCAGTCCTCCACCCGGTAGAAGCCAGAGACGAACTCCGGCAGAGAGGCCGGCTCAAGACTCTGGACGGCGCCGAAGACGCGTTCTGTGACAGGCTCCGGTGGCGGACGCAGCTTCAGGTGGGCGCTGTGCTCGCCGGAGTGGGCGATGGCTTCGCTCACCTCGAAGTGCTCTCCCCAGCCGGGTGTCTCCATCGAATACCAGGGCTCTCCGCCGTCCTCGAAGCCTGGGTTTGCAAGGAGATTCCCGTTCTTACTTCCTGCACCGCAGGCCGCAACCAACAACGCGCCAAGGGCCGTCAGCGCCGCCAGCCCAAGCAGGTAAGCTGTCCGGCGCCTCGATCGGGAAGGATTGGCCAGCATCTCAGTCCTCCTATGGCGCGATGGGAGCTGGCGAGCAGGGAGAGCAGGGGAAGCATATCACAAGGGGGAGATCTCACGAAAGGCGAGGGATCGGCGATGGAGCGGGCGCCGGACGTTCTAGCGCATGGCCCTGGATGTCCACCCCAGGTCCTGTCCTCCGGTCCCGCTCTGGGAGGACTCCTTCTCCTCCTTCGCCTCGGACAGGCCGGCCTCCGCTGCCTCGATGAGCTCCTCGCGCGTCGTCCCGTCCTCCGGATAGCAGACGATGACCACACTGGCGGTGACCGGCTCCGGGGGGCCGCTGCCGCCGAACACCGTCACCTGACCCACCTGAGCCATGAGCTTGCTGGTCAGGGCGACAGCGGTAGCCCTGTTGCTCTCAGGCAGGATCACAGCGAACTCATCGTTCCCGTAGCGGGCCGCTATCTCCGGCTCCGCCAGCGAGGTGGCCAACGTCATACCCACCGACCGCAGCAGCTTATCGCCCATGGACGGGCCATAGCTCTCATTGAATGCGGTGAAGCCGTCGATATCCAGGAGGACCAGGGACAGGGCGCGGCTGTAGCGATGAGCCCTGACTATCTCCTGGGCCAGGGCGTCCATGAAATAGCGCCGGTTGTACAGCCAGGTCACCTCGTCCACCTCGCCGAAGCGCCCCGCCATCTCCTGATCGATGCTCGCCTTGAGGGCCAGGGTGCAGTGTCCGGACAGGAGTTCCAGCATCTCCACATCGATCTCTTCGTGGTCAAACATGAAGGTCACCAGGCCCAGAGACTCAGTGCCCACAACCAACGGAACCATTGCCAGCTTCTTCACGTCGAGCTTCTTCTGGCCGCTGTCGCAGCTTTGCTTGCCGAGCACGTCCTCGGCCAGGTCGCGCACCGAGTTCGTTATCACCACTTCGCCGCCCTCAAGGACGATTCGCCGCGAGCTCCTGAGGTACAGAGGGAACTCCAACTGCGTCATCTCCGCCTCAAAGGCAAGCGACGCCTGATCCAGGCGGGCATCGTTCGTGCCCTCCAGGGGCTTGGCGTGGAGGACATCGCGTCTCCTGTCCAGGAGCAGCGGGTACACTACCTTCGCCCCGCTGATCTCTGGTGCCCTCTCCAGAAAGAGCCCCATTATCTCCCCGGCGGTGCCGGCGCTGTGCAGAAACAGTGCCAGCACGTTCATCTCCCGCAGCCGCTCCACCTGGCTCTGGAGGAGGGTGGGGTCTACGGGAGCCGCGGCACCATCGGCGCTGTCTGCGTCTGAGCCCTTGGTCGTGGAACCGCCCTTTGGTTCGTTGCTGTCGCCCAACAGCCACCTACCGATACCTCCCCTGAGCGGTCCCCGTTCGTCCTTCTCTTTGCTCTCCAACTAAGACCTCACAACTAGGGTTTGGAGGCGCCGCCGGAGGAGCGCCCCGGGTTCCCCACCTGAATCAGGATAGTATTCTCGTCGTGCGGCAAGACGCTGCAACTCCGCTTCAGCGTCTTGCGGATAGAGCTCTCCAGGTCGGGCGGCTGCACCTCCTCCGTCGCCTCCACAAATATCGCCGCCACTCCGTTGACATAACTGAGGAGCGACAGGTTCCGGATCGCAGGCACCGCGCTCAGGGCCTGATGCATAGGCACCAGCTCAACCGGCTGCCCGGGATCCTCCACCGTCACCTTGTAGGAGTACGCTGCCGGACTATCCTCGGGCACCAGAGTGATGGGCTTGAGCGCAGCCCGCGGCGGCCCCGCCGGCGCCAAGGCGGGCTCCTCCTCCGGCTCTGCCCACCTAGTGGGCTTTCCCTTCGCCGGCGCCCTCTGCCTCCAGGTCTCCCATGCCTGCTCAGGAGAGACCTCCTCCCCAGCGGCCGTCGGGGGCACGGACACCGCCCCCGCGCCCATCTCCTGCGAAGGGGCGTCCTCTACCTCCCCTGTCCGCTGCGGTTGCGCCTGGACCCCCTCAAAGCCACGCAGCGCATCCTCCAGGTTGCCCAGGCTATGCAACAGGGGCGCCATCTCTCCCACCGTCTCGCGGAGGAAGCGGATCGCCGCCGCCGCCTCATCGATGCTCTTCTGGATCGAGCGGAGCGCCTCCGTCCAGCCGGCCATGGCCGCCGTCAGCCCCTCGTCGGCCTTCGGCGACGGCTGTGAGCCCTTGCCCTCCGAGGGCGTGTCCTCTATCTCCTGCGGCTCTTCATCCTCGACTGGCACTGGAGGCTCCTTCGGGTCAGTCATACCCCCTACCTTCCCAAGAGCTAGCTCGCCTCTTTGGGCGCGACCATAGCGCCTACCGGCCTCGAATCGAAGCCGTAGACATTCCTCCACTACATTTTCGGCAGTTCTCAGTGTGCTCAGCATGCGTATTTGCCCGAAGGCACGGGCGTGCCATGCGATCGCTTTCGACTGTTATAGACCCGTCGGTACGCCTTCCTGTAACATTCCCCTAGCTGTTCCCTGCTCCTTCTCGGCGATCGGCGGGCTGGTGGACCTTGCTCGCCGCGGCCGCCGCTGCCTCAGGGACACGCGATCACAGTCTGGCCGAGAGAAAGGAGGCCCAGATGAAGGCAATAGTGTTTGAGGAACACGGGGGCATCGACGTCCTGCAATACAAGGACGTGCCGGAGCCGAAGATATCGGCCAACGAGGTGCTGATCAAGGTAAGGGCCTCCGGCTGCAACTACAACGACATCTGGGCCCGTCGTGGCATGCCGGGCATGCCCGTCATCATGCCCCACATCTCCGGAAGCGATGCCGCCGGTGAGATCGTGGAGGTGGGCAGCGAGGTCACCAACGTCAAGGTGGGCGACGAGGTTATCGTTCACAGCAGCCTCAGTTGCGGCACCTGCGAGGCCTGCTCCCGCGGCGACGTCTTCTTCTGCCGCCAGTTCAAGATATGGGGCTTCCAGACCGGCCCCCTCGACGGCGGCCACGCCGAATACGTCAAGATCCCCGCCTTCAACGCCGTCCCCAAGCCCAAGAACCTATCGTGGGGAAAGGCGGCCTCCATGCCCCTCGTCCTCTTCACCGCCTGGCGCATGCTCGTCACCAGGGCCAGGGTCAAGCCCGGCGACCTCGTCCTCGTATGGGGCGCCGCCGGTGGCCTGGGCACCATGGCCGTCCAGATCTGCAGGCTGCACGGCGCCAAGGCCATAGCCGTCGCCAACAGCGACGAGAAGCTGGAGGTTGCCCGGCAGCTCGGCGCCGCCCACACCATCAACCGCAGCAAGCAGGATGTCGCCGACGAGGTCAAGAAGATAACCGAGCGCCGCGGCGTGGACATCGTCTTCGAGCACACAGGCGAGGCCACCTGGGAGACGAGCCTCCGCAGCCTGAGATGGGGCGGCACGCTCGTCACCTGCGGCGCCACCACCGGCTTTGAGGCCAAGACCGACATCCGGCTCCTCTGGAACAAGCAGCTCAACATCCTGGGCTCTCACATGGCCAACAAGGCGGAGCTGCTGGAGGCCCTGCGCTTTGTGGAGAGCGGCGACATCAAGCCCGTGGTCCTCGTGGCGCTGCCCCTCCAAGAGGCGGGGCTGGCCCAGCAGGCCATGGAGGACGGGAACGCCATCGGGAAGCTGGTTCTTACCCGCTAGGACGCGGCGCGGCCAAGACCTCGTTATCGCCCGTCCGGGCCGTTCCCTGCTCTCGTGGGCCGGCCCCGGACTTCCGGAGGGCCGCCCGGCGGGAGCTTGACTCAGGACGTCAGAGCAGCTAAAAAGAGGGTAACGGGACCCTCCGCCGTCAGGCCAGGTGCCGGGAGTGGCAACTGCCCGAGGAGCACGCTCCGCCAGGGGGTCGGGCAGAAAGGTGGAGAGAAGGATTCTCAAGCTGTTGGCGGTACTGCTGGTGGCTGCCGCCCTTGCCGGTGGCGCCTATGGGTTGACCCATCACATCGGCGGGGAGGCTGACTCCGCGCCTGAGGTTGTAGTCGTCGCCCCTGCGGTGCCCGCCGTCTCCGCCGTGCCCTCGCCAACGCTCCCGCCCACGCCCACGGCGCAGCCCACGGCCGAACCGACGCCGGAAGCGGTAGAGGAGACCGCCGCGGCGCCGGAGGAAGTCGATACGGCGCCTCCCGCCTCTACGCCGGACCTTCCCTCAGCACCGCCGCAGCCACAACCGACGTTGCCGCCGCCCGTCGACCCGGCGACGTTGGAGGCCGCCGTATTCTCCGGCATGAACGCTCAGCGGGCCGCCGCCGGCCTGCCCCCTCTGCAGTTGGATCCCGCCCTGGCGATGGTGGCCAGGGCGCGCGCTCACGACATGGCGCAGAACGGCTACTTCAGTCACGTCAGCCCTGCGGGGGAGACCTTTGTCACCCTCATGGACCGCAACGGCGTTCCCCACTCCTGGTGTGGGGAGATCACGGCCTATAACAACCATCCCGACCATCAGACCGTTGCCGTGGCTCTGGCCGATTGGATGGCCTCCCAGAGCCATCGGGATAACATCCTCAGTCCCTGCTATGGCAGGGTAGGGGTGGGCGTTGCCGTGGCCGGCTCCGGGATGAAGTACTTCGCGGTGGTCTTCGACGGGTCCTAGGCGGGATGCCCGGCTCCGGCGGTCGTCCCTTTCAAGGCTCGCGGCTGAAGAAGATGTTGAGGCGGCCGCCGTCCATCTTCGCCCCCGTCGCCCTGCGCCCCGCCAGGATCCGCGGCAGCAGTATCAGGCGCTTATAGGCCCCCGCCCGCACCGTCAGCTCATCGCCCCGCTGCGCCAGCGATATCTCCCCCTTCTTAACGAACGGCATGCCCAGGCTGAGCACGTACCCCCCGTCCTGGGGGCGCACCTCCTGCGCCACCGCTGGATAGTAGATGCGGCTGGGGTCCTCCTCCCCGAACAGATGACGCCCCATCTCGCGCAGGCTCTCCAGCCCCACCGCCTCCTGCTCCAGGAGCGGCGCCGTCAGTATCGGCAGCGGCGAGAAGGCCTCCTCTATCCGGCGACGATATCGCCTCTGGGCCGTCCTCCAGGTGGAGAAATAGGCGTCGGCAACCTGCCTCGGCAGCATACGGTTACAGACCACGGCATCGGTCACGTACCCGTACAGGTTCAGGTAGGTGAAGCTCCGTTGGGCCTCCTTGATGACCATCTTCTCCGGGTTCACCACCAACCGCACCGACGACACCTCACTGTCCGACAGCAGGTCGTGCAGATGTCCCAGCCGCTGCAGCAGATCCTCCGCCGCATCGAACACCTCCCGCTTGGGCACCGGCATACCCGTGAGGCGATGAACGACAGGCCCCGCCAGTTGGGCGACCCGTCGCTCCACCGGCAGCATCTTGTCCAACCACCACCGCGCCGACTCAGGGAAGGCGAGGAGGCTCAGCGTCTGGCCGGTGGGCGCGCAGT
>CAZSRY010000097.1:0-4630 GCA_964609475.1 uncultured Dehalococcoidia bacterium
TTGCTCGCCATCTCCGTGACCATGGTTGTCCTGTTTGTCTTCGTCGAGCGCTCCGCTGTCGATCCCCTCATGCCCGTCCTGATGTTTCAGAACCGCATATTTGTTGTCTGCGCGGCGATCGCCTTCCTGACGGGCATGGGTATGTTCGGCACAATGGCCTACATGCCCCTGTTCATGCAGGGGGTTCTGGGTGATTCGGCCACGAACTCGGGGGTGGTAATGATCCCCATGATGCTGGGTGTCGTAGTTGCAAGCTTCATCTCTGGCCAGTTGGTCTCGCGGATAGGCCACTATCGCCTGCTCATCATAGGTGGCGGCATTGGCCTGGTGGCCGGCATGTTCCTGATGTCCGAGATGAACAGTAATACTGCCCACTCGGTGGCGGTCAGAAACATGGTGATAATCGGTGCCGGTCTGGGCATGACCATACCCCTGCAGACCCTCGCCGTACAGAATGCCCTGCCTTATCGACTCCTCGGGATAGCCACCTCCAGCATCCAGTTCTTCCGCTCCATCGGCGGAACGATAGGCATAGCCGTCTTTGGAACCCTGATGACGACGAGGGTCAACGCGAATCTCAAGCCCGCCCTACCCGCCGATGTGAAGGCGGTCGCGCCCGACGAACTGCTGACCCGCCTGGAGAATCCACAGATACTCCTGAGCCCGGAGTCGTTGGACAAGCTGAAAGAGGCCTTTAACCTTTTGGGAGCTGAGGGGCCGCGCCTGTTCAGCGAGACGCTCGCCTCCATGCGGGCGGTACTGGGAGAGGCTCTCGGCGATATGTTCTTCGCTGGGCTCATTGTGGCGGCGATGGCCCTGGCGGTCAGCTTCCTGCTCAAAGAGCTGCCTCTCCGCACCACTGTCCATGACGAAGAGCCGGCGCCCAAGGAAGCCGTGCCCCCGGGACCGCGGATTCCCGCACTCGAGGCGGACCCAATCGACGGTCGCTCTTTGGGTGGGGACGGCTCACTGGAACCCTAGAGCGACTCCCCCCAGGACTGCCTGCTATGAGAGCATGCGCCTGAGTGCTTCCGAGGTGCCGCATTGTTGTATAATGACAGGGTCGAACGATTCTGTGGTGGGCCTGTAGCTCAGCGGCAGAGCGACCGGCTCATAACCGGTTGGTCGCAGGTTCGAATCCTGCCGGGCCCACCAGAATTGTGTCTGAACGGGAGAGGTTGCGCCCGGTTCCAGTGGTGCGCCTCTTCTTGGTAGTTGTCGGCTGACGGTTGGCCAGTTAGACATATGCTGGATTTCGATTCATGGCTTCGTCACAGAGTTCATCCATGATAGAACAGATACGGGAGAAGGTCGGTGCCCATAAGCCGCAACGCATCCGATCAGAGGGGCGTCCGCTGGCCGGCGTTCTGCTGCTGTTCTACGATATCGCCGGGCAGACGTATCTCCTGTTCACCAAGAGGACCCATCTGGTCGAGCATCACAAGGGCCAGGTATCGTTCCCCGGCGGCGCCCAGGAGCGCGGCGATCCGGACCTAACCCACACTGCCCTCCGCGAGACCTTCGAAGAGGTGGGCGTGGAACCGGGGGACGTGGAACTCGTGGGCCAACTGAACGACATCGTGTCCAGGGTGAGCAACTTCGTGATATCGCCCCACGTCGGTATCATCACCGCGCCCCTTCCCTATTCTTTCAACCATGCCCGCCAGGAGGTGGAAGAGATCCTGGAAGTGCCGCTGGATCATCTGCTGGACGAGGCCAACGTCGTCCATGAGGTGCGTCGCCTGGAGGGAAAGGACGTGGAGATGGACTCCTACCGGTTTGGCGAGCACGTCATCTGGGGCGCCACGGCCCGCATCCTCAGGCAGTTGCTGGATCTTCTGTCGTCGTAGGGGATCAGGCCTGCTGCCGGCTGGGCCCCAGGCATCTTCTCTTCAGCTGTCAGGGCGGGTCCCGGGCAATGCCGGGGGCAGGTCCGAGCTCGGGGGGAAGCTTCCTCGGACGGGCGAGGTGTAAGGGGGAAGCCCTGCCCCTTGGCGGACGACTAGGGGGATGCCTCAACACAGGGGCCTGCCTTGTCGACCAGGTTCTTGAACATCATATTGGAGGAGGCCGCTATAGAGGGGACATTGCTCAGACATATGGCAGAGCCGCCGTTGTTGATGATCTTGTTGGAGCGGATCTCCCCCTTCGCCGAGTTAACAAAGGATACTCCAATTCCAGCGTTGTCCCGGATATCGTTGTCGCGGATCTTCAAGTCCGCCCCTTGTGACAGGATGCCGCCGCCCAGGATATTGCCAAGGCGTGTGGTGTCCTCGATGGTGTTTCCCCTCATGATGCCGCTGGCCCGGCGCGGATAGCCGCTCTCCAGCCGCCCGAAGTGCAGCGGGTCAGGGTAGGCCCGATACTCGATGGCGTGTTCCTCGTTCTTGCTGAACACGCTGTTGTAGACGTCAACCTTGGCTCCCCAGACAAACAGCCCCGTCAGGAGGTTGTCGGAGACCTCGTTCTTTCTCAACAGGCCGCGCGTGCCGGGGAAGAACACCACACCAGTACTGCCGTTGCCGCGGATGATGTTCTCGTCCAGCGTCACATCGCTCGTTGCCACATAGGCCGGCAGGTTCTCGAAGTAGCAGGCCGGGGCCTCCAGCACGGCCGGAGGCAGCAGCGCGCAGGGGGCTTGGCCGGCGAAGAAGCCGGGGCCGCGGTTGTCGGCGATCTCGTTGCCCGTCAGCACAACCTCGCTCGTGTGTCCCACCGCGGACACGCCAACCCCACCGTTTGCATAGATGAAGTTGTCGGTCAGGGTGACGCTTGATCGCTGTCGGATGAGAACGCCGTCGTCCCGGTTGGCGGCAACAACTGAGTTCGTCACCTGAGCCGTGGTGTTCGAATCGAAGTGGACGCCGATGCCGTTGAACGCTATTAAGACGTTGCGCAGGTTGATGTCCTGCGAGTTCTTGACATAGATGCTGGCGGGCAGGCCACCGGCGATAACCATGTTCTCCAGGGTGACGCCGCGGGCGTTCATGATGAGCACTGCGTCGATCGACCCGTCGGAGGCGACTACGGTCTTGTCCGTCCCCTCGCCTCTAAGGGTTATCCCCTGGCTGATGGAGCCGTCGAGCGTGAGTCCTCGGCTGATGTGCCAGCCTGCGCCAAGACAGATCACTGCCCCCGGCGGCGCCAACCGGACGGCTCCCTGAAGATCAGCGCCCGCCGCTACATGGGAGGTGCACGGTGGTGGCAAGCCTTGCGCCTGCAAGTCGACTTGTCCAGCGAGCGTAGCCAGAACGGAAAGACTTGCCGCCAGTGCCAGAATGACAGCCTTGGATCGCATCTCCAGAACCTTTCTGGCCGCGTGTGAGTCATGAACGCATTGCAGAGTGGTTCAAAGGGTATTTGAGGAGAGGCGGTGTGTCAAGCAGGCGGAGGCCGGATCGGGGGGAAGCTTGATCGACGGGTATAGGCGCCTAGCTAGTACTCGCGTCGCTGCCGCCATCCGGACGGCTAGCTGCCGGATGGGTAAGACAGCATGGTGGCGTCATACCAGGGGTCACGGCCGACTTCAGCCATCGTTCTCTCAACGGCCTCGGTGGTCGGCAGTTTCTCCGCCACTAGATGCTCGAGCAGGCGTTCCGTGGCCGCGTCGGTGTGCGAGGGCGACACGGTGTCGCTCCAGCCGATAACCACTCCCGCACCTCTGTCGACCAGAGCGGCGGCGGTGCGGTCAGAGGTCAGACCGCTACAACCCATCAGGATAACCGTCGTCTCGTCGAACTCGCCTTTCATGCTCGTTCTGACAAAATCGGACGCTATCGCGAAATACGAATCGCTGAAAGGGTCCCCGGCATAGACGACGGGCAACAGACGGAGCGCCTTCTGCTCCTCAAGATATGCCGTCTCGCTGTAGGGCTCGGACGTGAAGAGGAGTACGTTGGCCCCGATCTTGGCCATGATGCGTTCCAGGACATCCGGGTCAACTTGTACCGGGATGCTCAGGTCCTTCTCTGGGATGGCGGAATGGGCCCTCAGGATGACGAGATCGTAG
Organism: uncultured Dehalococcoidia bacterium; assembly: GCA_964609475.1. Classification (GTDB taxonomy): domain Bacteria; phylum Chloroflexota; class Dehalococcoidia; order DSTF01; family JALHUB01; genus CAZSRY01. The sequence goes on from CAZSRY010000097.1 coordinate 4,010, forward strand.
CCGTGAGTGGGTAGGTCGCGGTAGAACTCCACCGTGACCGCCTCGCCGGGATAGTAGTCTACGGCGTATCCAGCCCCTTCCAGCGTGGCGGTCGCCGTTTCGACGAAATCAGGGTTGGGCTCTCGCAGGCTTAGCTGGTCGACGATGGCTGCCTTTGGAGGGGGGCCCCCGCCTGACACCGCGCCCAGCGTCAGGAACGCCGCCAGGCCAACGAGGGCGACACACAACACGACAGCGGTGGCAACCGCCGTCCGCCTGAAGCGACGAGCCCCGCCCTTACTTTGACGGGGCCCGTTTACCCTCTTAGTCGAATCGGCGCTTCGCCTCGCCTTTTCTCTGCGTCCCAAACGAGCGCCTCCGTGTCAGCCAGAGCTACCGCACCCATCGCCTCCTAGTGTACCACCCGAAGACGATAAGGGCTACAACTGCCGCAGCCACGCTGGCCAGGGCAGCGTAAGCCCCGTCTGACCAGCCGGAGTCATTGCGCTCGCTGGCAGACTGAGCGGCGATGGCGGCCGGTGGGAGTTTGACTGTGCCGCCAACGCCTGCTGGGGGTGGAGTCCCCGGCGTCTTGGTTGGCGTCGCTGTGCGTGTGGCAGTTGGTGGCGGCGTGTTGGTAGG
>CAZSRY010000097.1:4730-6337 GCA_964609475.1 uncultured Dehalococcoidia bacterium
TCGGCGTAGCGGTGGGCGTATCTGTCGGGACGGGTGTATCCGTCGGCGTAGCGGTAGGCGTATCGGTTGGGACGGGTGTATCCGTCGGCGTAGCGGTAGGCGTGTCTGTTGGGACGGGTGTATCCGTCGGCGTAGCCGTGGCGGTATCGGTCGGGACGGGTGTATCCGTGGCTGTGGGAGTGGCAGTCGGACACTCTTCGATAATCACGTCGACAACGCAGTCGTTGAAGTCCGCGTCATAACCCGGGTCGTCCCCATGCAGGTCCTCCCAATGTATCCTGACGACTGTGTCAGATATGAACTCAAGCTGGGCGTGCTGAAGCCCATCGACGTTACGTGACCCGGGCCCGGTCACCCACGTGTAACCCTCGGGCGTTATGAGGCGGAACATCAACTCACCTTCGCCGAAGACGCCGGCATAGACGGGCACGCCGGGTGTCTGGGTCTTGCAGTAGAAGAAGTCGTGCTCCTCGGGCTCCTGCATGCCGAAGAGGTTGTTATATCCGGCCTCATAGCAGACCAGCGTGACGTCAACCTCGCTGGCGTTGATAAGGAGACGGCCGTCGGCCGTGATCTCGTAGGCCTCGACTTTGCCCGTGCCGTGAGGGCTCAACACAGCAAGAAGCGCCGCGAGCAGAGCCACAGCTATCCCTATAACCGTCGGCCATAGGGCAGGAGAGCGAAAGCGACCCAGGATCCTACGTTTCATCAGTTGCACAAGACATCTCTTGGGGCAGGCAATAGCGCCCCGATTGTTAGCCAGATGACCTCCTGCCAGTTAACCAGCGGCTACGCGGGCACACACTTCAATATCAGTGGCGGGGAGTGCGCTTCTTCGCGCCTATAGGAACACAGAATCGACCGATACAGTCACTACCAGAGGCGGGGAAACCGTCAGAGCCACCAACTGAACGGTTCTGGGTACATCTAGTCTAAGGGGGCAAGAGCGATTTGTCAAGACTTTTGAGCGTTTTTTCTCACATTGAACTATATCGCGCATTCAGCGGGCCGGGTGCGACTGGTTGGTGATAGGTGCTGGCAGGGGCGCCCGGCGTTCTAGGTCTTCCCCTCGTCACGTTGCTCGCGCAGCCGCTCGTACGCCTGCCGTATCCGCTGCTCCCACCCGACATCGCCCGGCTCGTAGTACCGACGCCCCCTCAGCCGCTCCGGCAGGTGCTCCTGATCCACTCGATGCCCCGGATAGTTGTGGGCGTACTTGTAGCCCTTCCCATAGCCCATCTCGCGCATGAGCCCGGTGGCGGCGTTGCGCAGATGCAGGGGCACAGGGTCGTTGCGGGTCTGGCGGGCATCAGCCAGGGCGCGCTGGTAGGCGGTGAGGGCGGTGTTGCTCTTAGGCGCCGTCGCCAGGTAGATGGCGCACTCGGCCATGGGCAGGAACCCCTCCGGCATGCCCACGAAGTGCACCGACTGCTGGCAGGCCGTCGCCACTACCAGCGCCTGCGGGTCGGCCAGCCCTACGTCCTCCGCCGCCAGGATGACCATGCGTCGCACGATGTACAGGGGGTCCTCGCCGGCCTCGATCATGCGCGCCAACCAGTAGAGGGCGGCATCGGGGTCGGAGCCGCGCAGCGATTTGATGAAGGCGG
>CAZSRY010000098.1:0-6302 GCA_964609475.1 uncultured Dehalococcoidia bacterium
TCCAGGGCCACCCGCTCCTGGGCCTCAGCCGTGGAGGCGCCGAGATGAGGAGTGGCGATGATCCGCTCGTTGCCCAGAAGGATGTTGCCCACGGCGGGCTCCTTGCTGAACACGTCCACGGCGGCCCCGGCCACCCGTCCCTCCTCTACCGCCTTGAGGAGCGCCTCCTCGTCCACGACGCCGCCGCGGGAGGCGTTGATGATGCGAACAGAAGGCTTGACGAGCTTCAGCTCCTTCTCGCCGATGAGCCCCTTCGTCTGGGCCGTGAGCCTGGTGTGGATCGTTATGTAGTCCGACCGCTGCAGCAGATCCTCCAGCGGCACCATCTCCACCTTGAGCACCTGCGCCCGCTCCTCGGCGACAAAGGGGTCGTGGGCGATCACGTGCATCTCCAGCCCGTGACCCCGTCGAGCCACCTCGGAGCCTATCTGCCCCAGGCCGATGACGCCCAAGGTCTTCCCCCGCACCTCAACGCCCATGAAGCGACGACGGTCCCACTTGCCGCCCCTGAGAGTAGCGTCAGCCTGGGGAATGTGCCGCGACAACGCCAGCATCAGCGCTATGGTGTGCTCGGCGGCGGACACGGTGTTGCCCAAGGGGGCATTGACGACGATGATGCCGCGATTCGTGGCAGCCTCAACGTCGATGTTGTCCACGCCCGCACCGGCACGACCGATCACCTGCAGCTTCTTCGCCGCCTCGATGATGGCCGCCGTGACCTTAGTCTCGCTGCGGACGATCAGGGCATCGTACTCGCCGATGATGCTCTCCAGCTCCTCAGGCGGGATGCCCAGCTTGACATCCACCTCAGCGTGGGGAGCCAGCGCATCGATGCCGTCCTGGGCAATAGGATCAGTAACCAGAACCTTACGGCTCATCCCTCGCCTTTCGCTATCTGTCTCAAGCTTGCGCGACGACCGGAGCGGCGCACTACGCCCTGGCAGGCGTGAACCCGACCTTGGGCAGGGCCTTCTTCAAGGCGTCCATGCAGTCCTCTATCTCGCCTTCAGTGACCGCACCCAAATGGCCGATGCGGAATATCTTCCCGGCCAGTGCCGCCTGGCCGCCGGCGAGCACCGTCTCGTACTCCTCGCGCATGATCCTGTTCAGCTCCTTGCCGTCGATCCCCTCCGGCACCTTCACCGCCGATACGGTATTCGAGGCGAAACGCTCGTCGGCAAAGACCTCCAGGCCCAGCTCCTTGACGCGGCGGCGGACCAGGTTTCCTATGCGCTCGTGCCTGGCGAAGATATTCTGCAGCCCCTCCTTGAGCATCATGTCCAGGGCCACGTCCAGGGCGAAGAAAACGGAGACGGCGGGCGTCCAGGGGGTCTGCCCTCGCCCCAGGTAGTCCTTCGCCTTGCCCACGTCGAAGTAGAAGCGCGGCATCTTGGCCTCGCTGTTTGCCTTCCAGCCCCGCTCGTTGATGGACATCATGGCCAGCGCGGGCGGCACCATCCAGCCCTTCTGAGAGCCGGTGACCACCACGTCCAGGTCCCACGCGTCCACCGGGCAGGGGACGGCGCTCAGGCTGCTCACAGCGTCCACCACGACGAGAACGCCGTGCTTGCGGGCCACGCGGGCCAGCTCCTGCAGGGGATTCGTCACGCCGGTGGAAGTCTCGTTGTGGGTGACCAGCATCGCCTTATAGCCGGGGCCCTCAGACAGCGCCTTGTCCACCTCATCCGGGTCGGCGGCCTTGCCCCACTCATAGGAGAGCTTGGTCACGTCAGCGCCGTAGGCCTCGCCGATCTGGGCGAAGCGGTCGCCGAAGGCACCGATCGATACCACGAGCACACGGTCGCCGGGCGAGAGGACGTTGACCACAGCCGCCTCCATGGCTCCGGTGCCCGAGGTGGTAAGGATATAGAGGTCGTTTTTCGTCTCGAACACTTGCTGCACACGCTTAGTCACCCTGTCCAGGATACCAGCGAACTCAGGCCCGCGATGGTTGATCATCTGACGCCGCTGGGCATCGAGGGCCTCCTGGGCACAGGTTGTCGGACCAGGGATACGTAGATTCATCGAAAACCTCCTCAAAAGCCTCCTAGGATTGGTGGCCTCATCATACAGCAGTAGTGAAATTTGGAGCAAGCAGTTTGGAAGCAAAAGCTGTGCTAAAATGACACAAGCTCAACAATCAGGAGGAGACCGGCTCCATGAGCAGCCCCTACCGTGGATTACCAAGCGTCGACCGGCTGATCGGCGACGAGCGGGTTCAGGCGCTGACGACAGAGTACACCCCCCGCACCATCGCCGACGTGGCCCGTGAGCATCTGGAGGCCGCCCGCCAGGACATCGCCGCCGGCCGGCCCTGCCCTCCCCACGATGCGCTGGTCTCCTCCCTCCTGGAGAGGGTCCGCGCCACCGTGGCGCCCACCCTGCGGGCGGTCATCAACGCCACCGGCGTCATCATCCACACCAACCTGGGCCGCGCCCCCCTGTCGGACGACGCCCTCGCCGCCATCGATGCTGTCGGCCGCGGCTACAGCAACCTCGAGTTCGAGTTAGAGGAAGGGGAGCGCGGCTCGCGACACGTCCACCTGGAATCCCTCCTCTGCCGTCTCACCGGCGCCCAGGCGGCGGTTGCTGTCAACAACAACGCCGCGGCGGTGCTCCTGGCCCTGTCGGCGCTGGCCTCGGGGCGAGCGGTGATCATCTCGCGCAGCCAGCTCGTCGAGATCGGCGGCGGCTTCCGCATCCCCGAGGTCATGGCCCAGAGCGGCGCCCGTCTAGTGGAGGTGGGCACGACCAACCGCACCTACCGCAGCGACTACGAGGCGGCCATCAGCGACGATACCGCCGCCCTGCTGCGCGTCCACGCCAGCAACTTCCGCATCGTCGGCTTCGCGGAGTCAGTCTCACTGCCCGAACTGGCGCGCCTGGCCCACGAGCGCGACCTCCTCCTGCTCGACGACCTGGGCAGCGGCTGCCTGCTCGATACTGCCCAGTTCGGCCTCGCCAAGGAGCCGACCATCCAGGAGAGCCTGGCCGCCGGCGCCGACCTCGTCTTCTCCTCCGGCGACAAGCTCCTCGGCGGCCCCCAGGCGGGGATCATCGTCGGCCGGCAGGACCTCGTAGCAAAGCTCAAGCGTCATCCCCTGGCCCGCGCCGCCCGCATGGACAAGGCGGACATCGCCGCCCTGGCAGCGACCCTCCTTCATTATGTAAAGGGCGAGGCGCTGCAGAAGGTGCCCGTCTGGCGCATGATAGCCACCCCCCTGGCCGACATCGAGAGGCGGGCGAAGCGATGGAGGAGGGCAGTGGGAGCAGGAGCACAAGTGATAGACGGACGGTCGATGATCGGCGGCGGCAGCCTGCCCGAGGAGAGCCTGCCCACCAAGCTGCTGGCCCTGGGCGGAGGCGATTCGCCGGACGTGGAGGCCCTGGCCCGAACGCTCCGCCTCGGCGACCCGCCCCTGCTGGCGCGCATCGAGCACGATACCCTGCTGCTCGACCCCCGCACCGTCGACCCCCGCCAGGACCGCGCCCTCATAGCGGCGCTCCAGGCGGCCCTATCCCCCTAGGGTTGCTGAAGTCTTTGCAGATCGGCATGTAGCGGAAGGCTTTAGCCTTCCACATACGGTGTCTTGTTCCGAGGCTTCTTGGAGGGCTGAAGCCCTCCGCTACATCTACCCTTCAACCATCACACCTCCTTCGCCCTCCTCTGCAAGCCCCCCATCGCCGGTGCTATAATTAACTCGACAATGAACACTCCCGCCGATACCAAGCGAGAGGCCCTCCTCTACGAGACGCAACCCGGCGGCAAGATACGCTGCAACGTCTGCCACTGGCGCTGCCTCATCCCCGACGGCGCCTTCGGCGTCTGCCGCATGCGCCGCGCCCTGGACGGACGCATCGTCCTCTACAACTACCCCGGCGTCGCCTCCGTCAACGACGACCCCGTGGAGAAGAAGCCGCTGTTCCACTTCTTCCCCGGCTCCTACTGCCTATCCCTCGGCTCCTGGGGCTGCAACTTCCACTGCAAGCACTGTCAGAACTGGGAGATATCGTTCGCCACCCCCGAGCAGGCGCAGCGCCTCTCCCACGACCTCATGCCCGCCGACGCCCTGGCCCTCGCCCAACGCCTCGGCAGCCAGGGCATGGCCTTCACCTACAACGAGCCCTCCATATGGCTAGAGTACGCCCTCGACTGCGCCAAGCTGGCCAAGGAGGCCGGCCTCTACACAGTCTTCGTGACCAACGGTTTCAGCACGCCCGAGGCCCTCGACCTCATCGGCCCCTACCTGGACGCCTTCCGCGTCGACGTCAAGGGCTTCACCGACGCCCTCTACCGCGACCTGGCCAAGGTCTTCCACTGGCGAAACCTCCTCGAGTCGGCCAAGTACGCCAAGTCCCACTGGGACATGCACGTGGAGGTGGTCACCAACATCGTCCCCACCATGAACGATGACGACGAGCAGCTATCCATGATCGCCCAATGGGTACGGGACGACCTGGGCCCGGAGACGCCCTGGCACGTGACGGCGTTTCACCCTCACCACGAGCTGAATCACCTGCCGCCGACGCCGCTGGAGACGCTGAACAAGGCGGTCGCCATCGGCCGCCAGGCGGGGCTCCTCTACGTCTACCCCGGCAACGTGTTCGGCCACCCCGATGAGAACACCCGCTGCCCCGGCTGCGGAACCCTGGTTATCAGCCGCGCGGGGTATCGAGTTGACCTGCGGTCGCTGACGGAGGACGGCCGTTGCGCTCGCTGCGGCGCCGACCTGAACATCCGCACCGCGACCTACGAGCGCCGGCTGCCGGTGTCGGCCAAGCGCTGATTTCGCGGGGGCCTGTCATGAACGGAATAGCCTACGCCTGCATCGCGCCCCACCCTCCTATGCTCGTGCCTGAGATCGGTCGTGGGCGCGAGCAAGACACGCACCGCACCATCGAGGCCCTGGAGCACGTGGCCCAGGAGATAGCCGGCCATCGACCGCAGACGGTGCTGCTGTTCAGCCCCCACGGCCCGGTCGACCCCAGGGCCGTCGGAGTCCTGACAGCCCTCGCCGTCCGCGGCAGCATGGCCCGCTGGGATGCCCCAAACGTCCGCTTTGAGTACGAGAACGACCTCGAGGCGGTGGCCCTCATGCAGGAAGAGGCCGACCGCGCGGCCCTGCCGCTGACTGCCCTCCAGCACTGGGACGACGGCATCATCGACGGCCTGGACTGGGGCTGCACCGTTCCCCTCTACCACCTGCGACCGGGCGTCGGCGATGCCAGGCTGGTGCCGCTGGCCCCCTCCTACCTCTCGCCGGAACAGCACTACGCTGTGGGACAGGCCATCGGCCGGGCCCTGCGACGGCTGGGCAGGCCGAGCGTCATCATCTGCAGCGCCGACCTGTCGCACTGCCTGAAGCCCGGCGCCCCCAGCGGCTACGACCCCGCCGGCCGCGAGTTCGACGACAGGTTCCAGCAGGTTGTGGCCGATTGGGACGTGAGCTGGGTCCTGGAGACATCCTCCGACTTCCGCCGCCGCGCCGCCGAGGACGCCGTCCCCCAAACGGCGATGCTCATGGGTGCCCTGAGCCACCTGCGGGTGCGGCCGCGCGTCCTCTCCTACGAGGCGCCGTTCGGCGTGGGCTACATGGTGGCCGCCATCGACATCCTGGGCCCACGCGCCGGCGAACCGGAGGCGGAGGCGAGCGAGGCCATCGCCATCGCCGTCACCGCTTCCAGCCCAACGCATCCCCTAGTGCAACTGGCCAAGGACACCGTCGAGCACTACGTCCGCTCCTCCAGGCTGCTGCGGCCGCAGAAACTGACGCCGGAGATGGAGGGAGAGGCCGGCGTCTTCGTCTCCATCAAGAAGCGAGGCGAGCTGCGGGGATGCATCGGCACCATAGAGCCCACCCGCGAGAACATAGGCCTGGAGGTGGCCCACAACGCCATCGCCGCCGCCAGCCAGGACCCCCGCTTCGACCCCATCACCGAGGACGAGCTGCCCGACCTCGACTACAGCGTCGACGTGCTCACCGCGCCTGAGCCCGTCGAGGGGCCGCAGGAGCTGGACAGCAAGCGCTACGGCGTCATCGTGCAGAAGGGCGGTCGTCGCGGCCTGCTGCTCCCCGACCTCGAGGGCGTGGACAACGTAGAGCAGCAGATATCGATCGCCAAGATGAAGGCCGGCATCCTCCCCCAAGAGCCCGTCGACCTCCTCCGCTTCGAGGTCAAGCGCTACACCTAGCCTCCAAGCTTCCTTTCCGTAGGGCGGGCATTCCTGCCCGCCAGCCGCCGCCTGTAGGGGGAGTGCAGAGGGGGAGTATCCCCCTCTGCCGGGGTTCAAGGGGTGTCCC
>CAZSRY010000099.1:0-6231 GCA_964609475.1 uncultured Dehalococcoidia bacterium
AGCTGATGTTTAGGATGACCTCGGCGCCGGCGTGAGCCTGATCTTGAGCCGGCCCTTCGGGGTACCAGATGTCCTCGCAGATGTTGATGCCTACGTCCACGCCTGCCACCTCGTAGATGGAGCAAGCGGCCCCGGCACTGAAGTAGCGCTCCTCATCGAAGACGCCGTAGTTGGGGAGGTATTGCTTGCGGTATACGTCCACCAGCCGCCCGTCGTGGATGACGGCGGCGGCGTTGTAGATGTCCTCCTCCGCATCGACGAAGCCCACCACCAGAGCGATGCCGGCGCTGCCCTTCACCACCAGATCCAGGGCCTTCAGGTTATCGCGGACGAACTGACGACGAAGGAGGAGGTCCTCGGGCGGGTAGCCGGTGATGGCCAACTCGGGGAAGGCGAGGAGGTCCACGCCCAGGGAGCGGGCCTGTCCCAGGCAGTCCAGGATCTTGTCGACGTTGCCCTTGAGGTCGCCGACGGTGACGTTGATCTGGGCCAGGCCCACGCGTAGCTTGCTCATTTCCTCCCTGCCCCGAGAGCCGCTCCTTGGCTGAGATTATCCCCTTCTGTCAGAGGCAGGTCAAGGAGATGCGACTGCGGCAGCCATCAGGCTGCCGCAGTCACTGCAGGTCAGCAATAGTACAAGCAAGCCCGCCCGTCTTATGGTTCTGTCTCAGTCCTCCGGTCTAACCCCGCCGCTCGATGGGTACGTAGGAGCGGTCACCCGAGCCCTCGTAGATCTGGGTGGGCCGGAAGATACGGTTGCCGATGAGCTGCTCGCGCCAGTGGGCTACCCAGCCAGCTATCCGGGAGACGGCGAAGACCGGCGTGAACATGTCTATCGGGATCCCCATCTTGTCGTAGACGATACCCGAGTAGAAGTCGACGTTGGGCCAGATGCCACGCTCGCCCAGCCGCTCGGTGACGATCTTCTCCACCTCCAAGGCGACGTCATAGATGGGGGTGGCCCCGAACTTCTCGAAAAGCTTGGGGGCCAGGTTCTTCAGGATAGTCGCCCGCGGATCCATGGTCTTGTATTCGCGGTGCCCCATGCCCATGATCAGCTCTTTCTCGGCGATCTTCTTCTCGATGGCGGCCTTTGCCTTGTCAACGGAGCCTATCTCGTTGAGCATGGCGAGCACCCGCTCGTTGGCGCCACCATGCAGGCGGCCGCTGAGAGAGCCGACCGCTGCTGCCATCGTGCTGTAGGGGTCGGCCAGGCTGGAGCTGGTAACCATGGCAGTGAAGGTGGAGGCGTTGATGGTGTGCTCCACGTGCAGGATCAGGCACACATCGAAGATCTTCTCCGCCAGCGGATCCGGCGCCTCGCCGTTCATCATGTACAGGAAATTGGCCGCATGACTCAGGTCGCTCTTCGGCGCCAGGGGCTCCTTGCCTTGACGTATCCTGTGGAATGCCGCCACTATGGTCGGCACCTGGGCGATGAGCCGGATACCCGCCTCATAGTTCAGTTTGTCGTCGTCAACGCTCCTGGGGTAGAACAGGGCCATGGCGGCGACGACGGTCTGGAGGGCGGACATGGGGTGCCCATCCTTGGGGAAGAGCTTGATCATGTCCAGGCTAGACGGCGTAATTATCCCATTGGCGGCCAGTTCCTTCTTGAACCTGTCCAACTGCTGCCTGGTGGGGAGATCGCCCTCAACAGTGAGGTAGGCTGTCTCCTCGAAGGTGCTCTTCTCGGCGAGCTCCTGAATGGCATATCCCCTATACTTAAGGATTCCCCGCTGGCCATCGATGTCGCTCACCTTGGACTTCGTGGCGGGTATACCCGCCAGGCCCGGAATGTACTCGTACTCCGTTGCTCTGGTCATTGTCATCCTCCTCTAAGTCAGTGAAGTAATGAACCCTTGCTGCCCTCTCAGCAGATAGTCCTGCCTGCCGGGCGTGACCTGCTACTAGGGTTTTTCCTACCGCGCGCAACTCCTTTCTACGACGGCCCGCGTGGATGAGCATCACCAGGCCGACTCCATCCAGCCAGTATCCAGGGCCTCCTCCAGGCCCGAACGTGAATTGTATCACTACTTGTCGAAAAGAACCAGGTGTTAGTCGCTCAATGCAAAGAAATGTTGCGAAGGGGCAGGGAGTGAATCCTCCAAGGCTTGATCAAGACTTAGGGAAAGGCTCTCAGGCCTGTATCTTCTCGATGCGGAACCGGATGGCGCCTGACGGCGCCGATACCTCCACCTCGTCGCCCTCCTTCTTCGTTTTCAGTGCCTTCCCCACCGGCGAGGCTATGGAGATCCTCCCCTGGCTGGCGTTGACCTCCCGAGGGTGGACCAGGGTGTACTTCAGCTCAACACCTGACTTGAGATTGCGCAGGTAGACGGTGCTGCCCTGGCGAACCACCGAGCTGGGGCTCTTCTCCCTCTCCATCGCCACGGAGCGGTGGAGGGTCGCCTCGATCTCGCGGATGCGCGACTCCAGATGGGCCTGCTGCTCGCGGGCGGCATCAAGAGGGGCGTTCTCGCGAAAGTCCTTGTCGGCCATGGCCCGCTGCAGATCGGCGGCCACGCGGGGGCGACGGGAGCGCAGCTCTTCCAGCTCGGCCTCCAGAGCAGCGATACCTTCGCGGGTTAGAGAAAGCGGCGCTTCATCCTCTTTGACGCGCCGCTGGGCCTTGGCCTTCTTGGCGGCCTTGGGAGGACGGAGGTGAACCGCCAGGTTGGTGGCGGTAAGGCCCTTTTTCTTGGCGAAGGCGAGAAAGGAGCGCACCGGCTCCAGCTTGCGGGCGGCATCGGCCAGGCTCACGCCCAGGTTCTCGGCATAGGCCGAGACATCGTGTCCCTTGAGCTCCCCTACGGGCCGGTCGGCCCCGTACCAGCGAACGAATTTGTGTATCTCAGCCTGACCCTCCTGTCGCTCCAGGGGAGGAAGGCCGGCCAGATACGTGGAAGCCGCTGTCCGTAGGGTGGGCATCTCCTCCGATGCGCTCATGCGCTCATCACCGTCCCTTCGAACCTGATTGTAGGAGTATCTGACAGGGGTGTCAATTTCGGGCGCTCCCTTTTGCCCCAGGGAGCCGCGATGCTATGATCGGCACAACCCTGCCCCGATGAGGTATCATGCTGACTATCCTCTCGCACGGTGCCGCTGAACTCGGCCTGAAACTGACCCCTCGCCAGTTGGCGCTGTTCGAACGCTACTACGTCCTGCTCTCATCGGCTGGCGGGCGGGCCGGCGTCACATCCGTCACCACCTACGAGGATGTTCAGCAGCGGCATTTCCTGGAGTCGCTGGCCCTGGCCTCGGCGCTGCTGGAGGCCGACGTGCTGGGCCGGTCGAGCGAGGCGTCCCTGCTGGACCTGGGGGCGGGAGGGGGGCTCCCCAGCCTGCCCATCAAGGTCCTGCTGCCCCACCTGACGCTGACCCTGCTGGAGGCGAGCACCAGGAAGAGCGCCTTCTTGAGAGAGCTGGTCGAGGCGCTGGAGCTGGAGGGGGCGGAGGTCGTGACCGGACGGGCAGAGGAGCTGGGCCGACGGGAGACGTATCGCGAGAGGTTCGACGTGGTGCTGGCGCGGGCGGTGGCGCCGCTGCCAGTGCTGCTGGAGCTGGCGGTGCCCTTCCTCCGGCTGGGCGGCCATCTGGCGACGCCCAAGGGCAGCGGCGCCACCGCAGAGGTGGAGGCGGCAGGCCAGGCGCTGGCGATCCTGGGCGGGTCGATCATCTCCTGCGAGCCGCTGAGGGTGCCGGGCGGCGCGCACCAGCAGACGCTGGTGTTGGTGCGCAAGACGACGGCCACGCCTGAGCGCTATCCGCGGCGGGCGGGCATCCCCAAGAAGCGCCCTCTCTGATGAAAATGATCTTGTGATATGGCGATTTAGACTTTTACCCTGGTCACAAACGGCGAAAAAGATGATAAAATGCGCGCAGAGTTTGGTGAAGGAAGGAGGTGAGCCAAGGAGAAAGAGCTGCGATATCAACCGAATCGCGCCGCCCAGAGGGAACGGAGGGCGGCAAGTACCTGGGAACGGCAGGAACGTCTGATTACGGAAGGAGGACGAATTGGACTTCCAAGTATTGATAACCCGGCTGATGCGGCTGGCAAGACTGGACACAAGCGTCTTCGACGAGGTGAGGCTGGACGCCGCGGCAACGATACCCTCAGTGATAGTGGCGGCGGCGGCTACCTTCCTGGCAGGCTTGGGCGGCTGGATTTGGTGGTCCATGACCCAGGATTTCGGCGATGCGGGCAAGGTGTTCATACAGTCCTTCATCCTGGGGAGTATATTCTCGATTGCGTTATGGGTGGCGTGGCTGCTCATCGTCTATGCGCTCCTAACGCAGGTATTCAAGGCCCAAGCCGATGTGCAGCAGCTCGTCAGGACGATGGGCATGGCGGCGGCGCCGCTGGCGATCTCAGTGCTGCTGTTCATTCCCGCGCTGGACTTCGGGATTGGGCTGCTATCGCTCGCCCTTTTCTTTGGCCTGACGACGGTGGCCATCCAGGCGACCACCACGGCCGATCCCGCGAAGGTGCTCATCAGCAACGCAGCGGGGTTCGCCATCTGGGCCATCATCCTGGGCCTGCTGGTTGGAGACGATAGCTTCTTCGCCCCGGGCTTCTTCCTGATGGATGCGGCCAACGAGGCCCTGGCGTCCTTCACCAGAGTCTGGGGGTAACGAAGCCGTACGGGAATGATCATCTGAAAGGGGTGCACGCTCCTCAGGCGGCTCGCTTGAGGAAGGCAGGTCATCCCCTAAGGGGCGCCTGGCGGTTGAATACTCAGGAGTAGCTTTGCCTGTCCCCTGGGAAGCATAGCGGTCTTTGTCTCTCAATCCATTGCCCGTGGCAGGCACAGCTAGACCGCAACCGAGCGGCCAAATGCTCGGCTATCATGCTATAGTTCCCGCTTCCTTCAGGGCGGTGATGCGCCCGCCGTCGTAGCCGAGCTCGGCCAGCACTTGCTCTGTGTGCTGGCCGGGTCGCGGCGCCAGCGACCGTACGGCCCCAGGCGTATCGGACAGCTTGGTGCCTATACCCACCTGACGCACCTTCCCCAGCGTCGGGTGCTCTATCTCCATCACCATCCCGCGATGCCGGTTATGCGGATCGGCCAGGGCCTCGTCCAGACCGTAGACAGGGGCTGCGCAGATGTCCGTCTCCCTGAGGATCTGGAACCACTCGTCGCGGGTCTTCGTGGCGAACTGCTCGCGGAAGTAGGCGAAGACCTCCCCGCGGCGGGCGGCGTCGTTCTGGAGGGGAATGAAGTCCTCCCGCCCCATGGCGCGGCAGAGGTTGGCAAAGAAGTGGGGCTCCAGGCTGCCCACGCTTATCCAGCGGCTGTCCTTGGTCTGATAGACGTTGTAGAAGGGGACGCCGCCGTTAAGCGGCGTCCCGCCGCGGCGCGGCACCTCGCCCGTGGACAGGTACTGGGTGACAAAGAGCGCCAGCAGGTAGATGACGCCATCGGACATGGCGATGTCGACGTACTGCCCGCGGCCCGTCTTATCGCGGGCCAGGAGGGCGGCGAGGATGGCGTAGGCGGCGTGGAGTCCGCCCGCCGCAAAGTCGGCGATGATGTTCAGGGGGATGGCCGGCGGCCCGTCGGGCCAGCCGATCATTCCCAGGGCACCGGCGATGGAGATGTAGTTGATATCGTGACCGACCATGCCCGCGTAGGGCCCGTCCTGCCCGTAGCCGGACAGGGAGCAGTAGACGATGCGGGGGTTGACGCCGCTGATCGTCTCATAGTCGACGCCCAGGCGCTTGACGACGCCGGGGCGGAAGCCCTCCAGGACCACATCAGCGGTCTCGGCCAGGCGGTAGAATATGCGCCGCGCCTCATCGTGGCGCAGGTTGAGGACGATGCTGCGTTTGTTGCGTCCGAGGGCATTGTAGGCAGCGGCGCGGTCAGCCTGCATGCCGGTACGCACGGCGGCTTCAGGATCATCAACCTGTCTAGGGCGAACGCCGCCGGGGAGAGCCTCGGGCGGCGCTTCGACGAGAAGGACGTCGGCCCCCAGGTCGCCCAGCAGCATGGTGCAGAAGGGACCGGGGGCCAATCGAGACAGGTCTAGGACGTGGATTCCTTCGAGCGGCATCATGTCAGCAAACCTCCGAATCAGCGCTTTGAACGTTCGAGGCGATGATGACGCAGCGACGAACTGGTGTCAAGCAGCCGTCTTGCGGGGGTGGCTTCTTCCTGCTACGATAGGAGGGCAGGTGGGGCTGTAGCTCAATCGGGAGAGCGTCTGTCTGGCAGACAGAAGGTAGGG
>CAZSRY010000100.1:0-6153 GCA_964609475.1 uncultured Dehalococcoidia bacterium
CCGTCGGGCAGGTCATCGCGGGTGACGGAGGTGACGACGGCGTGACGCAGGCCCAGCGTCCGCACCGTTTGGGCCACCCGCAGCGGCTCCCCTCGGTCCAGGCCCCGCGGTCGTCCGCTGGCGACGGCGCAGAAGCGGCAGGCGCGGGTGCAGACATCGCCCAGGATGAGGAAGGTAGCGGTGCCCGCCTCAAAGCACTCGCCGATGTTGGGGCAGCGGGCCTCCTCGCAGACGGTGTGGAGGCCGGCGCGGCGCAGGAGGCCTTTCAGGCGGAGGTAATCGGCGCCCCCGGGGTTCCGAACCTTCAGCCATCCAGGTAGCCGCTTTGCCTTTTCCATTCTTGAAGCGTCCTCACGATCGCAGCCAAGGGCCTGCCGGCCCCAGCCATGATAGCAGGTCCGGTCGGTGCTGTCGCCGGCCGAGCGTTCCTGGCGCGCCCGCGATTCTGCTATACTGGTCTCTGCAGGATCGCGAACATACGATCGAAGCAGGTGAGGGAAGTTGGGGAAGATCCTTGTCATCGGAGAGGGCGAGATCACAGAGGATCTGGCCCGGCAACTAAAGGACGCGGGCTACAAGGTAGACGTATGCTCGGCTGAAGACGCCTTCGATCGCCTGCGCTCGCGGCCGTCGCCGGGCGCTGTGATCCTCGATCTGTCCACCAACCCGGGCGGCGCCCAGGTGCGAGAACTCCTGCACCAAGGCGGCGCCGCGAACCAGATGCCGACGCTGGCGCTCCTACCGGAGGAGCAGCTCGCCGCCTATGACGCCGGCCTGGGCATAGATGACTTCGTCCTCTACCCCCTGCGGCCGGGGGAGCTCGAGGCCCGCCTGCGGCATGCGCTGGCGCGGCGGGGGGGAGCGGAATCGCAGGATGCGCTGCATCGCGGCGCCCTGGTGATCGATCCGGCAAGCTACAAGGTGTTCCTCGACGGCTCGCCGGTGGAACTGACCTACAAGGAATACGAGCTGCTGCGCTTCCTCGCCAGCCAACCCGACCGCGTGTTCACGCGAGAGGCCCTGCTCGATAAGGTCTGGGGCTACGACTTCTACGGCGGCGCGCGGACGGTCGACGTACACATCCGCCGCCTGCGGAGCAAGCTGGAGCACGGCGGCCACACCTTCATCGATACGGTTCGCGGCGTGGGCTATCGGTTCCGCGCCCCCTCCTAGGTATTACCCCCCATAACGACAACTTAACCGCGCCGCAATACGCCCGTAACAGAGCCCCTCTAAACTGGTGAGCGTGAAATCCAAACCGGAGTAGGGGGCTGACAATGCTGGAGGATGGTATTAGTACGGGAAACACTGCCTGGATCCTCGTCTCGGCAGCCCTGGTCATGCTGATGACCCCCGGCCTGGCCTTCTTCTACGGTGGCCTTGTGCGACAGAAGAACGTGCTCGGCACCATAATGCACAGCTTCGTCGTCATCGCCATGGTCAGCCTGCTCTGGGTGACGGTGGGCTACAGCCTCGCCTTCGGCCCCGACCACTGGGGTATCATCGGCGGCCTCGACTGGCTGCTGCTGCGGGACGTGGGTCAGGAGCCTAACCCCGATTACGCGTCCACCGTACCCCACCTGGCATTCATGATCTTCCAGGGGATGTTCGCCATCATCACCCCGGCCCTTATCACCGGCGCCTTCGCCGAGCGCGCCAAGTTCAGCTCATTCCTCATCTTCATGGGCCTGTGGTCGCTCTTGGTCTACGCGCCTATCGCCCACTGGGTATGGGCGCCCGGCGGCTGGCTACGCGAGCTCGGCGCCCTCGACTTCGCGGGTGGGACTGTGGTACACGTGAACGCGGGCATCGCCGCCCTCGCCGCCGCGCTGATGTACGGCAGACGACTGGAGTTCGGCAAGGAGGCCCTAGAGCCACACGACGTGTCCATGATGATGCTGGGCGTGGCCCTCCTCTGGTTCGGCTGGTTCGGCTTCAACGCCGGCAGCGCCCTGGCGGCGGACGGCCTGGCGGTCAACGCCTTCGTCACCACGCACGTCGCCGCCGCTGCCGCCGCCCTCACCTGGATGTTCCTGAGCTGGTGGCTTGCCAAGAAGCCCAGTGCGGTCGGAGTGGCAGTGGGAGCGGTCGCCGGGCTGGTGGCTATCACCCCGGCCTCCGGCTTCGTCGACGCAGGGCCGGCCCTCGCCATTGGCATCGGCGCTGGTGTATTCTGTTACCTGGCAGTGGAGGTACGCCACCGCCTGCACCTGGACGACACCCTCGACGTTGTCGGGGTGCACGGCGTTGGCGGTGCCTGGGGGGCTCTCGCTACGGGCATCTTCGCCAGTGTAGCGGTCAACTCGGCCGGCGCCGATGGTGCCCTGCATGGGAACTGGGGCCAGCTCAGCGTACAGGGCGCGGCCGTGGCGGTCACCCTGGCCTACTCGCTGCTGGCGACAGTGGTCATTCTGCGCGTCATCGACTGGGTGCTGGGGCTGCGGGTCTCCGAGGAGGAGGAGAGGATCGGCCTGGACATCTCACAGCACGGCGAGCGCGCCTACGCCTTCGAGGGCCTCAGCGTGGTGCAGGTCTCGGAGTTGACGGTGCCGCACACACGAGGCAGCAGCAACGAGAGGACGCGGCTGGAGGCGAACGGCAGCAGCAGGCTCGCCGGTGGAACGCGTCTTGAAGAGACAACGAAGGGAACCAGCATATAATGAAGGCATTGCCGCGCGCTGACGCCTCAGCGTTTGGCAGCCACATCAAGAGGGGAGGATAAGAAGAAATGGCCGACAAAGACAGCAAGGAGTACGTCCTTCAGACCTGCAAGGATCAGGACATCAAGTTCATCCGGCTGTGGTTCACCGACATCCTGGGTTCGCTCAAGAGCTTCACCATCACCGTCGAGGAGCTGGAGCTGGCGTTGGAGGAGGGGATGGGCTTCGACGGGTCATCGATCGAGGGGTTCGCCCGCATCGATGAGAGCGACATGGTGGCGATGCCCGACCCGTCTACCTTCGCCACCATCCCCTGGCGACCGGCGGAGAGGGGCACGGCCCGCATGTTCTGCGACATCTATCGCCCCGGTGGCGAGCCCTTTGAAGGCGACCCTCGCTACGTACTTAAGCGCAACATGAAGCGGGCCGCTGACCTCGGCTATACCTTCTACGTCGGGCCCGAGCTTGAGTACTTCTACTTCAAGAGCGTCGACTCGCCCGAGCCGCTGGACCAGGGCGGCTACTTCGACCTGACACCCCTCGATGTGGCCACCAACCTCAGACGGGACACCATCCTCATCCTCGAAGAGATGGGCATCGGCGTGGAGTACTCCCACCACGAGGTGGCGCCCAGCCAGCACGAGATCGACCTCCGCTACACCGACGCCCTGACCATGGCCGACAGCGCGATGACCTACCGCTTGGTAGTCAAGGAGGTCGCCCTCTCTCACGGCGTCTATGCCACCTTCATGCCTAAGCCCTTGGTAGGACAGAACGGCAGCGGCATGCACGTCCACATGTCCCTGTTCAAGGGCGAGCGCAACGCCTTCTTCGATGCTGAGGACCAGTACAGCCTCTCCCCTATCGGCAAGGCCTTCATGGCGGGGCTGCTGCGGCACGCCCGCGAGATCACGCTGACCACCAACCAATGGGTGAACTCCTACAAGCGACTGGTGCCGGGATATGAGGCCCCCTGCTACATCACCTGGGCGCGGCGCAACCGCTCCGACCTGGTGCGCGTGCCGGAGTACAAGCCGGGCAAGGAGAAGGCGACCCGCCTCGAGTACCGCTCGCCCGATCCCGCCTGTAACCCCTATCTCACCTTCGCGGCGATGCTGGCAGCCGGGCTGGAAGGGATCGAGAAGGAGTACCCGCTTCCGGAGCCCACCGAGGAGAACGTGTTCCAGATGAGCGAGCGCGAGCGGCAGGAGAGGGGCATCGCTATCCTGCCGGGCAGCCTGCTCGAGGCGATCGAGGCGGCGGAGAGCAGCGACGTGCTGCGCCGCTCCCTGGGCGACCACGTCTTCAACTCCCTTATCGCCAACAAGAAGATCGAGTGGAATGCCTACCGGACGCAGGTGACTGACTACGAGCTGGAGCGCTATCTGCCTATCCTGTAGCCTCCGGCGCGATGAAGTTCATGGTGAAGCCCAACCGTCGACGGAAGCGCTCCAGTGTCAGAAACCCAGCAGCCTCACAGAGGCCGCGGACGGTGCGCTCAGATTGATAGTCAGGGTCGGGCAGGGTCTCGCTAATGGAGAGCAAGCCCGCAGGCTTCAGCACGCGCCGCAGCTCGCTCAGAGCCTGCGACCGGTCGGGGATCTCGCCCAGCACGGTGACCAGGAACGCCACGTCGACCGAGTCCTCGGCCAGGGGCAGGTTGATAGCATCGGCGACGACCGGATGGGCGTTGCTGATTCCCTCCTCCAGCAAGCGTCCACCAAGGAACGCCGCCATCTCGGGCTGTATGTCCAGACAGAGCAGCCTCCCCTCAGAGCCGACTCTGCGGGCAGCCTCGAGACTGAAGTAGCCTGTGCCCGCGCCCAACTCCAGGACAGTGCTGCCGGGGGCCAGGTGAAACTCCTCCACCATCGAAGACACGGGCTGTATCAGGCGACGGGGCAGGTTATCGAGCAGCCAGCGTTGACGGTAGGGGCAGGGACCGCGCAGCCAGTAACGCCAGAGCAGCCAGAGAACGGCGGCTGACAGCCCGCCGATGGTGAGTAGGCGAAGGAGAAGAGGCATGATGCGCACGATAGGCTTCCTCGACGAGACGTACTACGGGCTATCGATGGCGCAAGGCAGGTGTCTACTGGAGCTCCCGCAGGCGCTGGCGCAGCCCCTCCGAGCGCGCCCCAGCGGCCGCTAGCTTCTCCCTCTCCCGCTGCACGACGTCCGGGGGGGCCTTGGCCAGAAACTGCTCATCCGCCAGCTTGCCCCGTACCCTCTCCACCTCGGCCTGAGAGGCAGCGAGCTGCTTGTTCAGCCTCTGGCGCTCCGCCTCCAGATCGAACAGGCCGGCCATGGGGAGAACGACCTGGCTATCTCTGAGAACGGCTGTGACGACCGCCTCTCGCGGCGCGTCTCCGGCGCTGGAAACGATGTGGAGCGGACGGGCCCTCGCCAGGGCGACGATCAGCGGCCGGCTCGCCTCTATAGGGAGACGGGCGCCGTCCGCCACCACGTAGGCCTCGACAAAGCGGCCTGGCTCTACCCCGCGCTCGGCACGGATGTTGCGGATCGCCCTCACCACGTCGATGACGGCCTGGGCCCCCTCTTCCGCCTCGTCGTCCCGCCATTCGCGCTCCGCCGCCGGGAAGGGGGCAACGACAAGCGCCTCGGCGTCCGGCTCCGCCAGGTGCGGCGAGAGGCTCTGCCACACCGCCTCGGTGACGAAGGGCATGAAGGGATGGAGGAGGCGGAGGGCCGTATCGAGGACGTGGACGAGCACGGGCAGGGGCGAGCGGTCGCCCTCAGCCAGCCTCACCTTCGACATCTCCAGGTACCAGTCGCAGTACTCGCCCCAGAGGAAGTCGTGAACCTGACGGCCGGCCTCGCCGAGCTGGAAGTCGGTCATGAGCTGGTCGACGCTATCCGTCAGCCTGCTGAGACGCGACATGATCCAGCGGTCCTCCAGGGGCAGGGACCGCCGATCCGCCGCGGCGGGTCGAGCTACCTCCTGGCCGTCAAGGCGCCCGATGACGAAGCGGGCGGCGTTCCACAGCTTGTTAGCGAAGTTGCGGCCGGCCTCCAGCCGCTGATCGGAGATACGCATGTCGTTGCCGGGGGTGCCGCCGGTGGCCAGGGCGTAGCGAAGGGCATCGGCGCCGTAGCTCTCGACCGCCTCCAGCGGGCTGGCTATGTGGCGCTTATCGCGGGTGATCTTGGACTTGCTGATCTTCTCACCCCGCTCGTCGCGCACCAGGCCGTGCAGGTAGACGTCGCGGAAGGGGATATCCTTCGTGTTGTAGAGGCCCATCATGATCATGCGGGCCACCCAGAAGAAGATGATGTCGTAGCCCGTCTCCATGACGGACGTGGGATAGAAGTACTGCAGGTCCTCGGTCTCATCGGGCCAGCCCAGGGTCGAGTGAGGCCACAGGGCGGAGGAGAACCAGGTGTCAAGGACGTCCGGCTCCTGCTCGATGCGATCGGAGCCGCAGTGCTGGCAGACGTCGGGGTCGTCCACCGTCACCGTCTGGCCGTCGCAGTC
>CAZSRY010000101.1:0-6144 GCA_964609475.1 uncultured Dehalococcoidia bacterium
GCCGGGGCAGGAGGTTGAAGCTCTGGAAGACGAAGCCTATCCTGCGGTTGCGGATTGTGGCGAGGGCGTCGTCGCTGAGGGTGCTAACCTCGCGCCCGTCCAGGGTGTATCTGCCCGATGTGGGGATATCGAGGCAGCCGACGATGTTCATGAGGGTGGACTTGCCCGAGCCAGAGGCGCCGACGATGGCTACGAACTCGCCGTCATCGATCTCCAGGCTTACGCCACGTAGGGCATAGATCGGTACATCCCCGGTCCGGTATACCTTATTGATATCGGTAAGCTTGATCACGGCCGCGCCTCGCCCTCGCTAGCGGATCCCTACGGGCAGCTCCTCTTCGCTCTGTTCACTCTCTTCACCCTCCGAGTCCACTCCGCGCAGGGCTATCGTTTCACCGACGCTCAGGCCGCTGACGATCTCGACGTTCTCGCCATCGGTGAGGCCGGTCTCGACGGGGCGCACTTCGATATCGCCATCAACAATGACCTCAACTACCTGCTCACCGCCACGGCGGCGGACGGCCGAGCTGGGGATGGCCACAACGTCTGCCTTCAGATCGGTGGTGATGGAGGCCGAGCCGTTCATCCCCGGTGCCGGCTGCGGGCCCGATTCGTCATCAAGGCCACCCAGAATCTCGCACTTGACAGGGTAGATGATCACACCCTGCTGTACGTCGGGTGCGAGGCCGATGGCAGCCACGCGGATGGGGTAGGCCTTGCCCTGGATGGCATCGAAGACGAGCCCACCCGTCTGGCCGACCTTGAGGTCAGAGAGCTCCGTCTCTCCTATGTTGAGTTCGAAGACGAGGGCTCCGGGGGTGAGAACGGTAACGGCGGGTATGGCGGAGGTAACGAACTGACCCAACTTGACGGGCAGGGCAGCGACGGTGCCGTCGAAGGGGGAGGTGAGGGTGGCCTCGTCGAGGGCGTCCCTGGCCTTCTCCACCGCCAGCTCCGCCTGGCGCACCTCCTCCTTCTGGAGGGCGATGTCGGTTGAGGTGGCTCCGGCGATCAGGTCGTCGTAGGCGGCGACGCCGGCCTGGAGCGAGGCCTGCGCCTTGGCGACGTCGGAGCGGAGGTTGGCGATCGTTGTATCGGAGGCTCCGTCCAGCAGCTCTTGCATGCTGGCCTGGCTGGCCTCCAGGGCGGCGAAGGCGGATACCACGGCGGCCTCGGCAGCGGCGATGTCGTCTGCGGATGCCCCTTCCTCAAGGTCATCGAGGGCGGCCTCGGCAGCGGTGAGGGCAGCCTCAGCGCTCTCGACCGCCTCCTCGGCGTTATCAACGGCTGCGATGGCGCTGCTATAGGTGCTGCTGGCATAGATGAGGTTTGCGGTGGCGACTTCAAGACCGGTATACGGCTCGGCGGTGGGTCTGGGGGTACGCGTGGGAGTGGGCGAGGCCGGGGTATTGGTCGGAGTAGGGGTGGGAGAGGGCCCGGGGGTGGGAGTGGGCGTCGATTCGGGCGAGATGGCCTCCGTGAGAGCGTCCACCTGGTCGCTGGTCAGAGGATCCTCGTAGTTGTTGGCCTCCAGGTCGGCGCAGATGTCTTCCAGGCAGCCATCGATGTCGCAGTATCTCTCCGCCGCCAATTCAAAGGCGCTACGCGCGTTGTCTTCGTTGTCGTCGGCCGTATCTTCCGCCCGCTCGGCCTGGTCGAGGTTGTTCTCAGCCTGGACAATGGCGGCCTCGGCGGCGGCCAGATCCGCGTCCGAGGCCCCGTTCTTCAGGGTGTTGAGCTTGCTCTCGGCAGAGGAGAGGGCGGCCTGAGCGCTCTCCACGGCCTGTTGGGCGGCGGCCAGTTCGGCGTCGGTGGGCGGATCGAGGGCGTCCTGAAGCTGATTCTGGGCCTTGACGAGGGCCGTCATGGCGGCGGACACGGCCTCGCCGGCGGCGGCCAGTTCGGCGGCGGTGGCTTCTTCCTGGAGCTTGCGCAGTCGCAGACCGGCGCCGGACAGGTTGGACTCTGCGGTGGAGAGGGCGTTCTCAAGGGCGTCGGCCTTGATGCTTATTAGGGGTTGATCGAACTTGACCTCATCGCCGAGCTCGACGTAGATCTCATCTATCTGGCCGGGTATGGAAAAGCTGAGGATGGCCTCGTCCTGGGATTCGGCGGTGCCCGAGCTGAGTATCTGGGCGCGCAGGGTCATGGTGCCGACGGTGTAGGCCTGGTAGGCCTCCTCACTCGCGCTGCCGCCGCTGAGAAAGGTGCGATAGGCAAACAAGGCCCCGACAGCGACCACGATGAGGGCAATGACAAGTCCTATGATCCTTCGCCACCGCTGGGGCTCCAGATCACTCAGGTCAGTCGTTTCCAAGTCCCGCCTCCAGCTACTGTTCTAGGATAACCCGTCAACTGATATCTGTCTACCACGTATTGTGTACCAATTGTGCGGGATGTGGTCAAGGCGCCCCGTTCGACCTGCCCGCTCAATAGCTTATATGCGCTACGCTGTGGATGAACTCGACGGCGCTGGCAGCGAGAATAGGGGGCACCGACGCTGTATTTATGTTAAGTGCTCTACGGGTTTGCGCTTTGGTTCGATGCCGGTGCTATCATTGACCTGGAGATACGCTGCCGGACCTCATGATCGGTATCTCCCCACGTTCTGACCGCTTCTCGAGAGGAGAGTCCTGATGAAGGCCGTAGCCCTGACCGGCTTCCGCAGGCTGGAGGTTGTTGACACGCCGGAGCCCGAGCCCGGGCCCGGCGATCTCAAGCTGCGAGTCCGCTACTGCGGTATCTGCGGCTCAGACCTGCACGACTATCGGTTGGAGGGGAGCCCGCGCCTCAGCGGCGTGTTCACGCCCATCATGGGGCACGAGTTCAGCGGCGAGGTGGTGGCCGTGGGCACCGGCGTGAGCGGCTTTCAGATGGGCGACGTCGTGGTGGTCATGCCGAGCCAGCCCTGCGGCGAATGTGAAGTCTGTCTTTCGGGAGAGGAGGATGAGTGCCCCCGTCGCTACTTGTCTTTGGGATATACGCGACCGGGCGCCTATGCCGAGTACATCTGCGTCAGGGCGTTCACCGCTATCAAGGTAGAGCCTGCGGAGGCTGCGGACAAGGCGGCTCTCTCGGAGCCCCTCTCTGTAGCGATGTGGGCCGTAAGGCGGGGGAGGCTGCAGCCGGGCGAGAGCGTGCTTATCACCGGTGCCGGTCCCATCGGGGCACTGACATGCCTGGTGGCGAGGCGGGCAGGTGCGGGCAGGATCGTGGTCTCAGAGACCGCGACAGGGCGGCGGGAGCTGGCGCGCCGTCTGGGGGCAGAGGTCATGAACCCCTCTGAGGGGCCGATCGCTGAGCGCATCATCGACCCGACCACTCTGGAAGGGGTGAACATAGCTTTCGAGTGCGCGGGTGTCAGCGCGGCCATGGACGATTGCCTCGGCAGCATCGGCAGGTATGGTCGGGTGGTGGTAGTGTCCTTGTTCGATGAGCCGTATAGCATTGATCTAGTGAAGCTCATGCTTTCACAGCAGCAGGTGATCGGCACGTACGGTTTCGCTGAAGAGTTCGAGGAGGCAGCACGGCTCATCCTCTCCGGCGAGATAGACGTGGGGCCGCTGATATCGGAGCGCATCGGCCTGGCTGAGGTGCCCGACGCCTTCGCCGAGTTGGTCGTCAACCCCGGTGCTCACCACAAGGTGCTGGTGTGTCCGGACATGTGATCGCGGCGAGGGGCAGCGGGAGGTTCGAGCGAAGGGGGTCGTGAGAGCAGGCCTAGCCCGCACTGGCGCCGGAGCGTATATTGGGAATCGACGCAGCATGTAGAGCTCTGCACAGGCGGCAGAAAGGAACCGAAAGATGGCCCAGATACATGGCGGCGAGATCTTCGTAAGGATGCTGGAGAGGGAGGGAATAGGGCAGGTCTTCGGCCTCCACGGGGGCCACATAGACCCCATCTTCCAGGCCTGCCTGGACCACAAGATCAACATATACGATGCCCGACACGAGGCTGCCGCCGGCCACATGGCTGAGGGCTGGGCGCGGGCGACCGGTCAGACCGGCGTGGTGCTGGTGACAGCAGGGCCGGGGGTCACGAACGTGGTGACGGCGGTGGTGGACGCCCAGATGGACGCCGTGCCTATGGTGGTCGTTGGCGGCCGCCACCTGGTCTGCGACGAGGAGAGGCTGTCGCTGCAGGATTTCGACGGGCTGTCCCTGATGAGGCCGATCACCAAGTGGGCACACACGGTCGTGGAGACCCGACGCATCGCCGAGTTCACGGCGATGGCCTTCCGCCAGGCAAGGATCGGCCGACCGGGGCCGGTATTCCTAGAGATACCGATGGATGTGCTGTTCGCAAAGGTGGAGGAGTCGGCGGTGACGTTCCCGGAGGCCTATCGGCCGCAGGAGGCTCCGGCGCCTTCAGCGGAGGCAGTGGAGCAGGCGCTGGCGATGCTGGCTGAGGCCCAACGCCCTCTGGCGGTAGCGGGGCGGGGCGTCTGGTTCGCCGGCGCTGTGGGGGAGCTGCGGGACTTCGCGGAGCGGACGGGAACGCCGGTGATCGCCAACGGTATGGCACGCGGCGCGGTTCCGGAGGAGGGTCATCCTCTGGGGGCAGGAGGCCTGGGAACGATGGCCGCCCTGGGGCTCCTGCAAAGCGGTCTGCCGGACTTGATCCTGCTGTTGGGGGCGCGAATAGGCATGTTCCTGGGCGGCGGTCAGTGGATACCGCCGGAGGCGAAGGTCATCCAGGTGGACATCGAGGGGGAGGAGATCGGGCGCAATCGTGACATCCAGCTAGGTATTGTGGCCGACTGCCGGGAGGCGCTTCGGGCCCTGAGCAGGGCGGCGAAGGGGCACAGGTTCCCCGAGCGCAAAGACTGGCTACAGACGCTGCAAAACGCCAAGGAGGCAAGGAAGCTCCTCTACGGCGAGGCGCTGCAATCGGATGAGGCGCCCATGCACCCTATCCGGCTGGCGCACGAGGTGGACAGCTTCCTGGGGGACGACGATATCCTGGTGGTGGACGGCGGTGAGACGTATGTCTGGATGCAACTGGCCTCGACGGTGATGAAGCCGGGGCACTTCATCTGCTACGGTTATCTGGGCTGCCTGGGTACGGGCATCCCCTTCGGGCTGGCGGCGCAGATCGCTAACCCCAACAAGCGGGTGCTGGTTATCACCGGTGACGGCTCGGTGGGGCTGAACTTCAGCGAGTTCGACACGGCGGTCCGCCACAAGCTGCCGATCGTGGTGGTGGTGAACAACGACCAGGCCTGGGGGATGGTGAAGCATGAGCAGGAGCTCCGCTGGGGCAAGGATAGGGTGGTAGGTACGGAGCTGGGGCTCGTCCACTACGAGCGCGCGGCGGAGGGGTTCGGCGTCTACGGGGAGTTGGTGGAGAGGGCTGGGGACGTGGCACCGGCGCTGGAGCGGGCCTTTGCCAGCGGCCGCCCTGCCTGCATCAACGTAATGGTCGACCCCAAGCCACCGTCGCCGATAACCATGGCCTCGGGCTTGGCCTTCAAGCAGATAGAGGAGGATGAGGCCGAGGGCTAGGCGGTAACCGGGGTCTGCGTCTTTCCCGACGATCTGCTCATATCTGGCGGACGAGGTCTGAGAGTGAGCGGCGGGATGTCACGTCCGGCGTCTCGGCGGGGTAGCCGATGGGCAGGAGGGCAACGGGCACCTGATTGGGGCGGGGGTCGACGACCTCGCTGACGGCCTTCTCCCTGAAGGCACCCACCCAGCAGGCCGATAGGCCCAGGTCGTGGGCGGCAAGCTGGGCGTAGGCGCAGGCGATGGTGGCGTCCTGCAGGCAGTAGAGCCTCTCGCCACGCGAGCTGTACTTGATGCCGGACCTGCCGGGATCGATAAGGAAGACGAGAACGACCGGCGCCTGGGCGACGAACTCCTGGCCGATGGTGGCATGGGCCAGGGCTTGCTTGGCCGCGGGTGAGCGGACGACGACTATCTGATAGGCCTGGAGGTCGCCAGCAGATGGGGCCCTGTTGGCGGCGTGAAGGATCTTCCGCAGCTTCTCGTCATCTACCTCTCTTTGCTGGTAGGCGCGGACGGAGTGCCTCTCCTCGATGAGGGTCGCGAAATCCATTAGACCATCCTCCCTGCCTTAAGCGTAGCTTCCTCTCGACTCGTCCTGGGCAAAATATGAATGAGGGACATCTAACGAGCAAGTCC
>CAZSRY010000102.1:0-6004 GCA_964609475.1 uncultured Dehalococcoidia bacterium
TTGACGAATTTGGCGGAGTTATCGCTGCCAAAGCTCTTAGCCAGTTCCACTGCCTCGTTGATAGCAGCCCGCACTGGCGTCCTATTATTCAGCAAAATCTCCAAGATTGCAAGCCTCAGGATGTTTCGATCGATGGGCGCCATCTGGTCGAGGGGCCAGGCGGGGGCGACCTTGGCTATGACCTCATCCAGGTACTGCCGATTATCCACGGCGCCTGTGACCAGTTCCTGGGCAAAGGCGGCTACCTCCTCCGACACTGTCGCCTCTTCCAGCAGGCGGCTGAGGGTCGCCTGGGCGTCGTGGCCCGAGGTGTCCACTTCGTAGAGCGTCTGCAGGGCCAGGATGCGTGCTCGCCGTCGTCTACTTGGCATCGCTGAGTCACCTATTTGAGATCGAGAACCGCCCATCGCAAGTCGGCTCTCGCAGCGCACGTGCCTGGATTATGATGACGTGAGAGCTCCCAGCCGTCAAGATGCTGAGGGGGCCGCCAGCCCCTCATCTTCGCTGACCGACGAGCTCGGCCTCACTAACGTTGGTGACCTTCGCCTCAGGGGCGATTCGGCGGATGAGACCAGCGAGCACCTCTCCCGGCCCGATCTCTACAAAGGTGGACACACCCTTTGCGGCCATGTACCCCACGGAGCGCTGCCACTGGACAGGGTGGGTGAGCTGATAGGCCAGCTCTTCTCGAAGGGCACGGGCGGCGGTTAGAGGCTCGCCGCTGCCATTGGCGATGATCGGCACGCGGGGAGCGCGAATGTCCGCTTCGGCCAGGGTCGTGGTCATTCCCGTGGCGGCGGGCTCCATGAGGCTCGTGTGAAAGGCCCCGCTGACATTGAGACGAATGGCGCGCCGTGCCCCATATGAGCGCGCCCGCTCCATCGCCGAATCCACCGCCTCGATGCTACCACCGATCACGATCTGGCCGGGGGCGTTCAAGTTGCAGATCTGGGCGCCCGTCTCGCGGCAGAGCTCCTCGGCAGCCGCTTCCTCAAGTCCGAGGACAGCGGCCATTGTCCCTGGATTCTGCTCTCCGGCCTGCTGCATGAGGCGACCACGCTCCTGCACCAACCGCAGCCCCTCTTCAAGAGAGAGAGCGTCGGCGGCCACAGCGGCGGTGTATTCGCCCAGACTGTGTCCGGCCATATAGGCGGGTGAGAGGGACGACAGGTGACCCTGCTCCCGGGCGGCGACCAGGCAGGCCAGACTGACGGTCATGATGGCGGGTTGGGCATTCACGGTCTGCCGGAGCAGGTCATCGGGCCCCTGGAAGCAGATCTCTGAGAGAGGCCGTCCCAGGATGGAGTCGGCGTCGTCGATGAGCTGGCGGGCAGCCGGCGACCCCTGATATAGATCGCGTCCCATCCCCACCTGCTGCGAGCCCTGCCCCGGAAATACCCAGGCCACCGCCTCGGCGTCAGGGTCGGTCTGCTCCGCTGGACGGACTGTGGCGAGGAACTGGGGGATCTGCCCACTCAAGTTGGAGCTGCTACTCGCCAAGGCTGGTGCCTTCGATCTCTATCGCCTCGCGCCCCCTGTAGTTGCCGCAGACGGGGCACGGATGATGTGGCAGACGAGGGGTATGACACTGGGGACATTCCGTGAGTTGAGGGACGTTAAGCGCTATGTGGCTGCGGCGCTTTCCCTGACGAGACTTCGGATACTTTCGCTTTGGAACGGGAGACAAGAGCTAGACACCCCCTTTTCTATCACTGGTACTGGCTCCGGTGTCACTAAGTTGGGCTAGGGCCGCCCACCGAGAGTCAACTTGCGCAGGAGAACACGAGCAGGGGCCCAGGTTGAGATTGTGCCCACAATGGGGGCACAGTCCCTTGCAGTCGGCGTGACAGAGAGGCTGCATAGGTTGGGCCGCCAACTGATACTGGCGAACGGCCTCACTCAGGTCCAGTACCTGCTGGTCATCAATGCAGAAGCTGTCCCCGTCATAGGGTAACGGCAGCCGGGAGCCCGTGCGCGCGTCCACGGTGGGCGTATATTCCTCCTGAATGTCTAAGTCAAACGCGGTATCCAGGGGCGCCAGGCAGCGGCTGCAGCGATCGGGAACGTTGACCCGAAGATGGGCAGTCACCAGGATGCCCCTCCTGGTGCGGAGGAGAGACACCGTACCCGCCACCCTGAGACCGCTCCCAGAGGCACCAGCCTGCTGCTCCTCCAGGCGGTAGCTCCGGGTGGACCCTGTTGACCCGCGCAGCAGCGCCGCTACGTCGAAGCGCATTCTCCTATCGTCCTTTGTGCTCTAGAGCAGGCACTCCATTATAGGAACACCTTTCTTCCGGGGTCAATCGATGGTTTGCCCGCAAATGTCCTCTTTACGCCTTGCAGGTGTAGTCCACTCGGTCTATAATCCGGGCTGGCAGTCCTGGTGGACAGGGCAGAACAGTCTCCATCGATCCTAGTCATCTCCGGCACAGCATGCAGAGCAGAGGCCTCGACACCCGTTGAACTCAGTGGGCCAATGTGCCATGATCTGTATTTGTTGCTTCGGGAAGGATTGCACCCATCCTTGAGCCAGGCATGAGCAAGGTATCCGACCTCTATGGGCTGCAGGAGATCGATTTGGAGATTGACAGCAGGCGTGCCGCGCTGGCCGAAGCCGAGGAGCGAATGGGCGAATCAGAGGAGTTGCTGTCTACTCAGGCAGAGCTAGAGGAGCAGGAGCAGGTTGTGGAGGAGCTTCGAAAGAGACTGCGGACGGCGGAATGGCAGGTCGATGACCTGAGCAGCAAGATCGAGCCCCTCGAAAAGAAGCTCTACGGCGGCAGCGTTCGCAACCCGAAGGAGTTGGCGGGCATCGAGGAGGACGTCCAGTCGTTGCAGGGCCGCAAGCGCAAGCTGGAGGACCAGGCCCTGGAGGCGATGTCGGAGCTGGAGGACGCTGAGGGAGCCCTGAACGCTGCCAAGGAGGCTCTGGACGCACTGGATTCCTCCTGGCGGGATGAGCAGGCAGAACTCCTGCGACAACAGGAGACCCTGAGAGGGGAGTTGGCCCGTCTGGAGGAGCGTCGCCAAGAGCAGAGCCGCCTCATCGACTCGTCAACCCTCGGCCTGTACGACTCCCTGCGTTCGGCACACCAAGGAAGGGCTGTGGCCAAGGTGGAACGAGGGATGTGTCAGGGATGCCGAATCTCCCTGCCCATGACGCTTCTACAGAGGGCGCGCAGCAGCGGCGACGCCCTTGTTCAGTGTAGTAGCTGTGAGCGCATTCTCTACGTGAGCTGAGACGGTGAAGGCTGTAGGTTATTTCCGCGAAGCAGCGCCCGGTCGGCAGGGGGCCACGTCCCTGGCAGACCAGAGCAAGGGATTCCTGGAGTTCTGTCAGGATCGCGGCTATGAGGTGATTGCCTCCTTCGTTGATGGCGTCGGCGATGAAGACGATAGGCGGCCAGGCTTTCGTCAACTGGTGGATTTCCTGAGGCGTCCCGAGAAGGGGTTCCTGGTAGTGGTGATCCCCTTCCTGGAGAGCCTGGGGCGTGACCTACGGACCGTCTCCCGCAGTTGGTTTCAGTTGGAGGGCTTGGGGGCGCAGGTGCTCTTCATGGACGGTGACGAGGAGCCCGTTGACCGTCTCCTGGGGGCGTGGCTGAAGAGCAACGAGGGCCGATTAGGGGATAAGGTTAGGTCGGCCATGCGTCGCAAGGCCGTCAAGGGTGAGGTGCTGGGTCGGCCTCCCTACGGCTATAGAGTGGGCAAAAGGCGGCGTCTGGAGCTGGTGCCGGAGGAGGCGGTGGTGGTGCGCTCCATCTTTCGTCTCTATCTGCAGGAGGGGCTGGGCATCCGCCGCATTGCCCGTCGCCTGAACGAGGAGGGGCTCAAGACCCGTCGAGGCGGCAACTGGAGCATGGTGAGCATCCGCGACATCCTGCGAAATCGCGCTTACTTAGGGACATACAGCCGCTTTGGGGTACGGGTGCCGGGAAGTCATCCCGCCCTCATCTCGGCCGACGATTTTCGGCAGGTGCAGGACTGTCTGACGGCGCGACGCAGCAGCTATTCGCAGCGTCAGGTCTCGCCGTTTCTTCTCTCAGGGCTCGCATACTGCGGGTACTGCGGGAACAAGATGATCGGTGTCAGCCGTCGCCAGAGCTGGAAGCGGCAGAGGGACGGCAGCCGGGCGGAGGCAGCGTATCGCTATTACCAGTGTGAGTCACGGACTAACCAGAGTCTGTGTGACTACCACACCCGCCGGGCGGAGGAGCTGGAGAAGGAAGTGCGGGAGGTGCTGGCAAATCTGGATGTGGGTTCTGGGCGCGTCTTCCCTCAGGCGGGAGACGAGGCCGCGGTGCTGGCCGAGTCTCAGGAGGAGTGCCGTCAGCTACGCCGCCGTCTGGGGCAGTTGGACAAGCGCCTCGAGCAGCATATCGACGCCGCGGCGCAGGGACGCTTGAGCAAGGAGAAGATGAAGGCCCTGGGCCTTGCCCTGGCCTCGGAGCGTATGGAGGTCGAGGGACGACTGGATGAGGCGGAACGTCGAGCCCGGGACCAGGCGTCGATGGCGACACGGCGCCGTGCCCAGGAGCAGGCGCTGGCCCACCTGATCGAAAGCTGGGACTCGCTGGACTTCGAGCGCCGGCGCTCGTTGCTGCGTGATGTGATGGATAGGGTGGTGGTGAGGGACGACGGTGTGCAGGTGCTGCTCCGCCCGTGAGAGAATCACTGCCGCCAAGCGATACATACGCTGTCTACGCCGATGGGGCGTCCAGGGGCAATCCCGGCCCGGCCGCCATCGGTGTGGTTGTGTTTGAGCCCGGGGGTCAGGAGGTCCACCGCGTCTCGCGGCGGTTGGGACGGGCTACGAACAACGAGGCCGAGTACAGAGCAGCCATCGCGGGCCTGGAGGCTGCCCTGGGCTTGGGCGCCTCGCGGGTGGAGATGCGGTTGGACTCGGAGCTGGTGGTGCGCCAGCTCAGTGGACGCTACAGGGTGCGCAATCCCCGTCTAATTCCTCTCTACAAGCGCCTGCTCGACCTCAGGGGTCGATTCTCGGCGGTAACGTTTCGGCGGGTGCCGCGGGAGGAGAATCGGCTGGCTGATCGCCTGGCGAACAGAGCGCTGGATCAGAGTCTATAGCGGCGGCACCGCTTCGAGCTCGTCTGAGGGGTCTCTTTGACTTCCCTCTCGGGCGGCTGTACACTGGAGATGCCAGTAGACCGGGTGGCCGCCTCTTCGAGCAGAGTCGAAGGGGAGGAAAGTCCGAGCTCCACCGGGCGAGGGTGCTGGGTAACGCCCAGGAGGGGTGACCCTACGGACAGTGCCACAGAAACATACCGCCTTGGGTCGGCGAAGGGATTCGCCGAGGTCCGTCGGGATGGCCTGGGGTAAGGGTGAAATGGTGAGGTAAGGGCTCACCAGCGGTCGGGTGACCGGCCGGCTGGGCAAACCCCACCCGGAGCAAGACCGAATAGGAGGACGATAGGGCGCCCGGCCTTGTCCTCGGGTTGGTCGCTAGAGGTGACGGGTAACCGTCATCCCAGATAGATGGTCACCGCCCCGACTCGTCGGGGTACAGAACTCGGCTTACAGGTCTGCTGGCGACGACGTGGCCCGCATCCCTTCCAGGGGGTGCGGGCCTCCCCTTTGATTGACTCGCTGAATTCAAAAGAATGCGCGCTGGGGGCGGTTTTCAGATTCGGGTTGGTGGGCGTTCGTTTGATTGATGTCGCATCCCCTTGCCGGTCTGCGGGTTGAGAGCTTGTCCTTGACGAGTAGGATGCGTCCCGGTTGGGCTTCTAGCCACAGGGTAGCGGATTGTGGGGAGAAGGGAAAGGAGGATGTGGCACTGAGCCAATACCCCGATGGGTACGCCGACCAACACTCCCACCGTGGGGCCTGCAGCCGTCGGTGGCATAGCGGAGGCCCCGGACGTGGCGGAATCGGCGGGCGGCTCGTCGTCTCCGCCGTACGCAGTCCTGGCGGGCGTCGTGGCGGTAGTGGTCACCATCACGGCGGGCGGCTGGTACGCCAGGAGGCGATGGCGGGCGTAGAG
>CAZSRY010000103.1:0-5983 GCA_964609475.1 uncultured Dehalococcoidia bacterium
CTCAGCGACAGGTCGATCCGGGAGGAGCTGACGGCGGGACGGCTGGTCATCGAGCCGCTGGATTCAGACTGCATCCAGCCGTCGAGCGTCGACCTGCGGCTGGACCGCCTCTTCCGCGTGTTCGGCGAGAGTGACCGTCCCCACATCGACGTCCGCGAGCCCTGCGACGACCTGACGGAGCTGGTGGAGATCGAAGACGACAAGCCGCTCCTGATTCCGCCCGGCGAGTTCGTCCTCGCCAATACGCTGGAGACGATCACTCTCCCCGACGACATCGTGGCCCGCCTGGACGGCAGGAGCTCGCTGGGCCGCCTGGGGCTGCTCGTCCACGCCACCGCCGGCTACGTCGACCCCGGCTGGAGCGGCAAGCTGACGCTGGAGCTGTCGAACGTGGCCCGGCTGCCCATCGCGGTCTACTACGGGATGAAGGTCTGCCAGGTCTCCTTCCTGCGCCTGTCCACGCCAGTGGAGCGGCCCTACGGCTCGCCCGAGCTGGGGAGCAAGTACCAGGGGCAGCAGGGGCCTACGCCCAGCCGCATCCATCAAGACTTCAAGGGCAGGAAGCGCTAGAATACGATCGATTCCCATCATGAAGCCTATGGAACGCGCCCTCAGCCTGGCCCGTCGGGCCGTCGGCAGCACCAGCCCCAATCCCGCGGTGGGAGCGGTGCTGGTCAAGGGCGGACGCGTCATCGGCGAGGGCTATACGCAGCCGCCGGGCGGGCCTCATGCCGAGATCGTGGCACTGCGACAGGCCGGCGCAGCGGCCCGAGGCGCCATTCTCTACGTGACGCTGGAGCCCTGCTGCCACCAGGGTCGCACGCCCCCCTGCACGCAGGCGATCATCGAGGCCGGCGTGAAAGAGGTACGCCTGTCGCATCTCGACCCCGATTCGCAGGTCTCGGGACGGGGCCGGCAGGCGCTGGAGGAGGCGGGGATAGCGGTCCAGGTCGGCGAGGGCGAGGAGGAGGCGCGTCGCATCAATGAGGCCTACATCAAGCAGCGGACGACCGGCCTGCCCTTCGTCATCGCCAAGTTCGCCGTCAGTCTGGACGGCAAGATCGCGGCTACAAGCGGCGACTCGCGCTGGGTAAGCAGCCCCCAGGCACGGGAGTGGGCGCACCGGCAGCGCAGCCAGATAGACGCTATTATAGTGGGGGTGAGGACGATCCTGGTGGACGACCCGGAGCTGACGGCGCGGCCCGAAGGCACCACGAAGGGGGCCCGTCAGCCGCTACGGATAGTGGCGGACAGCCGTGGGCGCACCCCATCCTCGGCGCGGGTGCTCGGCGGCCCCGGCAAGACGCTGCTGGCCACGACCGCCGCCTCTACCGCCGCCTGGCGAAAACGGATGGCCGGCGCCGCCGGAGCGGAGGTGCTGGTACTGCCCGCCTACAGGCGTCAGGTGGACCTGCTGGAGCTGCTGCACAACTTGGGGCAGCGTCCCGTCCTCAGCCTGCTGGTGGAGGGCGGCGGCGATCTGCTGGGGTCATTCTTCGACCGGGGCCTCGTCGATAGGGTTCAGGCGATCGTCGCCCCCATGATCATCGGCGGCAGGCGCGCTCCCACGGCGGTGGCCGGACGGGGCGTCCGCCGCATAGAGGAGGCCCTGCGCCTGCGGGAGGTCAGGGTAGATCGACTGGGCGAGGATGTGTTAGTTACGGGCTACGTGAAGGCTGAGGATCCCAAGAGGACGGTGTGAGATGTTCACTGGAATCGTTGAGGAGGTCGGGATAGTCAAGGAGATTGACGCGGGCAGGCTGGTGATCGAGGCGCGGCGGACGATATGGGGCACCAACCTGGGTGATAGCATCGCTATCAATGGGGTTGATCTGACCGTCGCTCTCATGGACGAGGAGAGCTTCACCTTCAACGTCATGCCGGAGACCTATCGTCGTAGCAACCTGGGTGAGCTATCGGTGGGCGACCCGGTGAACCTGGAACGGTCTCTCACGCTGGCGAGCCGGCTGAGCGGCCATCTGGTGCGAGGCGTAGTAGAGGGTACGGGCAAGCTCATCTCACTTACCCCCGAGGTAGATGCCATCCTGGCCCGCTATTCTGCGCCGCCGGAGCTGATGCGCTACGTTGTGGTCAAGGGGCCCATCGCCGTCGACGGCGTTAGCCTGACGGTCGTGGAGCGCGATAAGTCATCGTTCCTGGTATCCCTGGTAGCCTACACGCAGGAGAATACGAATCTGACTCGCAGAAAAACGGGAGATGCGGTAAACTTGGAGACGGACATCATTGCCCGCTATGTAGAGCAGCTCTTGGCCACGCGCATGGAGTAGCGCTCGGCGGGAGCGGCCTCTGCTGGTTTGAGGGCTTCGTGGGAGAGTGAGGGTAGAGCCAGTGGCAGGAAAAGGTGGTGGACGCAAGGGACTAGCCTCTGTCGAGGAGGCTATTCAGGAATATAGGCTTGGCCGATTCGTCGTCATCGTCGACGATGAGGAGCGCGAGAACGAGGGCGACCTAACCCTGCCGGCCCAGTTCGTGGACGCGGACGCCATCAACTTCATGGCCCGCTACGGTCGCGGGCTCATCTGCCTGGCGATGACCGGCGAGCGCCTGGATGAGCTCCGCATCCCCATGATGGTGGGACGCAACGATTCCCGCTTTGGTACGGGTTTCACCGTGTCTGTGGAGGCGCGCACCGGTGTCACTACCGGCATCTCCACCGCCGACCGGGCCCGCACCGTTCAGGTTCTTGTGGACCCCAGCACCAAGCCCGATGATCTGGTGATGCCCGGCCATATGTTCCCCCTGCGGGCACGAGAGGGGGGCGTGCTGGTTCGGGCGGGGCAGACGGAGGCCTCGGTAGACCTCTGCAGGTTGGCGGGGCTCTATCCGGCTGCCGCTGTCTGCGAGGTCATGAAGGCAAACGGCAGCATGGCCCGCCTCCCTGATCTCAAACGTTTCGCCTCTCGGCACGGGCTGAAGATCATGAGCGTAAACCAGCTTATCGGCTATCGGATGCGCAAGGACAGGCTCGTGCGGCAGGTGGCCGAGACAGTGCTCCCTACCCCCTATGGGCAGTTCCGCGCTATCGCCTACAGGAGCGTCATCGACCCCGATGAGCACATAGCGCTGGTCATGGGCGACGTCCGGACGCCGGAGCCGGTGCTGGTGCGGGTGCACAGCCAGTGTGTCACCGGCGACGTCTTCGGCAGCCTCCGCTGCGATTGCGGCGACCAGGTCCAGCAGGCGCTACGGCGCATCGGCGAGGAAGGTCGGGGTATCCTGCTGTACATGCGCCAGGAGGGAAGGGGCATCGGCCTGCACAACAAGCTGCGCGCCTACGCCCTCCAGGACAACGGTCTGGACACGGTGGAGGCCAACCAGGCGCTGGGCTTCCCCGCCGATCGCCGTGACTACGGGATTGGCATGCAGATCCTCGTAGACCTGGGCGTCCGCGAGATGCGGCTTCTCACCAACAATCCCTCAAAGCGGGCGGGCCTGGAGGGCTATGGGCTGAAGGTAGTGGAGCGCATACCGATCATCGTTGAGCCCAACTCCTACAATATGCACTACCTGGAGACCAAGCGCACCAAGCTGGGCCACCTCCTCAATATCGAGGGCGATGGTCAATACTAGACCGGAGGGCCCCTTGTCGAGAACCTTTCAGGGGGAGCTCGATGGTCGGGGTCTATCCCTGGCCATCATCGTTTCCCGCTTCAATGAGATGGTGACCGAGCGTCTTCTGGCGGGCGCCCAGGAAGCTCTGGCCCGCCACGGCGTCGACGCGGAGCAGGTGGACGTGGCCCATGTGCCGGGCTCCTTTGAGCTGCCCCTTACGGCGCGACGCCTGGCCGAGAGCGGTCGCTATCAGGCGGTGATCTGCCTGGGCGCTGTCCTTCGCGGTGAAACGCCTCATTTCGAGTATGTGGCCGCGCAGGCAGCCAGCGGCATAGCGCGCGTCAGCCTCGATACGGGGGTGCCCATCGTCTTCGGCGTCATCACCGCCGATACCCTGGAGCAGGCGCTGGACAGGGCTGGAGGCAAGCACGGCAATAAGGGCTTCGATGCCGTCGCGGTCGCCGTTGAGATGGCGAGCCTGCTGAAGCAGATCGGATCGTCCTAGGGCGGATCGCCGCTTTCCCAGCGACAAGATGTCGCCGGTTGGACCGGCCTGTTGAAAGCTGGAGCAGGGAGGAGTAGAGACGTTGACGGAGAAGGAACCATCGGCAGACCGAGAACCTGAAGGGGAGGAGAGCTGGGAGCCCGTAGTGGGGGACCAGCCCGATAGCTTGACCAAGGACGCTCTGGGACTGGCTCACAAGGCCCTGGAGAGGTTTCCTGACCTGCGTCACCGCTACCGGAAGTTTGCCGGGCCGGCAGCCGTGGTCTCTACAGGCATAGTATTGCTGGCGGGAATAGCGATCACGCGTCGCCTCCGTCGGGGCGAATCGCCGGACGAGATCCTGGAAGAGCTGACCCCCGAGGAGATCGAGAACGCCGTCCGCCTGGACGAGGAGGAGGAGGAAGAGGAGGAATAGCCGCCGATTAGGTGACCTTGAAGACCTGGTCGCCGTCGCGGCAGCGGTCCCCAACCTTTATCCCTATAAGGTCGCCGGCCTTGGCCTCCTCCACCTGCTCGTGCTCGATCTGCATCGACTCCACCACCTGCTCAATGTCAGTGGTGTGGCCCTTGATGTGGATTGTGTCCCCCACGCGCAGGGTATCGCTTAGCTGGATGCCCGCTACACCGACGCGAGCGAAGTAGTCGCTCACCACGCCCACTTTCTCCTCAGCCATGACGCTCCTCCCTTCTTCTCCCGTCACCAGCTACCCTCTACTGAGCCGCTAGTTTAGCGTAACGGCGGCGAACTTTCAACAGTCTCCGCCCGATAGTGCCCGCGAGTCCGATGTTCACCTCCTCTACGGGTGGAGCGGTGTACTTCCTGGCGATGTCCGTGCCATAATAATCATAAGGGTGTTAATGATCCGCAATCGCAGATAGGCCGAGCGAGAGGATAAGGAGGACGCCCCGCATGTTAGGGGTTACCAGGCTTCTATGTGGCACCGCTACGCCGGGCGACGCTCTGCGCTTCGGTCGCAGGGCCGAGGAGCTTCCTCCTCATCTCCTCCACTATTCCCAGGACAAGAAGCCGGTGATCGCCTGGAACATCACCCGCCGCTGCAATCTCCACTGCGCCCACTGCTACACCGACTCCTTCGACCGCGAGTATGAGGGCGAGCTGACGACCGAGGAGGCGGAGAGGGTGATCGACGACCTGGCAGGGTTCGGCGCCCCGGTCATTCTGCTCAGCGGCGGCGAGCCCCTGCTCCGCCCCGACCTGCCTGAACTCGCTGGCTATGCCCATGGCCGAGGAATACGGACGGTCATCTCCACCAACGGGACACTGCTGATTCATGCCGTGGCGCAGGAGCTGAAGAGGCTGGGCGTCTCCTATGTGGGGGTCAGCATCGACGGTCCGGAGCCCGTGCACGATAGGTTTCGCGGTATGTTGGGCGCCTATCAGGAGGCTCTCCAGGGCATTCGCAATTGCCGCGAGGTCGGACTGCGGGTCGGACTGCGGGTTACGCTCACCCGCTTCAGCTACCCTCACCTCGACGAGATCTTCGACCTGGTGGAGGCTGAGGATATTCCCCGCGTCTGCTTCTATCACCTGGCCTACGCCGGGCGCGGCGACCGCATCGTGAAGTACGATCTGAGCCATGAGGAGACGCGCTCCGCTGTCGACACGGTCTTTCGCCGGACGATGGACTTCCACCGGCGCGGCATCACCAAGGACATCCTGACCGTAGATAATCACAGCGACGGCGTCTATCTGTACTTCAAGGTGCGGGAGAAGCAGCCCGAGCGGGCCGAGGAGGTCTACCAGATGTTGCGCTGGCAGGGCGGCAACCAGTCGGGCATCGCCGTGGGGAACATCGACAGCCTGGGCAACGTTCACGCCGACCAGTTCAGCGGGAGCTACAGCTTCGGCAACGTCCGCGAGCGGCCCTTCAGCGAGATCTGGAC
>CAZSRY010000104.1:0-5946 GCA_964609475.1 uncultured Dehalococcoidia bacterium
GACAAGGTCTTCGCCATCCAGGGGAGCCTGGGTACGGCCGCCCACAGCGCCGTCTGGAAGTACCTGGAGGAGAACGGCGTCCCCGACATGTACATCCTCACCGGCAACACCAAGTGGACGGAGCCCATTGCCCGGAACCGTTTCGGCTTTCTCGTTGACTACATCACGGAGGGGCGCATCCTGGGCGCCTACATCGCCGACAACTACGACGGTGGCAAGCTGGGAATCCTCGCCCAGAACGACGACTTTGGCAAGGAAGGTGAGAAGGGCATCAAGACAGGCCTTGAGGACGAGGATGCCGACATGGAGGTCGTCACCGAGTACTTCGATGAGAGCGTGTCGGATGTCACCGCCCAGGTTCAGCGCCTGAACAACGAGGGCGTCGACGTCATCGCCTACTACGGCACGCCCGTGCAGGCGGGCAGCATGTTCAAGGCCGCCCGCGAGACCCTGAACTGGGACGTTCCCTTCGTCCTCACCGGCACCAACGCCGTCGAGGTCACCGCCGTGCTGGCGGGTCTTGACAACATCGAGGGCGCCATAAGCGTGGTATACGGCTATCAGGCCTTCGAGACCGACCAGCCGGGCGTCCAGAGGCACATGGAGATCATGGCCGAGTACGCGCCGGACATTACGCCCGACAACCTTACCCTCGTCGGACAGTCCATCTCCGAGCAGATGGTGCACTCTCTCAGGCAGGCGGGCCCGGACCTGACGCGTGAGTCCTTCGTCGACGCCGCCGAGTCGACCTGCGGCTTCGTCTGCTCTACCTGCATGGTGCCCATCAACTTGAGCCCCACCGACCATCGACCCACCGAGGTAGAGGTCTACGTGAAGGCCAC
Source organism: uncultured Dehalococcoidia bacterium (assembly GCA_964609475.1). Classification (GTDB taxonomy): domain Bacteria; phylum Chloroflexota; class Dehalococcoidia; order DSTF01; family JALHUB01; genus CAZSRY01. The sequence goes on from CAZSRY010000104.1 coordinate 843, forward strand.
GGTGGACCGCTCGGTCGACCCGCCGACCTTCACCTGGGAGCCCTTTGGCGAGCCGTTCGGCTTCGAGTCCACCACGGACTGCGAGGAGCCTACGCCGCCTCCGGGCTACGAGGACCAGCCCGAATAGGGCGAGAGAGGGAGACGGTTCATTAGTCCTTCTTGCGTATCAGGGGGTGAGCAGCTATGCTCGCCCCCTGGCGTGCAGAACAGAGCACGTTCCCGTTCCCTAGCGGCTCTTGCATGTCCAGGGGGGGACAGTGTAGGATAGTAGTGCTCGCGCGGCTGCGTTGGCTTGGTGGACAGAACGGAGGCTAGCAGAGTGCGAGCACTATTGAGGCGATGGCCGCTACTCCTGGTAGTGGCTCTGGCCGCAGTCATGATGCTGGCTGTGGCCTGCGAAGATGGGGATGGCGACGGCACTCCCGACCCGCCCACGGCCACGGAGGACCCTGACGGCGGCGACACGCCTGAACCTGAACCAACCGTAGGCCCCGAGATCAAGATCGGCGGCCTTCTTCCCCTGAGCGGGCACGCCGCCGCTTCCTGGGGGGTTGGCATCAAGGCCGGCATGCAGGCCTACTACGACTGGATCAACGCCCAGGGTGGCATCTACGGCCGCAAGATCAACCTCATCGTGGAGGACACCCAGTACGTCGGGCCTGTAGCCAGCGAGGTCGCCCGCAAGCTGGTGGAGCAGGACAAGGTCTTCGCCATCCAGGGGAGCCTGGGTACGGCCGCCCACAGCGCCGTCTGGAAGTACCTGGAGGAGAACGGCGTCCCCGACATGTACATCCTCACCGGCAACACCAAGTGGACGGAGCCCATTGCCCGGAACCGTTTCGGCTTTCTCGTTGACTACATCACGGAGGGGCGCATCCTGGGCGCCTACATCGCCGACAACTACGACGGTGGCAAGCTGGGAATCCTCGCCCAGAACGACGACTTTGGCAAGGAAGGTGAGAAGGGCATCAAGACAGGCCTTGAGGACGAGGATGCCGACATGGAGGTCGTCACCGAGTACTTCGATGAGAGCGTGTCGGATGTCACCGCCCAGGTTCAGCGCCTGAACAACGAGGGCGTCGACGTCATCGCCTACTACGGCACGCCCGTGCAGGCGGGCAGCATGTTCAAGGCCGCCCGCGAGACCCTTAGCTGGGACGTTCCCTTCATCCTCACCGGCACCAACGCCGTCGAGGTCACCGCCGTGCTGGCGGGTTTCGACAACATCGAGGGTGCCGTGAGCGTGACGATCGGCCGTCAGGCCTTCGAGAAGGACGACCCGGGCGTCGCCAAGCACATGGAGATCATGGCCGAGTACGCGCCGGACACTACGCCCGATAACCTCACCCTCGTCGGACAGGCCATCTCCGAGGGCATGGTGGGCATTCTCAAGCAGGCGGGCCCGGACCTGACGCGTGACTCCTTCCTCGACGCCGCCGAGTCGGTGTGCAAGTTCCTCTGCTCCACCTGCATAGTGCCCGTGAGCATGAGCCCCACCGACCATCGACCCACCGAGGTGAACGTCTACGTCAGGGCCACGGTGGACCGCTCGACCGACCCGCCGACCTTCACCTGGGAGCCCTTTGGCGAGCCGTTCGGCTTCGAGTCCACCACGGACTGCGTGCAGCCTACGCCGCCTCCTGGCTACGAGGACCAGCCCGGATAGGGCGAGAAAGGGAGACGGTTAATCAGTCCTTCTTGCGTATTAGGGGGTGAGCAGCTATGCTTGCTCCCTGACATGCAGGGCAGGCTGAGCCTGCGCCCATAGCTGCCTGCCCGGCGAGACTCAGAGCGGCGACGAACGCTCGGGAGGTTGTGTCATGTCATGTTCTGCCCGACACCTCTGGCGGTTGCTCTTCGGCGCGGCGCTGCTGAGCGGCCTAATGCTGCTGGCCGCCTGCGCCGGCGAAGAGGAAGAAGCTGGGCCAACCCCCGGCGGTACGCCTGAGCCCACCACCGAAGCCACCGGCGAGGTCACGCCTACGGGAGAAGTCCCCGGCGTCACCGACACCGAGATCAAGCTGGGTACCCACTTCCCCCTCAGCCAGAGCCTTGCTGCCGCCTACGCCCCCATCGCCTACGGCATGCGCGCCTACTTCGACTACATCAACGACCAGGGCGGCGTGCATGGACGGAAGATCACCCTGCTCATAGAAGACGACCACTACAACCCGCCGGACACCGTGGAGGTAGTGCGAAAGCTGGTGGAGCAGGACAAGGTGTTCGCCATCGTGGCTGGTTTGGGGGAGGCGACCCATAGCGCCGTCTGGAAGTACCTGGAGGAGAAGGGTGTGCCGGACCTGTTCATCACGTCGGGTCTAGCCAAGTGGTCAGACCCTGTCGTAAGGACCCGCTTTTCCGGAAGCGTTGACTTCGTCACCGAAGGACGCATGCTCGGCGCCTACGCTGCTGAGAACTACGACGGCAAGAAGCTAGGCCTCCTCATGCAAAACGACGAGATGGGAGTCGATGGAGAAAAGGGTCTGCGTCTCGGCCTGGAGGGCAGCGACGTCGAGATCGTGGCCCGAGAGACCTATGAGGCCATCGATTTCGACGTTACCGCCCAGACCCAGCGCCTGCGGAATGCAGGGGCCGAGGTCATCGTGGCCTTCGCCATCCCGCCCCAGGCGGCCAGCCTGGTGAAGACCGCCCGTGAGGTGCTCAACTGGGATGTCCCCGTCATCGTGAGCGGCATCAACTGCAGCGACATCTTCGTCGACCTCGCTGGTGCGGAGAACGCCGAGGGAGTGATCAGCGTAGTCTTCGGCCACCAGGTGTACGAGACTGACCACCCGGGCATTCAGAAGCACTACGAGATCATCGAGGAGTACGGCCGTGGCGAGCCCGTCAGCAACTTCACCCTATATGGGCAGGGCATGGCTGAGCTCATCGTCTACATTCTGGAGGAAGCGGGCAGCGACCTCACCCGTGACAGCCTCCTCGACGCCGCCGAGTCCGTGCGTGGCTTCGTCTGCTCCGTCTGCCTGGTTCCCATGAGTTTGAGCCCCACCGATCACCGTCCCAACGAGATCGAGATGTACAACCGCGTTGAGGACGGCAAATGGGTCGCCTTCGGCGAGCCCGTCAGCTTCGAATCCACGCCCGAATAGCTGCCGCTGGATCATCCATAGTTGTGCGGGTATAATCATGCGGGCCTGCGGGCGCTCTTGGTCAAAAGGGGCGAGCGCGGCTGCTGATGCGGAGTATCGGCACATGTGCCGGCACCGGACGCTGCGAACAATATCAAGGAGGTGATACTTTGTCATCGTCCGCAAAACTCTGCAGGTTGTTGTTGAGCGTGGCAGTAGTCCTCGCCCTGCTGTTCATGATGGCCTGCGAAAATGAAGAGGGAGAGGGCGAGGTTACCCCCGGCGAAACGCCTGCCACGGAGGAAGCTGACGGCGGGGTCACGCCGCCGCCCGGTGATAGTACGGGAGTGACAGACACCGAGATCAAGCTGGGCACCCATTACCCTCTGAGCCAGACCGTCGCTGCCCCCTACGGCCAAATCGCCTACGGCATGGATGCCTTCTTCGACTACATCAACGCCCAGGGGGGCGTGTATGGTCGGAAGTTCAACTTCATAATCGGCGACGACCACTACAACCCGCCGGACACGGTGGAGGTGGTGCGCAAGCTGGTGGAGCAGGACAAGGTGTTCGCCATGATCAGTGGGTTGGGGGAGGAGACGCACAACGCGGTGTGGAAGTACCTGGAGGAGAAGGGTGTGCCGGACATGTTTCTCTCCACCGGCCTGGCCAAGTGGGCCGATCCCGTGGTGAAGAGCCGTTTTGCCGGTAACCCCGACTACGTGAGCGAGGGCGAATTTCTCGCGCAGTACATAGTCGAGAACTACGATGGCAAGAAGCTGGGCCTGCTCCTTCAGAGCGACGAGCTGGGCCAGGATGGGGAGAAGGGCCTGCGCAAGGGCCTGGAGGGCAGCGACGTGGAGATCGCGGCCGTAGAGAAGTACGATGCAATCGAGAGCGATCTTACTGCCGAGACCCAGCGTCTGCAGAACGCCGGTGTGGATGTGATAGCTGTCTTCGCTATGCCTATCCAGGCCGCCAGCCTGGTCAAGACGGCCCGTGAGACCCTCAACTGGGATGTCCCCCTGGTCGTAAGCGGCATCCTTTGCAGCGACATCTTCATCGCCCTGGCCGGGCCGGAGAACGCCGAGGGAATAGTCAGCTTCACCTTTGGTCGTCAGGCGTACGAAACCGAGCTTCCGGGCACCCAGACTTACATGAAGATCTGGGACAAGTACGGCACCGGCGGGGAACTCAGCAACTTCGCCCTCTACGGCATGTTCATCGCTGAGCTCACAACGTACATCTTCGAGCTGACCGGCCCGGACCTCACCCGCGAGGCCTTCCTTGACGCCGCCGAATCGGTGTGCGACTTCCAGTGCACGACCTGTTTCGACGACGGTCCCATCAGGCTGAGTCCCACCGATCACAAGATCTCGGAGAACTTCATCTACAACGTGGTTGAGGACGGCAAGTGGACGCCCGTCAGCCTCGATTTCGTCAGCTTCGAGTCGACCGAGGAATGTGAGCCGCCGGAACTGCCTCCTGGCTTCGAGGATCAACCTAAGGTAGGGGCAGACGCGGAGTACGTAGAGGTTCCCTAGCGGTTCTTACATACCCAGGGGGTGAGCCGCCCGTGCTTGCCCCCTGGGATGCAACTCCCCTAGAACGAGGTCTAGACCGTCAATGTCCTCACGTAGAGGATTCTGCTGGTTATTGTTGAGCGTGGCAGTAGCTCTCGCCCTGCTGTTCATGATGGCCTGCGAGGGTGAAGAGGAAGAAGGTGAGGCGACCCCCGGCGAAACGACCGAGGCCACCGCCGAGGCTACGCCGCCGCCCGGTGATAGTACGGGAGTGACCGACACCGAGATCCTGCTGGGCACCCACTTCCCCATTAGCCAGAACGCCGCCGCCGCCTATGCCCCCATCGCCTACGGTATGAAGGCCTTCTTCGACTACATCAACCTGCAGGGTGGCATCTATGGTCGGAAGATCACCCTTCTCATAGAAGACGACCACTACAACCCGCCGGACACGGTGGAGGTAGTGAAGAAGCTGGTGGAGCAGGACAAGGT
>CAZSRY010000105.1:0-5930 GCA_964609475.1 uncultured Dehalococcoidia bacterium
CAGCAATTGAGTACCGCTGGAAGTGCAAGGACGGTCGCTACCGTTGGTTCAGCGATAATCGCGCCTTTGTCCGCGATGACGATGGGAGGACCCTGGCCATGGTCGGCACCGTCCGCGACATCACCGAGCGCAAGCGGGCGGAGGACGAGAAGCAGAAGGCCCACGAGAACACGGTCATGCTCCTGGCGATGGCCGCTGAAACCCGCGACCCGTTCACGGAGAACCACTTGCAGAGGATACGGGGCTACACGGAAGCGATAGCATCTGAACTAAGGTTGAGCACCCAGCAGACGAGGGAGATCGGCCTCGCCTCCCTCCTCCACGACCTGGGCAAGATGCGGGTGCCCGACTCGATCCTAACGAAACCGGGACCCCTATCGGATGAGGAATGGGAGCTCATGGAGAAGCATACCCTATGGGGCGAGGAGATGCTGCCGGAACAACCGCAGTTTGAGACGGCCCGCCAGATCGCCCGCTGGCATCATGAGAACTGGGACGGCACGGGCTACCCCGACGGTCTCCGCGGCGAGGAGATCCCCCTCAGCGCCGCCATCGTCGCCGTCGCCGACGGCTTCGACGCCATGACAAGCGAGAGGCCCTACAAGGGGGCCTGGCCGCCGGAGCGCGCGGTCAAGGAGATCAGGACAGGGAAGAATCAAAGGTACTCTCCCAGGGTAGTGGAGGCATTCGAGCGCGCCCTGGCCAAGGGCGAGATCAAGAGGGTCACGATGGCCGGCGCCCCCAAGGCATCGGATGAGGCCAAGGCCGCCTAGTCGCCACACGCTCCCACCGCTCAGGCGGTGCGTATGTCCGCCGCCTGCCGGAGTCCAAGCTCCACGACCGCCATCTCCCGCATCCGGAACTTCTGGACCTTGCCGGTGACCGTCATCGGGAAGTCGTCCACGAACTTCCAGTAGCGCGGGATCTTGTAGGTGGCGATCCTGCCCCGGCAGTAGTTGGTCAGCTCCTCGCCACTGAGATGAGCGCCCTCGGACGGCTTGACCCAGGCCATGACCTCCTCGCCGTATTTCTCGCTGGGCACCCCGATCACCTGCACCTCGGAGATGTCGGGGTGGGCGTAGAGGAACTCCTCGATCTCGCGCGGGTAGATGTTCTCGCCGCCGCGGATGATCATCTCCTTGATCCGGCCGACGACGTTGATGTAACCCTCCTCATCCATGGTGCCGAGATCGCCACTGTGCATCCAGCGCGCGGAGTCGATCGCCTCCCGCGTCGCCTTCTCGTCGTTCCAGTAGCCGAGCATGACGTTGTAGCCGCGCATACAGATCTCGCCCGGCGTCCCGCGGGGCACGACCTCTCCCGTCTCCGGGTTGATGATCTTGATCTCGACGTGGGGGTGAACCCGTCCCACGGTGGAGACCCGCTTGTCCAACGGGTCGTCGGTGGCGCTCTGTGCGGAGACGGGCGAGGCCTCGGTCATCCCGTAGCAGATGGTGATCTCGGGGATGTGCATATCCGATTGCACACTCTTCATGACTTCCAGCGGGCAGGGGGAGCCGGCCATGACGCCGGTGCGTAGACTGGAGAAGTCGAACTCAGAGAAACGGGGGTGTTCGAGCTCGCCGATGAACATGGTGGGCACACCGTAGAGCGATGTGCAGCGCTCCTCCTGAATCGTCTCCAGGACCGGCAGCGGGTCGTAGGTCTCGGCGGGGACGACCATGCAGGAGCCGTGGCTGGTGGAGGCGAGGTTGCCCAGAACCATGCCGAAGCAGTGGTAGAACGGCACGGGAATGCAGACCCGGTCCCTCTCCGTGTACTTGAGCGTCTCACCGATGAAGAAGCCGTTGTTGAGGATGCCGTGATGGGATAGGGTGGCGCCCTTGGGGAAGCCGGTCGTGCCGGAGGTGTACTGGATGTTGATGGGGTCGTCGAAGCGGAGCCCCTGCTCACGCTCAGCCAGCTCCGCCTCGGAGACCTTGTCGCCGTCGCTCAGCAGCGCCTCCCAGCCGTCCTCGAGGACCAGCACCTCCTTCAGCTCCGAGCAGCGACCCTTGACTTCGTCCAGCATCTTCACGTAGTCCGACTGGCGGAACGCGCGGGCCAGGATCAGGAAGCTCACGCCCGACTGGTTGAGCGCATACTCCAGCTCGGCGGTCTTGTAGGCGGGGTTGATGTTGACGAGGATGGCGCCGATGCGGGCGGTGGCGTACTGGGTGATCACCCACTCGTAGCGGTTGGGCGACCAGATGCCGACGCGGTCGCCCTTCTTGACCCCGCGCGCCATCAGGCCGCGGGCGGCGCGACCGGTCCGCTCCCAGAGCTCCTTATACGTAGCGCGGTAGTCTTGGTGACGCACCACCAGCGCCTCGCGGTCCCCGAAACGCCCGACCGTGCGGCGCAGGTTCTCGCCGATCGTCTCGCCGAGCAAGGGAACCGCGCTGGCACCGTGGACGTAAGAAAGCGCTGACATGCCTCCCATCTTTGTCACGGTCGCCCGTGACCTAAAGTACGCCATCTCATCGCCGGCATCACGCACGGCGGCACAAGACGTCACCCCGTGGACGATCCCCTACACCGACGCCATGTAGGCTATACAGGTAGCCTCCGGCGCCTGCCTGCTGGCGGGCCTCGTCGTGCACAGTTCCCGCGACGACCCTCGTCAGAGCGGCGAGACCTAGAATACGGTGTCTCCCCTCTGAAGCTGGCGGAAGATGGTCCGCCTCTGTATCTCCGAGGTCCCGTCGGGGATACGCGCCGTACGGGCGATGCGGAATCCCTCCTCCAGGGCCAGCTCGCTCGACAGGCCCATTCCGCCGTGGATCTGGATCGCCTTGTCGTAGGCCCGCTGGCACATCTCGATGGAGAAGGCCTTGGACATGCAGATCTCCTTGACGGGGACCTTGCCGGCATCGAGCATCTTCGCCGTCTGGATGATCATGTACTTGGTGGCGAATATGTCCGTCGCCATGTCCGCCATCATGAACTGGAGAGCCTGGTGATCCGCCAGGGCATGACCAAAGGTCTTGCGCTCGGCGGCGTACTCAAGGGAGCGGTCCAGGGCCCATTCCGCCATGCCCAGGCAGGTGCAGGCCATCCCCATGCGGCCCTCGGAGATGCCGAACATGGCGATCTGGAAGGCGCCGTCAAGATCGCCCATCATGTAGTCGTTCCTCACCCGGACATCATCCATCGTGAATCCGCCGCAGTCGCTGGACACGTGGCCCAATATGCGCTCAGGCCTATCCTTCTGGAAGCCCGGGCTGTTCACATCGAGCAGGAAGCAGCTCATGCCGCCCTTGTGCGCCTCGAACACCTCCTCGTTGGTGATGGCAAAGACGGCGGCGTAGTCACAGTAAGGGGCGTTGGTGATCCACTGCTTCGAGCCGTTGACCACCCAGTCGTCGCCATCCCTGCGGGCCTTAGTCTTCAGGCCCCACAGGTCGGAGCCGGCGCCGGGCTCCGTCACGCCGAAGCAGATCGTCTTCTCACCCGCCAGGAGAGCCGGCATAACCTCCTTGCGTATGGCGTCGCCCGCCTGAAGGAACAAATGGGACGGGCCATCCACAAAGCTTGCCAGGATCGGACTCCCCAGAAAGGCAGCCCCCCAGCCGATGAGGACGCGGCCGGGGCCGTACTTCCGGTACATGGCCTCGAGGAGGAAGGGACTCACTATCCAGGGTAGGCCACTGCCGCCGACGCTCTCAGGCGCCAGCATGGCGTAGTAGCCCGCCTCCGCCGACTTTCGCCTGATGCCGTCACGGGCCTCCCTGATCTCGGGCACGAGGAGGCCGTCCTCGCCGAACAACTTGCGTTCGTCTTCCAGGATCTCCTTGTACTTCTGCTCTAAGGGCACTACCTCGCTATCGATGAAGCTCAGGACGCCCTCAACACTACCCTTGACGATGTCTCTCAACTCCGCAGGAATCGCTTCGTCTGTCATACGTTGAATTACCTCCCTTCAGGAACCTGGCTCGAGCTGGCCCCGGCAAGATCACACTGGGCCAGCCTCCTTAGTTTACACAGGATGGCCGAAGAAGGCACCCTGCCTGGCCGACGCGAAGCCCTGTCGCTCAAAGCAACGAGGGCTGGGGGCCATCCGATTGTGCCAGCGAAAAAGCATATGATACGCTGGGAGCCAGATCGGAGCCCCCTATGGCCCCCTCAGTTCAGGCTTCCCCGCCCCTGCGATTGACGACGCCGCTCCGGAATAGGTGGCTGATCCTGGCGGCGGCGGTCTTCGGCCTGTTTATGGCCATCCTCGACGCCTCCATCGTCAACGTCTCTATCCCCACCATCCAGCGCGAGCTTGACACCGACATTGAGACCGTCACCTGGGTGCTGAACTCCTACAACCTGGTGTTCGCGGTGCTACTGATCCCGGCCGGCCGCGTGGCAGACAGGTTCGGCCGGAAGAGGCTCTTCCTCATAGGCATCGCCATCTTCGCGCTCTGCTCACTGGCGTGCGGCCTTTCAGAGCGGATCGAGATGCTGATCGCCTGGCGCGCGGCTCAGGCTGTGGGGGCCGCGATCATGGTGCCGGTGAGCCTGGCGATCGTCACTGTGGCCTTTCCGCCTCACCAGCGCGGCCTGGCACTGGGTATATGGGGCGCCATGTCAGGAGCGGCGGGGGCGGTGGGGCCCACGCTCGGCGGGGTCCTCACCGAATACGCGGGCTGGGAGTGGATCTTCCTCGTCAACATCCCCGTCGGGCTGCTGGCGGTGCTGGTGGGTCTCCTCATAATCCCCGAATCGAGGGACCCCGAGGCGAGCCATAGCCTAGACCTGCCAGGGATAGCCGTCCTCTCCGTCTCTCTGTTCTCGCTCACCCTTGCCCTCATCCGCGGCCAGGAGGTCGGATGGTCCTCGCCCTTCATTACCGGTCTCCTCGCCACGTCGGCGGTATTTGGGGCGCTCTTCTTCCTGGTCGAGAGCATCGTCGCGCAGCCGATAGTCGACCTGCGGATGCTACGCGACAGGACGTTCGCCGCCGCCAACGTTACTGTCCTCCTGTTCGGGCTCGGCTTCTTCGGTGCCTTGTTCCTGGTCATCCAGTATCTCACGGTCGTGGAAGGCTACTCAGCGCTGAGGGCCGCGTTGGCGATCACGCCTTTCCCGGCCGCCGTACTGCTCACGGGCCCGCTGGCAGGCCGTTTGAGCGACCGCTTGGGGTCACGCGCCCTAGTGGCAGCGGGGGTGGTCATCTTCGGGCTTGCCCTATTCTCCGCCTCCTATCTGAAGGGCGGAGTACCGTACCCACAGATAGCGTGGCGCATGGTGCTCGCCGGCATCGGAGCGGGCCTGACCTTCGCCCCCCTGACCTCGGCCGCGATGGGCTCGGTAGCAGGCGGAAGGGCAGGCGTGGGAGCGGGGGTGTTCAATACCGCGCGGCAGATAGGATTCACCCTGGGACTGGCGGTTCTGGTGGCCGTCTTCGTGGGGGCCTTGCCCTCGCGCATAAGTGAGGCTCAAGAGGAGGCGACGACTCTCATCGAGCGCTCCGAATTGCCGGAGCCCGTCAAGCAGGGCATCATCGAAGGGATGCTCAGCGTTTCAGTGGAGGAGGCGGGGCAGACAGCGCGGTCGGGGACAAGCCAGACGATTGACCTCTATGAGAGGGTGAAGGAGATGGCCGGGCCGGACGTCGCCGACGGCATGCGGCCGACTCTGGACGAGCTTTCGCAGGAGCTCCAGGCCGTATTCGCAAGGAGCACCGCTGGCGCCTTCAACCGCTCGTTCCTGGTGGGAGCGATCATCCTCTGGGTCAGCGTGTTACCCGCGCTCCTGGTGACGCGGCCGCCCGCGGCAGGGCCCCAGCCAGCGCCCGCCCTCTGACCCGAAAGTCGCTCATCATCCGCCTTCACGCCGTCAAGGAATGTCCTCTAGAAACCGCCGGAGCACGCCGAAGTACTCTTCGCCGCCCACCAGATACGTATCGTTGTGGCCGGCGCCACTGATGGTGTAGAACT
>CAZSRY010000106.1:0-5927 GCA_964609475.1 uncultured Dehalococcoidia bacterium
TGACGCGGATGTTGTCCGGCGCCAGGGCCAGCGCCATGGCCTTGCCGTGGCTGATGAGCGCCGCCTTCAAGGCGTTGTAGGTCAGGACGCCTCCCGACTCCCGTCCCCAGATGGAGGCGATATGAACGATGCTGCCGCCGCCCTGCTTACGCATGTGAGGCACGACCAGGCGGGTCGCGCGGGCGGCCGGCAGGAGGTTTGCCCTGTAGCTGGCGTCCCAGGCGTCGTCCTCGTCGCCGTGCCAGGAGCCGCCCACGTTGTTCACCAGGATGTCGACGCGCCCCAGAGCATCGACCGTCCGAGCTACCAGTCTCTCGATGTCCTCCAGGCTGTTCATGTCGGCGACCACGCTGAGGGCCCTGACGCCCTTGTCGCGGATCTCCGCCTCCGTCTGACGCAGGCGCTCCTCGCCGCGGGCGCAGAGAGTTACGTCGCACCCCTCATCGGCCAGGGCGAGGGCGATGGCCCGCCCGATGCCCCGACTGGAGCCGGTAACGATGGCCGCCTTGTGCTTCAGACCCAGATCCATCTGAACCTCCTGTGCAGGCTCTACAAACTATAGCACAGCCTCGAACCTAGGGTCAGGGAGCAGGCAAAGCGTGATCGGTGAGAAGCTGACCATCTGCCCGCCCTGCCCACCTTACAGACGGCCCTGAGGCGGAGTGGAGAACTCGGCCACCAAACAGGGACTGGTTAGGGCGTTGATGCTATCTTGATGACGGGGTATTATAGCTAGGCTTTGGTTCAGGCGTTGTCCCCTTTTTTCACTAATGGCATTGGGTCAAGTTAGTGCGTCGGCTAGAGGAGGCGAATAGTGGCTCCTTCGACCGAATTCCCCGGAAACGTTTTCTTCTACCTGATTCTCTTGGGCGCTTTTGCCTTCTTTGGACTAACGATCATTACCCGGCTCATCCCCTTCTTCAAAGCGAAGGGGGCCCCACGCTTCGACCATCTTCCCAAACGTGTCGCCGATGTGGCGCTGGTGATGGTCGGTCAATCGCGCTTCTATCGTCGCCAGTACTGGTATGCGGGCATTGTCCACCCCTTGATCTTCTGGGGCTTCCTCGTCCTCCTGATCCGGAGCCTCAACCTCCTCCTGGACGGCGTCCACGAGGATCTCAGCCTGCAAAGCATGCTGGGGGATATCTACACCTACTACCGGCCGGTGATGGACCTGTTCAACGTGTTGGTCATGCTGGGCGTTGGCATGGCCACCTATCAGCGCATATTTGTCAGGCCGCCGCGCCTCACCCTGAACTGGGACGCCTGGGTCATCCTCAGCCTGATCTTCTTTCTTATGGTCACCGATATCCTGGGCAACAGCCTGGAGATATTCATGGAGCGCGGGGACCAGGACTACTTCTCCTTCGTGGCCTTCGGCCTCGCCAACCTGTGGGATACGGTGGGGCTCGGGGGCAATGTCGCCGAGGGGCTCCACGCGTTCTCCTGGTTTGCCCACCTCATCATCCTGCTGGCCTTCCTGAACTTCCTGCCCTTCTCCAAGCACTCGCACGTCATCACGGTGGCGTTCAACGTCTTCTTCCGCAGCTACGAGCCGACGGGCGTTCTCCAGCCCATCGACATCGAGGCGATGATGGAGGCGGCCGAGGAGGGGGCGACCTTCGGCGTGGGCAAGGTCACCGACTTCACCTGGAAGCAACTGCTGGACTTCTACACCTGCACCGAGTGCGGGCGCTGCTCCTCCAACTGCCCCGCCTATCTGACGGACAAGGAGCTCTCGCCCAAGGAGATCCAGCACTCCGGCCGTGTCGTGCTCCTGGCCAACACGCCGACGATGCTTTCTGTCCTGATGGCCAGGCCATCGATCCAGAAGGACGGCGAGGAGCCCCCGGGGCTCGTCGATACCATGGGGTTCGACTCCATATGGGACTGCGTGACCTGCGGCTCCTGCCAGTACTGGTGCCCGGTCACGATCGAGCACGTCCCGACCATCATCGACGTGCGCCGCTATCTGGTGATGGACGAGGCGCGGATGCCGGAGACGGCGCAGGCCACGCTCATGCAGTTGGAGCAGCGCGGTCACCCCTGGCGGGGCACGACCTTCAGCCGCACCGACTGGATGGAGGGCCTGGACGTGCCCCTGTTCGACGGAGAGCAGGAGTACCTGCTCTGGGTGGGCTGTACGGGCTCCCTGTCCGAGCGCAACGTGCCCATCACCCAGGCCCTGGCGAGACTGCTGACGCAGGCGGGGGTCAGCTTCGGCGTGTTGGGAGAGGAGGAGACCTGCTGCGGCGACCCGGCGCGGCGGCTGGGGAATGAGTACCTGTTCCAGATGCAGGCGCAGCAGGCCATCGAGGTGATGAAGGGGAAGGGAGTGAAGAAGATCATCACTGCCTGTCCCCATGGCTACAACACCATGCGCCACGAATACCCGCGGTTCGATGGCCACTTCGAGGTCGTCCATCACAGCGAGCTGCTGGCGCAGCTTGTCCGGGAGGGCAGGTTGCAGCCGAAGCAGGGGGTGGCGCAGACGATCGTCTACCACGACTCCTGCTATCTGGCGCGCCACAACGATATCATGGAGGCGCCGCGCCGCGTCATCGCCAGCCTGCCCGACGCGCGACTGGTGGAGATGGAGAGGGCGCGGAGGACGACCTTCTGCTGCGGGGCCGGTGGTGGTCATATGTGGATGGAGGAAAGCAAGGGCCGGCACATCAACCACGCCCGCACTGAGGAGGCGATGGCCACCGGCGCCCAGGTGGTGGCGACGGCCTGTCCCTTCTGCATTCAGATGTTTGAGGATGGGATACCCAGCCTGGAGCCCGACGAGGAGAAGCGGATGCGCACCCTGGACATAGCTGAGCTACTCGAGGCTGCCGTCGGTGCTGAGGCGAGGGCGGCAGCGTCGTCGCCGCCGGCGGAGTCGCCTCCGTCGGCAGAGGATGAAGGGGGCGCGGCCAGCCCTTGACCTTTTGGCGCGAAAACAACTAAAACTGGACTTGTCAATGGAACACGTCAACGTCGTGAAACCGAACTAAGGAGGAACCCCATGCCATTGCACATGATTGCCTGTGTCAAACAGGTGCCAGACCCGGAGGCTCCCGCCTCTGCCTTCAAGGTCGACGAGGCGGCCAAGAAGGTCGTTCTTGCGGCGGGGGTGGAGCCGATCATCAGCCAGTTCGACGCCCTGGCTGTGGAGGCCGCCCTGCGCATCAAGGACGCACTCGGCGAGGGGAAGATCACCGTCGTCAGTATGGGTCCGGCCGCCGTCCACGATGTCATCAAGCACAGCCTGGCGATGGGCGCCGACGAAGGCATTCGGCTCACCGATGATGCCTTCGAGAACGGTGATAGCTATACCACCGCCCTGGTGCTGTCGAAGGCGATCCAGAAGATAGGCGACTTCGACCTGGTTCTCTGCGGCCGCCAGGCTACTGACTGGGACATGGGGGTAGTCGGCTCCGGCCTGGCAGAGCTGCTGGGGATCGCCAGCGTCAGCCTGGCCAAGTCGGCCGCTGTTCAGGACGGCAAGGTGGTGGTGGAGCGAGTGCTCATGGAGGGCTACGACACTGTGGAGGCTCCACTGCCCTGTGTGGTGACGATCAGCAACGAGCTGGGCGAGCCGCGCTATCCCAAGCTTCAGCAGATCATGCAGGCGGCGCGAAAGCAGGTGGATGTCTGGGCCGCGGCTGACATCGGCGTGGATGCCTCGCAGGTCGGCGCTCAGGGTGTGCGCCTGAACCTGGATCGCCTCTACCAGCCGGTGAGCGAGATAGAGTGCGAGATAATGGAGGCCGAGACGCCTGAGGAGGGCGCCCAGAGGCTGGCACAGCGCCTGCGTGAGGAAAAGATCATCTAGTCCTTGTCTCACCAATACGTAAGGAGAGTTAGCGATGTCGAACTCAAGCGGAATTCTGGTAATAGCCGAGGTGAGTGGCGGCGCTGTGGCGCCCATCAGCACGGAGGTCCTGGGAGCAGCACGGCGCCTGGCCGCTGAGATGAACAAGCCGGTGCAGGCGGCCCTGCTGGGCTCGGGTGTGGAGGGTCTGGCCAACGAGCTTATCGCCTTTGGCGCCGACCAGGTCTACGTGGTCGATGACCCCCTCCTGGAGAAGTACGGTACCGACAGCTACATCGCGGCTATGGAGAGGGTCTGCGGCCAGGCAAGCCCGGACGTTATCCTGGCAGGCCAGACCGACCTGGGGCGAGACCTGGTGCCGCGATTGGCGTTCCGGCTGGGCACCTCAGCGGCTATGGACTGCATCAACTTGTCTGCCCAGGACGGAAAGCTGGTAGTGGAGCGACCCTGCTACGGCGGCAACGCCCGCGCTGTCCATTCGTTCAACACCTCACCGGCCATAGCCACGATTCGCTCTAAGGCCCAGGACCCCTTGGAGCGTGATGACTCCCGCCAGGGTCAGGTGACGAAGGTGGATGCCGGCCTGGACGCGGGCGCCATCCGGGACAAGATAACCGCCCATGAGGAGGTAGCGGCCGAGGGGATCCGCCTGGAGGATGCGGACGTCGTGGTCTGTGGTGGTCGGGGCATCGGCAGTGCCGAGGGGTTCGCTGTGCTGGAGGAGCTGGCCGCAGTGCTCGGCGGCGCCGTGGGCGCTACCCGGACAGCCTGCGACAGCGGCTGGCGGCCGGTGGCGGAGCAGATCGGCCTTACCGGCAAGATAGTGGGCCCCACCTTGTACTTCGCGATCGGCCTCTCCGGCGCCAGCCAGCACATGGCGGGCTGCACCGGCTCCAAGAACATAGTAGCCATCAACAAGGACCCGGACGCGGCGGTATTCAAGGCGTCGCGCTTCGGCATCGTTGAGGACTACAAGAAGGTGATGCCGCCCCTGCTGGAGGCCTGCAAGAAGCTGAAGTCGTAGGAGATGCCCGAGCTTTGATCAGCGGTGGGGGCCGGAGGAGAGCCTGACCCCCACATATTCTCTGCGGGCTACCGATCAGGTTTCTGCCTGGACGTAACGCGGGAGATATCGTACAATAGATTAGAAGAGACCGAGCCTCCCGGGGGAGTTCCAACTTGCTTACCTGGGTGGTAAGATGGGTCTTCAGCTACTCCCGGAAGGCTTTGCCCCGCCTAGCTGGAAGCTAGGTTACGGGCACAGCGCCTGATGTGCCAGCCGCTGCCGGTCTCCTTATCCACTTGGCTCAGCAGGCGCAACGCCTGTCTTCCCCGGCGTACGCCCGCCCCTGCTACGTGCCTTCATCGTCGCTATCGGTTCCTTGAGATCCATAACCAGCAGCCCACTCTCACGGTCCTTGTCAAGCCTAAACCGCCTTGTCTGCTGCCGATCAATGTTGTGGTAGATCAAGAATGACTTGACGGACGCGGACCACGCTGTACCGCCGCCACCCCGTCTCAACGGAAAAGCGTACTGGTCACTGCTGCAGCCCTTCAGGCCCACCTTCTGTTCCTTCTTGTCGTAGTATAACAGAATGTGAGTGGACTTACCAAGTGATTCGTACGCCTTATCGTTGATCACCATACCGCCTGAAGCCTGCAGCGTTATGACAGGAAACGAATACCGAGCCCTGCCACCCCGTTCTTTGAAAAGCTCAAAACTCATGTTGCCATCACCTTTCTAGAGGCACCGTCGTCGGACGTAGCGGCCCCAAGACCAATTGTAGCCGATGAATTATGAGCTGTCAACCCCCCCAAGGCCTTTAGGTTATGGCAGTTATCGAGCGGGGAACATCGGCTATCGTGCCTTAGTTGTTCGGTTGTGCGTCCCCCGACAAGCCTCTGATTGGGATAGGGCAACGTCTGCTTGACCGACAAGGCGGACAAGGCTATCATCGCCAGTAGCGTTTAGGGCTGCCCGTGTTTCCTCTGAGGCTATCATGAGCAAGCTGGGAGACAGGATCCGCAAGACGCTGCGCCCGGGGGCGGCGGCGATCGGCTTTCACGCCGTCAGCCGTGCCCGTGAACCCTCGCTGCTGCTGGCCGT
>CAZSRY010000107.1:0-5924 GCA_964609475.1 uncultured Dehalococcoidia bacterium
GGATGTACCGGCTGATCGTCGAGTCGCTGCTCGGCCTTCGCTTGGAGGTGGACCGTCTCTCCTTCACACCCTGCCTGCCGCCCGACTGGCAGTCGTTCGCCCTCAGCTACCGCTACCGGGAGACGACCTACGCGATCACCGTTCGACGAGCGGGCGTGGGTGACGGAGTGCGCCTCGTCGTCGATGGCGTTGAGCAGGACGAGAGGTCGATCCGGCTCGTCGACGACCGCCAGCTGCATACGGCCGAGGTCGAGATCGGTCGGGCCGACGACAGCAGCCCCGCCATCGCGGAGCCTCCGCCCGCGAGCAGCCTGCCACCCCGATAGCTTAGTCGGCCGCGGTCGGGAGTTACCCACGATCCAAGTCAAGGAAGGCGGCTCCCACGGATAGCAGAGTGTCAATTGCCCCAGGTGAAAGTCGATGTCCGCTTTCCAAAGGCGCCTCAAGAGCAAGTGGAACTCGGCCTATGAGTGCCCTCACTGTAGGACGTTTGCCCGCTTCACGAATATCTCTCAATGGGCGAAGAACCCACAAGGCGGGCCAACCCAACTCGGCCTGTTCACTTGCGACCGCTGTCGTGGCGTGATCACGGTCGCGATAGGAGAAGAGAACGAACTGTGGGATATCTACCCCGCGTCTCGCTCGGTTCCTGACCACCTCCCGCCTGAGCTTGAACAGGAGTTCCGCGAGGCCGTAAGTAACCTGAATCGCGGGGCATGGAAGTCGGCACTGGCAATGGCCCGTGCCACGCTCCAGCTTGTCGTCCGAGAACGTCAGGCGGAGGAGAAGAATCTGGCAGAGGAGATTGCGGATTTGGCTCAGAAGCATGTGATAATGCCGGACATGGCCGACTGGGCAAAGGAAGTCCGTCTGGGGGGAAACCTTGCGCTGCATCCGAAGCCGGGGCAGTCAGTGTCCGAAGAGGAAGCGACCGAGATCATCGATTTCGCCGACGCCCTGCTCACTTACCTCTATTCGATACCGGCCGAGGTTGCAGCGCGACGGGAGCAGCTGGACAAGGCCGAGGAACAGCCCACCCGTTGATCTGGTGCAGAGCATTAGGACTCTCTCGTATTCCCGGGGTTGCGACTCGCCTGCCCCCAAATAGCCTGCCTGCCTGATGTCCTCAGATAGGAACCCGATATTGGCACTCCGCCGGGGGGCTTCACAAATCGTTCAGGATCGTGCAATATAATACTCGCGATGTGGTCTTTGGCGGCCTTGGAACCCAACGGCTGCCTGGCCCAGTGAGCTGGGGAATCGATCCTGGGCTGTCGGCGGTTGTGGTTCCAGAGCGCGGCTAAAGGTTGCTCGTCGTGAGGACTTGAGGTCAGGATGGTCTCAAGTATCAGTCCGCAAGGCGAAGTTAGCAAGGAGGGAGCAACAATGAAGAGCAGAGCATTACGCTGGCTAGTAGTTGTCCTCGCGATAGCGGCCATGGTGTTGGTCGCCTGCGAGGAGGAGGAGGGGGGGGAGGAGGTAACCCCCACTGGAGAGATCGGCGCGGTGGATGTTCTGGGTATCTGGGGGGCCGAGGAGCTGACCAGCTTCGAGGCCATGGTGGCTCCATGGGAGGATGAAACCGGTGGCAGCATGGACTTCACCGGCACCCGCAACATCACCGCCGACCTCACCCTGCGCGTGGAGGGCGGCAACCCGCCGGATGTGGCCATACCGGCGGAGATCGGGTTATTCCAGCAGTTCGCGCGCGACGGCGAGCTAGCGCCCCTGTCCGAATGCCCCGGCCTTGAGGACAAGATAAAGGCCGAGTACCCGGAGGGCTTCATCGACCTGGGCACCGTGGACGGGGTGCTCTACGGCTTCTTCATGAAGGCCGACTCTAAGGGGACCATCTGGTACAACCCCAAGGAGTTCGAGGACAACGGCTGGGAGCCACTCACCGCCGACAGCAGCTTCGACGACCTCGTCTCGCTCTCCGACGCAATCCTCGCCGACGGCATGACCCCATGGTCGATCGGTATGGAGAGCGCCGAGGCCAGCGGCTGGCCGGGAAGCGACTGGATACAGCAGATCCTGCTCAATGAATACGGCGCAGACGTGTACGACGGGGTGATCGACGGCTCGATCGCCTTTACCGACGACGAGATGAAGGGTGCCTGGGAGAAGTTCGGCCAGATAGCCCTTGCCGACGGATACGTGGCTCAGGGCGGCGCCGATGGCATTAACGCCACCAACTTCCAGGACGCGACCTACCCGCCGTTTGAGTCGCCACCGACCGCGGCCATGGTCTACCTGGGGGGCTTCGCCGCCGGCTTCATCGAGGACCAGTTCCCGGATGCCGTTCCCGGTGAGGACTTCGACTTCTTCCCCTTCCCGGGCGGCGCAGTCACCGGCGGAGCCAACATCGTCTACGCGTTCAACAGCGACCCGACCACCTGCTCCTTCTTGGAGCACCTGGCGAGCGCCGATGGGCAGCAAATATGGGTGGACCAGGGCGGGTTCACCTCCGTCAATAAGGGGGTCAGCCTGGACGCCTACCCGGACCTCGTGTCCCGGGCACTGGCTGAGCAGCTAACCGAGGCCGAGGTCTTCCGCTTCGACCTTGACGACGCCATCGGTGGAGCGCTGCAGCAGGCCGTTTTTGTCGGTGTCACGGAATACCTCGCCAATCCGGACGACCTCGACAGTATCCTCACCGATATCGAGGCCTCGCGAGGAGAAGAAGGGGAATAGGACACCAGCAGCCCGCTTTGGCGGATTCAACAACCGGGGAGGGCAGCCTGCGACAACCTTGAAGGGCTGCCCTCCCACTGAGGTCAGGCGATGATCGGACGGAAATGGTGGAGCCCCTGGCTCTGGCTGGCACCGGCGCTGGTCCTGCTGGGGGTCTTCCTCGTCTATCCCAGCATCGACACCTTCCGCAGGAGCCTCCTGGATAAGCGCTCCCAGGAGTTCGTCGGCCTGGACAACTACCGATTCATCCTGGATAACCCCCAGCCTCTGGTGAGCGATACCCACTCGGCACTCCTGAACAACATCATGTGGCTCACCCTGTTCACGATCGTCACGGTCGGCCTGGGCCTCGTTATCGCCGTACTCACTGCGCGGGTGCGCTACGAGGCCGTCGCCAAGTCCGCAATTTTCATTCCCATGGCCATCTCCTTTGTGGCGGCGGCCGTCATCTGGCGCTTCATGTATGAGTACAACTCGGACGTGGGCACGGTGAACGCGGCGGTGACCTCCCTGGGAGGCGATCCCACCGCCTGGCTCCAGGATACCGGCTCCCCTCAGACATGGCTGGTCGAGCGGGGGCCGTCCACGCTGCCGCGCCCGCTTCAGATCAACAACTTCGCCCTTATCATGGTCGGAGTGTGGATGTGGACCGGCTTCGCCATGGTGGTCCTGTCCGCAGGGCTGAAGGGGGTCTCCACCGAGATCCTGGAGGCGGCCCGCGTGGACGGCGCCAATGAGTGGCAGGTCTTCCGGCGCATTATCCTGCCTATCCTGTCTCCCACCATCGCCGTCGTCGCCACCACCCTGGTCATTCAGGCCCTGAAGAAGTTCGACCTGGTGTGGGTGATGACGGGAGGCCGTTTCAAGACGGACTTGGTGGCCACCCTCTTCTTCAAGGAGGCCTTCGTCATCCGCGACTTCGGCGTGGGGGCGGCATTGGCCGTGGTGCTGCTGCTCTGGGTTGTCCCCATCATGCTCATCAGCATCCGCCGCTTTCAGTTCCAGGAGGAGACCCGCTGATGTTGGGCCAACAGGCTGCGACGGCCGCCGGAGGGGGCTCGTCACCGCGCTCGGCGGGCCGGGCCTTGCTGAGGCGGGCGGCGCCCCGAATGCCGCTGCACCTGGCCGTCATCGGCCTGGCGGCGCTGTGGAGCATACCCACCATCGCCCTCCTGATCAGCTCCTTCCGCGACCCCACGGCGATCGCCGCCTCCGGATGGTGGAACGCCGTCAAGGAGCCCTTCGATTTCACGGTCGACAACTACAGCCGCGTCCTGGAGCAACGGGGGATGGCGCGGGCCTTCTTCAACAGCGTCATCATCTCCGTTCCCGTCACCATCTTCGTCATCCTGGTGGCCGCCCTGGCGGCCTATGCCTTCGCCTGGATGCGCTTCCCGGGCCGCAACATGCTCTTTCTGGTCATGGTGGCCCTGCTGGTGGTGCCGCTGCAGATGACCCTCATTCCGGTGCTCCGCCTGTACACGAACGTGACCCCCGACATCGAGCTTCCGGTGTTGGGCGGGAACCTCTTCGGTGTCAGCAGCTACACCGGCATATGGGCGGCGCACACCGCCTACGGCCTGCCCTTCGCCGTCTACCTGCTGCGCAACTTTTTCGGAGCCCTGCCGAGGGATCTGATCGAATCGGCCTATCTGGACGGCGCCTCCGACCTGCGGGTCTTCTTTCGCATAGTTCTCCCTCTCTCAGTACCCGCGATCGCCGCCCTGGCGATCTTCCAGTTCCTCTGGGTCTGGAATGACCTGCTGGTAGCCCTCATCCTTCTGGGCGACCCTAACATGGCACCGATGACACTGACTATCACGAACCTGGTGAGCTCCTTCGGCTCACAGTATCAACTCCTGACGGCGGCGGCCTTCATATCAATGGCCCTCCCTTTGGTGATCTTCTTTGCCCTGCAACGGTACTTCGTCCAGGGGATCCTGGCCGGCGCCGTCAAGGGCTAGGCGCCGGTCGGAGCCGGAGCATGATAGAATGGAGTATGGGACGATTCTGAGGCGATTGGGAGAAGGTCTAGGATGGCGAGCGTGACATTTGACCATGTGACCAAGCGCTTTGACAGCGTGGTAGCCGTTGACGACCTCGTGCTGGAGATCCCCGACCAGGAGTTCATAGTCTTGGTCGGGCCCTCCGGCTGCGGGAAGTCGACCACCCTCCGTCTCCTGGCCGGCCTGGATGAGATCACTCAGGGCGAAATCCGAATCGGAGACCGCCTGGTGAACAACGTCCCTGCCAAGGACCGCGACATCGCGATGGTATTCCAGTCCTATGCCCTGTATCCCCACATGTCGGTGTATGACAACATGGCCTTCGGCCTATCTCTGCGCAAGATACCCAAACGTGAGATCCGCAGCCGCGTGAACGAGGCCGCCAGTATCCTGGGCATCGAGGAGCTGCTCAAGCGCAAGCCCAGGGCACTATCGGGCGGCCAGCGCCAGCGGGTGGCCTTGGGACGGGCCATCGTGCGCGACCCGGCGGTCTTCCTTTTCGACGAGCCTCTTTCCAACCTGGACGCCAAGCTCAGGGTGCAGACCCGGGCGGAGATCAGGAAGCTCCACGAGCGGCTGGGTACCACCTTCATATATGTGACCCACGATCAGGTCGAGGCCATGACCATGGCCACCAAGATCGCGGTCATGAAGGACGGTGTGCTCCAGCAGGTGGGCACGCCGCAGGAGCTCTACGACCGGCCTCAGAATATGTTCGTCGCCGGTTTCATCGGCAGCCCGTCCATCAACTTCTTCGAGGGGACGATCAAGGGGGGCCGCGAGGAGATGTATCTGGACAGCGGCGGCTTTCGGATGCCGGTGCCCGCAGACAGCGCGAACCAGTTGATGCCCTACCTGGGGAAGAAGATCGTCTTCGGCATCCGACCGGAGAACATCCACGATCAGGAGTTCCAGCCTTTTCATATCGAGGCGGCACCCGTAAAGGCCCTTGTGGATACCATGGAGCTGATGGGTAACGAGGTCCTCCTGTATCTGCTGGTTGACAAGACACCGTTCCTGGCGCGGGTGGACCCGCGGACGAAGGCGCGGTCGGGGCAGGAGATACAGGTGGTGTTCGACACAGCTCGGACGCTTCACTTCGACCCACAGACGGAGGCGGCGGTCGGCGCGCCGGCGACCTCCCCGGGGCCGAAGCCCTCGGAGACGGCGGGGAGCGTGCCCCCGGGCTCTCCACCTGAGCATCAGTAGGCGCTGCCGGCGACC